>JBFICQ010000032.1:0-21372 GCA_041581895.1 Polyangiales bacterium | reverse complement strand
GAGGTCTTCGATGATCTTCTTGTCGGGGGGATGAACCTTGGTGACCCCCTTCATCGTGAAGATGAACTCTGCCATGAGCTAATAGACGGCTCTTCGCCTGGTCAGCCACATAGCAACCATGATCAACGCGATCCAACCGAGCGACGCCGTCTTTGCAGCGCTCATGCTACAGCCATCGGAAGTGCGGGTGTCGCTGCTCGCAGGTCCCGTCCCTTCTTGCGTCTTCGGCTCCTGTTCCGGTGGACGAGCCTTCAGGTCGAGCTCCGGGATGTCGGTTTGAATGAGCTGGGGCAAACGATTGGTGAGCGTAGGGATCGTGCCACCTTCGAGCATGGTGTTGGTGGCCGCGAAGGGCTTGGGCTGCGGACCGCCTGGCGGGCCTCCCCACATGCCACGCTGTGGGTTTGCGCATGCGATGGGGCCCTCCCACCGATGGAGGATCACGTATCTGCCCTGGAAGTTGTTCATTCTGGACGCCTGCGCGCGGCGTTCGTGGAGATCGCCGTTTCGATCCGGCATGCCTCGCCCGCCGACGATCGGGCCGGCGGTGCGAAAGACCAGGTCCTCACCTAGGCCGCTCTTCTTGTAGCGGTAGTGAAGGCGCGTCAGAACGAACCCATAGGGTTGCCAAACCACGCGGCGGGTCTTTTGCGGCACGACGCCGGGGATGTCGGAGTACGGGTCTTGGGCCCCAGGGATGATCACGTCGCCGCCCAGGGTGGCCAACTCTTGCGGAGTGAGCGGCGGCTCCGGACAGGGGTCACAGCTCGTCGCATCCCAGGAGTACTCGGTGACGACCGCGCCAGGGTTCTTTTCGATCGTGCGCTCGAACAATGCATCGTAGAAGCTGCCGAAGCTCTCTCGAACGCTGTTGTCGACCCGGATGTTGGTCGGAATCGATGCGTTCTTGTAGTTCGCTACTTCGTAGCGCTGCCCCTTGGCAAGAACGTGGACGATGAGGTCTTGCTCGCCGCCGCTGTTGAGCAACCCGAGGCGAACGGGAAGCGTAAACGTCGGCGCGTCGTAGTGAAATCGAAGCGGCGACAGCACGGCTTTTCCGTCTTTGAACTTCACTTTCTCGGCGTCGACCTTGGCGACGAAGAACTTGGTGTTTTGCTCGACGTACGGCCGAAGAACCTTGTTGGCACCCTTCGGAATGTTGTAATCATTCTTTCGAAGCCATTTGTCGAGGCCTCCGGAGTCCTTCGCGCTCAGAATGAGGATGTCGTATTCGGCAACCTTGAACTGCGCCTCGATCGTGACGCCGTATTCCTCGGCGCTGTCCGCGGCTGCGCCCATGCTGCGCCGGGCCTTCGCTGCCATCGGCCGCGCCATTTCCTCCATCACCATCGGCCGACAGGGATCCTGCTCCCAGTACTCGACCAGCCGCGGCGCTGCGAGCTTGTCCACTCGAGAAAAGATCTCGCGGGGCAGGGTCTTCACGTTTTCTTCCTGCAAGACCACCGGGACCGGAACGACCATCGCGAAGTCTTCGGGTGGCCCCTGATAATTATTCTGCATCGAGAGCACGGTTCGTGTGCCCTCGCGCATCATCACAACCATAGTGGCATTGTTGTAGAGCGACGCGTCCGCGCCGCTCACGTAAAAGCCACAGAACGCGCGCGACGTCGTCGGCCAAGCCATGGCCGCGCACAGACCCAAAACAGCGATTGTTTGCCTCATGCTTTGCTCCTCACTTCTCGGATAGACGCGTGAGGGGCGTTTTGGATCTATCGCTCGTCGAAAAGCGGCCTTAGTTCCTGATCTCGAGCAGCTCGACGTCGAAGACGAGCATGCCCTGCGGGCGCCCTGGTCGGCCGGCATAGGCCAAATTCTCCGGGATCCAGAGGCGTCGCTTCTCGCCGACCACCATCAGCTGAAGGCCCTCGGTCCAGCCCGGAATCACCTGATTCAATCCAAAGGTCGCAGGCTTTCCGCGGACGATTGAGCTGTCGAACATCTTGCCGTCGGTCGTCCAGCCCGTGTAGTTCACCGTCACGGTGCTGGTCGCGGTTGGATGCTGGTCGCCGTCACCCTTTTCGAGCACGCGCGAAGCGAGACCGGACTCGGTCTTCTCCGCATTCTTGGGGATCTTGGCCACGTCCTTGGGTGTGTCGGGCGGCTTGGGGGCCTCCTTGAAGCTGAGCAGCTCGATGTCGAAAACGAGGGTGCCGCGCGGTGGGCCGAACTGCGCGTGCGGATCGTTGCTCTTCGCTTCACCGTAGGCGAGCTTGCCGGGGATCCAAAAACGGCGCTTTTCGCCTGGCACCATCAGCTGCAGGGCCTCGGTCCAACCAGGGATAACTCGATTGAGGGGAAACTCGGCGGGCTTTCCCCGCTTGAGGGTGCTGTCGAACATCCGGCCTTCGGTGGTCCACCCCGTGTAGTTCACCGTGACGATGTCGAACTTGCCGGGATGCTTGTCGCCCTCGCCCTTGTTCAACACGGTCCACGCGAGGCCCGACTCGCTTCGCTTCGCATCCTCGGGGGGTGCGGCAACGTCGGGCGGAGCGGGGATGTCCGGCTGCGCGGCGGGTTTTTCTGGGGTCGCAGCGGCGGCTTCTGCTTGTTCGACCTCGTCGGTCGTCGCAGAGGCCTCGGCCTCATCCTCGGTTGGGGCGGGGGCGCTGCTCTTGCAAGCGGGAAGCGTAGAGACGAGCACTACGCAGCATAGGAGGGTCCAGAGTGATTTCATGAGGGGCGTCCTAGCCGACAGGACGCGACGTGTCTACTTGTCGAGCTGCGGCGGGATATCGGATGCGTCCCTCACCTCGACCACCTCGATGACCTCGCCCTCGACATCGATGACATCCTGGGGTCTGCCTCGCGACGAGGCGTAACGCGGGGCGTACACGTGCATGCGACTGGCCGCGATTTGCCGCTCAAACCAGGCGCGCACGAATCGGGCAATGACACGTCGAGAGGGGGGCATCACCATCGAAAGCCCCGCAATGTCGGTTAAAATTCCGGGTGTGATCAGCATCAGGCCACCCACGAAGATCAAGAGGCCATCGATGACCCCATCTTTGGGGACCTGCTGCCGGGCCAGCGCCTCCTGCCAGCGGCGAACGACCCGCGCTCCCTCGAGTCGGGCAAACCAGGCGCCAAGCGCGCCCGTCACGAGAACCAATCCGATCGTCGGGACCGGTCCAAGCACTCGTCCGATCGCGACCAAGAGATAAAGCTCGACCAACGGGACGACCGTGAACAGGAGAAAGAGGCGACCCATTGACGGAACCTAAGTCCGTCACCGGCGATCAGCCACCGCACGGCCCCTTTTCTTTGGACAGACGGCCCATTTGCCGTAAACCCGCGCAATGAGCCGAGAACCGAGCGCCGCGTGGAGCCTCAGATGGGGGGCTCGCTGCGTGATGGGTGGCGTCCTGATGGGTCTTGCAAACCTGGTCCCAGGTATCAGCGGCGGCACCATGCTCCTGGCGGCGGGAGTCTACCCGCGGTTCATCGAGGCGTTGGCCGACCTCAGCAGGCTCCGCTTTCGACGGAGTGGCTTGCTGGTGTTGGGTTTGGTCGGCGTCGCGGGAGTCGCGGCGATTCTGTTTGGCGCTGGGCCGGTCAAGGACGCCGTCGTCGAACATCGCTGGGCGATGTACAGCCTATTCATCGGCCTCACGTTGGGTGGAGTACCGGTTCTGTGGGACTTGGCGCGCCCGCCTACCGGCCGGTTTTGGGTGGGCGTGGCCATGGGCCTCATCGTCATGGTAGCGCTCGCCTGGCTACAGATTGCAAGCTCGAGCGAAGGAGCACATCGCGAGGGCGCGTTGATGATGTTCGTCGCGGGGGTCGCGGGCGCGAGCGCCATGATTCTCCCGGGGGTCAGCGGGGGGTATCTTCTCCTCGTGCTCGGTGTGTACGTGCCGGTGCTGAGCGCGATCGATGCCCTCAAGGAAGCCCTTCGAACCAATGCACTCGAGAGCGCATCGGGACCCATCCTTCACGTCGTGCTGCCGGTCGGCATCGGGGTCGCCGTGGGGGTCTTGGTGATCAGCACGTTGGTGAAGCTCGTGCTCGAACGGTACGAGCAGCCGAGCCTTGGGGTGCTGATGGGTCTTCTGATTGGCGCCGTGTTCGGTCTGTGGCCGTTCCAACAAGGCGTGGCGCCAAATGTCGGGCAGGTATTCAAAGGGCAAGTCGTAACGGCACAGCGACTCGCCGAGCTGGCGCCCGACAAATACCCGACCGTCTTCTACGCGCCTTCGTTCAACGAGGTGATGGCGGCCCTCGGCCTAGTTGGGGTCGGCTACTTGGTGACGACCCTGGTCGCGCGCCTCGGTGGCGCCAGCCCCCGTCGTCGGTGACTACTAATTATTCAACATCTCGTCGCATTCGGCGCTGATATAGCCGAGCGCCACTAGCTGTCGGCAGAGCTCGGGAGTCATCTGCTGCTCCTCTCCGCTCAAGCGCTTTTGTGGCGACGCGCCGGTCGACGCCGTGAGCCACTTCCCCCTGTCCTGTGCGCCTAGGAATTGGCCGTGAAGCGTTCGGAGGTATCGCTGCGCGATTGGGTTGGTGCGCCCGTCGAGCTCATTCTTTTCCCAAGGATCGCTCTTCAAATCGAAGATCACCTGCGACAAGTTCCCGCGGACGATCAGCTTCCAGTCGCCGCCTCGGATGACGCGACGATGGTCGAGGAAGTCGCTAAACGCGACGTACGGTCCCATCGGCCAGTCGCCCCGGATGAAGCCCATCAGGCTGCGGCCCTCAAACTCTTTTGGGATCGGAAGGCCGGTGGCTTCGAGAAGCGTAGGCCCGATATCGGTCGTGCTGACGACGGGCGCTATCCGCGCACCCGGCGGGACGACTCCCGGCCATCGAAACAACAGCGGCACGCCCAGAAGCTCTTGGTAGACCGAATGCCCGTGGCCCCACGAGCCATGCTCCTGAAACTCTTCGCCGTGGTCTGAGGTGACCACGATCAGGGTGTCTCTATCGAGACCTAGCTCTTGCAGCTTGACCAGGAACTTCCCGAAATGCTCGTCGTGATAGCTGATTTCCCCGTCATGGAGCGCTTCGATGCGCTCTTTGTCGCGCTTGGTGAAGGAGTATTTCTTAGGGTTCTTCTTGGCCTCGTCGAGCATCAAGTGGGTTCGGCGATTCTGAACCTGGCCCTTGTACGGCTTGGGGTCGTACATCTTCAAGAACTTGTCCGGCGGATCGTAAGGAACGTGCGGGTCGATGGTCTGGATGTAAGCGAAGAAGCGTTTGTCCTTGTTCTTCTCGATCCAAACGGCCGCTTCGCCGAATACGTTGGAGGCGTTGGTGTTGCGGCGCTCCCGAATGTAGTTGGTGTAATAGTCCCAACCTTGATCGAACCCGAACGCGTTCGACACGTAACCGTTGGCGATGAAGCTTCCGGTCTCGAAGCCTGCCTTTTGGTAGATCTCACTCAACATCAGCGCCGACTTGGGCAGCTTCGAAGCATCCCCTTTGGTGTTGTGGGTCGCCGGATGAAGCGAGGTCAGCACGCTGGCAACCGCGGGCTTGGTCCAGTTTTCCGGAGATTGAGGCCGCTCGAACACAGTGCCTTCGGCGGCAAACATGTCGAGCGCGGGCGTCTTGACGCGCGTCTTGGGATTGTAGATCGCAAGCTTGCTCGCTCGCAGGGTGTCGATGAGGACGACGATGACGTTGCGCGCCGGCTCGTCGATCGCTACTGGCTGGCGGGACTTTCTGGAGAGACGGACGTCGCTTAGGGCCACCGCAGCCGGACCTACATTGCGAAACCGAAGGCGCACGATGTCGCCGCTGAGGCTGTTCAACGATATTCGGTGATCGGACCAACCCCCGCGCGCGGGCACCTCTTGGCGGGTCGCCTTTCGGTCACTCTTGGTGGCTACCTCGAGAACGCCCGGGTCGTCGGAGGTCGTCGCCACGCCAAACGATAGCGACGCATCCGTCGGCACCTCGACGAACCAGTCGGCCTGGGCCCCAGGGGCTAGGCGCATCGACTGCCGGCTCACGCCGGCAACCGCGAGCTCTTCTGCGACGATTCGGACGGGCGCGATCGGCCCTTGGCCCTCTGGCGCGGCGGCCTCGAGGCGCACCCAATCGACCGCGAACGAACGGGCCTTGCCGCGAACCTGGCGCTTCTTGGTGGCCCGAAACAGAACTGCGTTTTCGCCAGGCCGGACGTGCTTGCTGGGGATCGGGATGACGAGCTCGACGAAGCCATCACTCGGGGTTGCGCGCACCTCCTTGAGGGTTTTTCCGTTGAGGTAGGTGATCAGCGGCCCCGGGGCATAGGCTTTTGCTCGAATTCGGAGCTGCATCGGCTGCGCCTCTTCTATCGGAATGTAGAGCCGGGCGGTCTTGCCGAAGGTCGACACCGAGGTGCCTCCGTCTTTGAGCTCGCCTTGCCACCCGCTATTCCAGTTTCCGTTGGTGTACTTCAGTCGTGCTGCAGTTCCGAAGTCGATGAAGAGACCGGCCGGATCATAGACATCCGCAAGGTGAGAGAGCGCCAAGAGATCCATGTAAGTCGCAGTGCCCCCGGGCGAAGCGGTGGGCGTTGCGGCGGTCGAGATGGGTAGTTCCCCTCGAGCCTCTTCTCGGACGTCATCTTGGACCTCGGCCGGTGGCGCGTCCGACCTTCCGGCCGCCTCCGAGCATCCCGTCCCCGAAAAAACCAAGAAGAAAATCAGCGCGAAACGGCTCCTCATGGGCTCAACCCCCTTCCGCGTTCGGCTACCACGGTCGGCGCACTGGGGCAACGAAGCGGGCGCCACCCCTTCGTTGTCGCGGTGTGCTAAGTCTCGTGCCTCATGGACGGCAACGGGCGGCCTCGCGAGTGGAGCATCAAGAAGAGCACCAAGCTCTACCAGATCAAGGGCTGGGGCGAACCCTATTTCCGGATCAACGAACACGGCCACGTGGAAGTGCGCCCCGATCCAACCGATGGCAAGGCCATCGATTTGTACGACCTCACCAGACAGCTCGGGGAACGTGGGCTCGACCTCCCGCTTCTGATCCGATTCCCAAACATCCTGCAAGACCGCATTCGGCTGCTCAATCAGTGCTTCGAAAACGCGATCTCCGAGTATGGCTACAAGGGTCAGTATCGAGGTGTGTTTCCGATTAAGGTCAATCAGCAGAGGCATTTGGTCGAAGAGATCGTCGAGTCGGGTCGGCCATGGCGTTTTGGGCTGGAGGCGGGCTCGAAGCCGGAGCTCCTGATCGCGCTCGCGACGATGGAGGACGAAGACGGTTTGATAGTTTGCAACGGATACAAAGACCTCGCCTACCTCGAAACCGCTCTGGTCGCGCAGCGCTTCGACAACCAGGTGATGGTCGTGCTCGAACGCATCGAAGAGCTCGACCTTGCGTTTCGTGCATCCGAAAAACTAGGCATCCGACCCTACCTCGGGTTGCGAGCCAAGCTCAGCAGCAAAGGTATCGGACGTTGGGCCGAATCGGCTGGCGACCGAGCGAAGTTCGGTTTGACCATGTCGGAGATCGTCCAGGTCGTGGACGAGCTCGAAAAGCGCAACATGAGCGACTGCCTAAAGCTGCTCCACTTCCACCTTGGAAGCCAAGTCTCGAGCATCATCCCGGTCAAAAACGCCATGCGCGAGGCGGCTCAGATTTACGTCGAGCTCGTCAAAATGGGCTGCGCAATGGGTTTCCTCGACGTCGGGGGCGGGCTCGCCGTCGACTACGACGGCTCCAAGACCGACTTCCGGGGCTCGATGAACTACGACCTTCAGGAATACGCGTACGATGTCGTCTTTGCGATCCAGGAAGCCTGCGAAAAGGCGAACATCGAGCCTCCCACGATCGTGAGTGAGAGCGGCCGCTCGATTGCGGCCTATCAATCGGTGTTGATCTTCGACGCGCTCGGCGTCGATTCCGTCCGCTTCGAAGACCCCAAACCGCCAACCCCGGAAGATCACCGCATCCTCGACGAGTTCTACGAGACTTGGAAGGGTGTGCAGCCGAAGAACGTACAAGAGTCTTGGCACGATGCGGAGCAAGCGCTCGAAGAAGCACGAAGCCTTTTCAAGTTCGGTTACCTCGGTATTCGCGAGCTCGCGTGGGCCGAGCACTTGTTTTGGAGCTGCTGCGAGAAGATCAGCGAGAGCATGCGGCGACTGAAGTACATCCCCGAGGAGCTCAACATCGTGGACGAGCTACTCGGGGCCATCTACTACTGCAACTTCTCGCTGTTCCAGTCGGCGCCGGACATCTGGGCCATGGACCATCTGTTTCCCTTCATGCCGATTCACAGGCTGGACGAGGAGCCAACGGTCCGAGCGAGGCTTGCAGATCTCACCTGCGACTCGGACGGCATCGTGGACCACTTCATCGACGTCGAGGAAGTACAGCGCGGGATCGACCTTCATCCGGTGCGCCCCGGTGAGCCGTACCTGCTCGGCATGTTCCTCGGCGGGGCCTATCAAGAGATCCTCGGAGACCTACACAACCTGTTCGGCGATACCAATGCGGTGCACGTGCGAGTCGAGGACTACGGCTACAGCGTGGCCAACGTCATCAAAGGCGACGCCATCGATGATGTGTTGCGTTATCTCCAGTACGACCCCGACGAAATGGTCGAGCGCGTGCGAAAACAAGCAGAGCGCGCGCTCAATCAGGGCCGCATGACCCTCCCGCAGCTCCGAACCTTCATGCAGCACTACGAAGAAAGCCTGCGGGGCTACACCTATCTAAAGGGCGACGCCTAGGGGCGTCTGCGCACGGCTCCCGGCTGCCGATACTGACGCAAAAACCCTGGATTTTTTGCTGCTTTCGACACGCGAGGTCCGAGCACCTACCTTGAAACGAGTGGATCGCTCCGAGTTTCAAGAAGCTCTCGTTCAGCAAATGGAGCGAAAGACCCACTGGGCTTGGCCGGCCTTTACTCGCGGCGTCGTCACCAAAGACAAACTCCACATTCACCTCGAGCAAGAGTGGGAAGTTTACGTCCGCGACTTCCCGGTGCTCGTTGGGCGTGCCTACGTGCAGTGCCCAATCGCCGAGGTTCGCCGCGAGCTCGCCGAGAACATCTATGAGGAAGAGACAGGCGGGCTTGCTGCGGGAAGGCCGCATCCTGAGCTCTTTCTCGAGTACCCACGCGGCCTCGGAATGAACGTCGAGCGCTTCTCGTGCGTGGAGTTGCTGCCAGCTGCGGGTCGATACCGGGACTTCCTCGATGACGCGACCACACACCGGGGATGGGCTGTCGCGGCGGCCGTCGCGACTCTGTTCATCGAGGGCACCGCGTACGAGCGTCACGAGCTGGACGATTCGGCACCTCCCAGGCCGATGCCGCCGCTCGAGGAGCACCCGCTGGTGAAGCATTACGGTCTACCGCTCGAATGCCTTGCCCTCACCAAAGCGCACCGGGCGGTCGAAGGAGAGCATCGAAAGTCCGCATGGAAAGTGATGCTCGATCACGTGCCGGCGGGTGAGCGAGCGACAGTCGTCCAGGCCATGCAACAGGCCGTAGACACGTGGCAGGCGTACCGCGACGACGTCGCCCTCGCCTGCGGTGTCAGCCGCGAGAGCCTATCGCTGACGGCGTAGGGGCCATGCGTCCAAAAGCTGCTTCTTTTGAACCTTGCCCATCGCGTTCCGGGGCAACTGCTCGACCAGTCGGACGTCGCGAGGCCGCTTGTGGGGGCTCAGACGTTGGGCAGCAAAGTCGACGAGAGCTGCCCGCTCGGTTTCGCCACCGGACCGAAGAACGACGAACGCCACAATGCGTTGTCCGAGATCGTCGTCGGGGGCTCCCACGACTGCTGCTTCTGCGACGTCCGGATGGCTCAGTAAGCACGATTCGATCTCGCCGGCCCCCACGCGGTATCCTCCGGTCTTGATGAGGTCGGTGCTCCGTCGACCGAGGATGCGAATCGAGCCGTCTTGGGCTCGGGTCGCGAGATCGCCCGTGTAGAACCAGCCCTCCTCGTCCAAGACCTCCAACGTCGCCTCGGGGCGATTGAGATATCCTGCAAAGACCGCCGGACTTCGCACTGCGACTTCGCCCATCGTTTCGCCGTCTTGTACGTCGATTCGGCGACGCTCGTCATCGACCAAGATGAGCTCGACGCCGGGCAACGGGAGGCCCACGAAGCCGGGCATCGGGGCATGTGACGCGGGCACTCCGCAGTTGATCAAAGTTTCTGTGAGGCCGTACCGTTCGTGCACACCTCGGCCCGTCAATCGGAGGATGCGTTCGTGCTCGCGCAACGAAAGGCCGGCTGACCCCGAGATGAGCAGCCGCGGGCGCTTTAATGCTTCGACGAGGGCCGTGTCGGACTCGGCGGCGTCGGCAAGCCGATGATACATGGTCGGCACCGCAAACAAGAAGGTCTGCTCATGCCGCGAGTCGTTCAACGCCGCAGCGATTCCTTGCGGTGTAAAACGTGGCACGTGATGGAGCGCTCCCCCGACGCGCAGGCTCCCGAACAGGCCGAGAACCAAACCGTGCACGTGAGTCCAAGGAAGCGAGTGCACGACGGTGTCGCGACTGGTCCACTCCCAAGTCTGCTTCAAAGCATCGAGGTTCGCGGCGATGTTGCGGCGCGTGATGATGGCGCCCTTTGGAGGACCGGTGGTCCCAGAAGTGTAGAGGACCAAGGCAGGCCTGTTGTCGATCTCGAGGGATCGAAGCGCGGCCGGGGGAGCGTGGTAACGCTCCTGAAGAAGCACCGCCCCGGGCAACTCGATCGGCGCCGGGGAGCTCGAGTCCGAGAAGGTTATTCGGGGCGTAGCGTCGTTTGCAATGTGCTCGAGCTCATTCATTGTGAGCTTTGGGCTGAGGAGTACCGTGACGGCGCCTGCCGCCATGTTCCCCAGGATGGCTGCAGCCGTAGTCGGAGTCGGGTGCGCCCAAACCGCGATTCGGTCACCCGGCCGTGCTCCAATGTCTTCGACTGCTCCTGCGTGACGAAGGGCCGCACCGGCAAGCTCGGCGTGAGTCCATGATTCCCCGCCAACTACGAGCGCGAGACCTGACTTGGCAGCCGCCAATCCCGGGAAGAGCTCGGGCACCCGAGTTCGATATCAGCTTGTCGGCGGATTGTCTCGAACTGCCCGCGCCCTCGTCACCGCTCGACCGGGAACGTCCCGTTCCCCCATTCCGCCCAGGAACCATCGTAGAGCCGCACGTTTTCGTAGCCTAGATAGGTGAGCGCCAACCAGGCAAAGGAGCCGCGCCACCCCGTCAAGCAGTAGGTAACCGTGGGCTCGGTAGGATCGAGACCGTCATGCAGCGCTTGAATCTCGGTCATGGACCGAAGAAACCCGGCATCCAAGTTGGTGCTCCACTGTACGTGGCGCGCGTTCGGAATTCGGCCAGCGGCGTACTCTTCAGAGGACCGCGCGTCGACGAGCTGAATCGCGGGCATGTCGTAGGAGGGCGGATCGCCGAGTCGCGCCAGCACCCAATCCCCCGTGACTCGAAGGTCCTCGTTCAGATCCGCGATCACGTAGTCGGTCGCTTCCACGGTCGAAGGCCCGGCATCTGTCGGTCCGCCCGTGTCCACCCACCCGGTATATCCTCCGTCGAGATAGCGAACGTCCCCGTGCCCGTAGTAACGAAGCGTCCAGACGACCCGCGCAGGGTCGTACTCCGGAGCAACGCCGTACACCACCGCGATAGAGTCGTTGCGGAGCCCTGCAGCCTGGAGCACGGGCTCGGCCTGCGCCGGCGGCACGACCTGCATCGGGACGTTCCCGTCGCTCATCGCGAGTTGCTCCGGGCTGAGTCGTATCGCCCCCAGGATTCGGCCGGCCTCGAACGCGGGCGCCCCACGCGCATCGACGGGTTGCAGATTGGGGTCACCGAGGTTCGCTTTCAGCCAATCTGCGTCGACGATCAGCGAAGATGCTGGTGCCGAGCCACCGTCGGGAAGCGAGCCATCCGGGATACCGCCATCGCCGCCGTCGACCGCGCTTTCGCCGCAGCCGACGAGCACCCCGATCAAAACCGCGCCCAAGAGCTTTAAATCCATCTAGTAACTCTACCGGAAACAGACGAAATGCGGTACGAGGCCTTCAACGATGCTCGAGCCCGAAAAGACCGTTGTCATCGCAAACCCAGCGGCGGGTCACGGATTCATAGGGAACAATTGGCCGACGCTCGGCGCCAAGATTCAGGAGGTGCTCGGCCCCGTCGGTTTGCGACTCACCGAGTCTGTGGGGCATGCGACGGAGATCGCACGGGAGGCGGCAGTCAGAGGCGCTCGAACGATCGTGTCGTTCGGAGGCGACGGAACCCACAGTGAGATCGTCGATGGCATCATGCAATCGGGAAAGAACCGTGAGCTGGCACTCGGGATCTTGCACGCTGGCACGGGCGGCGACTTTCGACGGATGATCGACGGGGCGGACGAGCTCGAACGCGGATGCACGGTCATTCGCGATCGAGAGCCGGTTCCGATCGACATCGGCTGGGTCGAGTACGCGCGCGACGAGGGCGGCCGCGCGAGTCGCTACTTTGTCAACATCACGTCGATGGGAATGAGCGGGCTCGTCGACCGTTACGTTGCCGCTTCGAAATCGCGCCGCAGCGGCAAGGCCAAGTACTTCATGGCAACGCTGCGAGCGCAACTCGAATACAAGCCGGCACGCATACGTCTGCGTGTTGACGGACGAGACCAAGGGGAGCACGAGGTGAGCGTGGTGTGCGTCTGCAATGGGCGCTGGGCAGGCGGCGGCATGATGTTCGCCCCAAACGCGCGCCTCACCGATGGTGAATTCGACATCATCGTGATTCGGGCCACCTCCACGCTGCGAGGTCTCCCGGTCATGGCGGGCCTCTACAAAGGCACCCACATCGAGTCATCGACCGTCAGCACGTTTCGCGGAAAGCACATCGAAGTCGATGTCATGCAACACATCGCCTACATGGACATCGATGGCGAAGCGCCAGGAACGGGACCCGCCGAATTCCGTATCCACGAAGGCGCGCTTGGCGTGATCGGGATCGCGCAAGAGTTCCGCTGATCATGCCGCGGCCCTATTTCGGTCCTACGACGCCCTTTCCGTTTGCACACCGCGGGGGCGCGAAGCGATGGCCCGAAAACACACTCCTCGCATTTCGGTCGTCGGCTGACCTCGGCATTCGACACATCGAAACCGACCTTCATGAAACGGCCGATGGCCATTTCGTGTGCTTCCACGACGAGACGGTAGAGCGCACGACGGACGGACGCGGGCTCGTTAGGGAGCACACACTCGTCGAGCTGCAACGTCTAGATGCGGCGTATCACTTCGAGCGGGAGGGCCGGCATGCTTATCGCGATGAATACGTCCGGGTTCCGACGCTCGAAGAGGCCCTCGCGCTCGATCCGGACCTCCACTACAACCTCGAGCTCAAGCCAAATGACCCCACCGGGGCGCGGCGGCTTTGGGAGCTCATCGAGCACCATGGGGTTCACGACCGTGTTCTGGTCGCCTCCGAGCACGACCAAGTCGGCGATGCTTTTCGCAAGCTGAGCCAGGGACGGGTTGCCACCTCCGCAGGCCTGCGCCGTGCTCGCGGTTTTTGGCTGCGGGTCCTCTCGCGCACCGCAAAAAGAGGCTCATTCGCCTTCGACGCGCTGCAGATTCCGCCGACGTATCGCGGGCTGCGTGTGACTACACCGCGTTTCGTCGAAGCCGCTCATCATCACGGAATCCAGGTTCACGTCTGGACGGTCGACGACCCTGCGCAAATGCGCGAGCTCCTCGATGCGGGAGTCGACGCGATCATGAGCGACCTGCCCGATGTGCTGCTCGAGGTGCTCGCCAAACGCTAGCCATCGGACCGATCCTATGGTGTCATCAGCCAGGACGATGAAACAGCCCATCCTTCTTTTCGCGACCGAGCGCTACCAAGAGCTTGGCGAGGACATCGCCGGAGCGGGAGGGTTCGACCTCGGGGTCGTCGAGCGGAGAGTATTCCCCGACGGGGAGAGGTACCGCCGCATCGAAACCGACGTGGCAAGGCGCGATGTAACCGTGGTGGGCGGCACCGTCGATGACGTCGACACGCTGGAGATTTACGACCTCGGTTCGGGCCTGGTTCAACAAGGGGTACACACGCTGACGCTCGTCCTGCCCTGGTTTGGCTATCAAACGATGGAACGCGCCTCCAAGCGCGGTGAGATCGTCGCTGCCAAGAACCGCGCACGGCTTCTGTCATCGATTCCCTCGGCGGGCTCCGGCAACCGCGCAGTGTTACTCGACCTCCACTCCGAGGGCATTCCACATTACTTCAGCGGCGACATGCGGCCCGTGCACGTTCAGGCACGGTCGGTCGTACTTCAAGCAATTCGCGACTTCGGCGGAGAGGACTTCGTCCTTGGCGCGACCGATGCGGGACGAGCCAAGTGGGTCGAGCGGCTGGCGAACGACCTCCAGGTGGACGCGGGGTTTGTTTTTAAACGCCGGCTGTCCGACACCGAAACCGACGTCACGGCGCTCGCGGCGGACGTCGAGGGCCGCTCGGTGGTCATCTACGACGACATGATCCGCACCGGCGGCTCACTCCTCTCGGCAGCCCGCTCCTATCGAGAAGCCGGGGCAGGTGAGGTCTACGCGGTCTGCACCCACGGCGTGTTTGCGAAAGAATCACTCGCCAAGCTTCGCGCGAGCGGCGTGTTGAAGGGAATGGCGTGCACCAACACTCGGCCGCACGTGCAGGCGCTCGCGGACGGGGACTTCTTGCGCGTCTACTCGGTCGCGGATTTGCTCGCGAAGTTCCTCGAAGAGAGCGTCTGATCCGCACCAGGCGTGGGTTGAGGCTTGCCGATCGTGCGCGAGCGGCGATAGGTTACTCCTTGTGGCGTGGGTGATCATCCACGGTCGGTTCAACGGGCCTCCCGACTCCGGAAACGGCGGCTATTCCTGCGGGGTCGTGGCAAGTGCCGTTGCCGGGCCGTCGATCGCGACCTTGCGAAAGCCACCCCCCCTCGAGCGGGAGCTCATTTTGGAGGAGGAGAACGGTCAAGCGGTGTTGCGCGATGGCGGAACCGTGATCGCCGAGGCGCGTGCCGAGGGGCTCCACCTCGATCTTCCCGAGCCGCCGTCGTTCGAAGAGGCCGTCGATGCATCGAGGAAGTATCCCGGCTTCCAAGCGCATATCTTTCCAACGTGTTTCGTCTGCGGGCCGAGCCGTCCCGACAACGACGGAATGAACATTTTTCCTGGTTACATCGAGGAACGCGACCTGGTCGCATCGCCGTGGACCCCGGATGCATCGATGCCAAACGACCACAAGCGCATCGATGACAAGATCCTTTGGGCCGCTCTCGATTGCACGAGTTACTTCCCCCACGCTGGGCAGGTCGCCGTCCTCGGGCGCCTTCACGGCAAGCTTCTTCGCGAGGCGCGGGTCGGGGAGCGGTACATCGCCGTCGGCTGGAAGCTCGGCGGCGAAGGAAGGAAGCTTTGGTCGGGGAGTGCCGTTTTCGACGAAGACGGGAACCCCTGCGCCATGGGCAGCGCTACCTGGATCGCCCTCAAAGGCGAGCAGGCCGACTTCAAGCTCGCTCGCTGACGGCTACCCGAAGAGCCTAGCTCGCGATGTCGAGGACGGCGCGAAAGCGAATGGTGTTCTCCATGACTTTGGCGAACGCTTCGTCGGCGCCTTCGAGAGGAAAGCGCTCGACCTGGGGCCGCACGTCGGTGAGCGCGGAAAAGCGCATCGTGTCTTCGCTGTCGATCGCCGAGCCGCTCGGCCAACCGTGGATCGTCTTGCCAGACAGCATGCCAAAGGCGTTGACCGAGAACGGGTCGGGCGCCGCGGCCACGAGCATGAGCTTCCCACGACCGCTCAGGCCGTTGACCACTCCCTCGATTGCCTTGCCACTCGGCGCCGTTGCCAAGATCAGGTCGGCGCCCCCGAGCTTTTGGAGCTCCTTGCCTTCATCTTGCGCAGTTGCATCGATGTAGTCGTGTGCGCCTAGCTCGCGGGCGAGTGCTTCTTTGTCTTTGCCGCGCGAGAGGGCGACCGTATGAAACCCCATCCGGCTTGCGTATTGCAGAGCGAGGTGGCCGAGCCCGCCGATGCCCTGCACGGCAACGACATCGCCCGGCCGCGCGCCGCTATTGCGAAGCGCATTGTACGTGGTGACTCCGGCACACAGGAGAGGAGCCGCATCGACCGCGTTGAGTGCATCTGGAATTCGTGCCGCCGCCTCCCAGGGACAGACCATGTACTCTTGGTAGCCCCCGTCATAGCTGATGCCGCAGACCTTGGAGCTCTTGCAGTTTAGAAAATCACCGCGCCGACAGGGGTTGCATTGAAAGCAGTGGCCGCCGTGCCAACCCACGCCGACCCGGTCACCGACGGAGAAGGACTCCACGCCCTCGCCAAGCGCGTCTATCGCCCCGGCGACTTCATGACCCGGTGCCCGCGGTAGCTGAAGGCCGGGGAACTGAGCGAACTTCACGAATGCGTCGCTGTGGCAAATGCCGCAGGCCTGCACCTTGATGCGTATCTCACCAGGCCCGGGCTCCGGAATCTCCCGTTCATCGAGCTCGAACAATCCACCCGCCTCTCGTACGACCATTGCTCTCATGACGAAGCCTCCTCGCGTTGGTATACGGCTCCGGGCTCAACTGGGGAAGGGCTTTCGCCTCACGACGGCCAGCCGCTCGCCGAGGAAGCTGCGCGCAGGGTCGGCACGCGAGCCAGTGAGCTTTTGCCAGCCACGGGCGTCGTCGTCGTAGACGACCTCCCACTCAGGCGCGACGGTGCTCGCTAGGTCGTGGGGCTCGAGGGTTCCTTTGAGGGGCTCACCGACGGCTCTGAATAGAGCGGGAATCGCTGCACGCCCAAAGGCGCCAAACGGAAGCATGCCGGGGACACGGTAGGTCATCGCAAGCTCACTTCCGAAAGCCGAGAGCCGAGTCAGCTGCTCGAGCGTATCGCGGATGGCGTCGAGCGGAAGGTACATCGCCACGCCTTCCCAAATCCACATGCTGCGGTCAGCCGAGCGAAACCCTGCCCGTTCGAGCCCCTCTGAAAAACGCTCCTTTTCGAAATCGACCGCAACATAGCGAACGTCGGCACGGGCTGTTCTTTTACCAACGCGCGTCTGCTTGTATTGCTGGGTCGCCGGATGATCGACCTCGAACACAGTCGTGTCACCCAACGAAGGCAAACGCCAAGCACGCGCATCGAGCCCCGCTCCAAGAATCACGATCTGATCGATGCCCGACCGGAGGGCCGAGGCAAGGTGTGTATCGATAGCTTGGGTCCGAAGCACGGCATGATCGATCAGCCCAAGCGTCGTCGCGCGCACGGCCCAGCGGTAAAGCGCAGCAGCTGCTCCGAGGCGACTTGGAGCATCGGCCACTCGCCCGAGCCAGGATGGCAAGAGATCGCGCGCGACGGGGTCGACCACCTGATCGTCCACTCCGAGCCCCCGCGCAAACGAGACCACGAACGACGTGCCACTCGGCAAACCCTCGCGCATCGGCTCATAGTAGAGCGATGCGACTAGCCGGCAAGCCAGCTGAGCCCCAACTTTTCGGGGACACATGCGGTTTCCGGCTACAGTCTCGGCATGCAACGGTTCACTCGACTCGCCGTGCTCTGCTTTTGTGTTTTGGCATTGTCCTGCAAGGGCGGCGGGGACGCGGACGGTCCGGGCGGGAGCTCTGGCACAGACGACGGTGGCGTCGACGGCGGGACGGGCGGCGACGGCGGAACCGGTGGAGCTGGCGGTAGCGCAACCATCGACTGCAATCCCGGCTCGATGCGTGACTGCTACACGGGTCCGCCCGGTACCGAAACCATGGGCGTCTGCTCCATCGGCTCCGAAACCTGCAATGCCGAGGGCACTGGCTGGGGCGACTGCATCGGAGAGGTCGTGCCCAGCTCCGAGGTCCCGACGCCGCCGGGGGAAACTCCTGCCGACGAAGACTGCGATGGAATGATTGACGAGGCACCGTAGTTCGGTTCAGCGTGCTAGTTGCGGCCAAAGGCGCGGATGTGTTTGACGAGCTCTTCGATTTGCGTGCCGCTCAATAGATCCGCGAAAGATGGCATGTTGGGGGGCTTTCCAGCAGCGATTCTTCGGGCGATCGCGCGGTCGTCGATGCTGGCCTGCCAGTCTGGGCTGGTGAAGTTCACCTGCGCCTGCCGACCGCCCTGCCCAGTTGGGCCGTGACACCTCGCGCATTGCGCCTGCCACAGGAGCTCACCGACGGTGAGGTCGGGTCGTTCTTGTTGAGGCACGCGGTTTGGGTCGACGAGATTTTCGGGCGGATGGGCGTGATCGGCGGCGGTCCATTCCCGGAGTGGCTGCGGATCGGTGGAGCAGGCTGTGGCGCATGCAAACAATAGCGCCCAGGCAGGGATGAACCTTTTCAACACTGCTATCCGCCGATCAAGCTCATCCCAACGTGCTCGTGTTCGTGCGCTTCGGCATTGAGAAAGTAGTGCCCGCGGTCTTTGCCGGAAAGCGACCACACCATCGCCCATGCGAGGTCCAGGTCGCTCCCCCCGGCGCGCATGATGTTCCGGAGATTGATCGCTCGCCTCGACGCAAGACAGGCGCGAATGTCGCCGCGTGCCGTCACGCGCACCCGATTGCAGGTATCGCAGAACTCGTTGCTGATCGGCGTGATGAACCCGACCCGCTGACCCGAGCCATCGCTCGCTGAGAGATAGCGGGCCGGCCCGTGGCCCTCGACCCCGGTCGCCGTCGCCTTCTGAAGCCGGTCGCCAAGCGCGGTGATCACGTCCTTGGCGTCCAACCGCATGCTTGCGGGCAGCTTGGCGCCCTCACCAAGGGGCATCAGCTCGATGAAGCGGGGCGTTGCGCCGAGAGACCAGGCGAACTCCACGATGCGGATGAGCTCGTCGTCGTTGCGGCCGCGGAGCGGCACGGTGTTGAGCTTGACTTCGAGACCCACGTCGAGAGCGGCATGGATGCCCGCCAGGACCCGACCCAAGTCGCCACCGCGCGTGATCTCCGCGAAGCGGTCCGCGTCGAGGGTGTCGATCGACACGTTCACGCCAAAAAGCCCCGCGTCGCGAAGGGGCCGCGCGAGCTCGGAAAGCCGCGTGGCATTGGTGGTCATCACCAGTTGCTCGACCTCGGTACGCCGATGAATGAGATCGACCAGCCGGACGATGTCCCTGCGCACCAAAGGCTCTCCGCCGGTAAGACGCACGCGCCGAATGCCCGCGGCAGCAAACACCGACACCAGTCGGGCCGCCTCCTCGAACGTCATCAGCTCGCGCCGGAGCGCGTGGTCCTCTTCGCCGCTCGGGGGCATGCAGTAGACGCATGCAAGATCGCAGCGGTCGGTGACGCTCAGTCGAAGGTAGGTGTACCGCCTGTCACGCGAGTCCCGAAGGAGCGGAATCGTTTCGAAATCGTCGGGACGCGGCGGCCAGTCATCATAGACCGCGGAGCGGCTCTCTACGATTGGCAGTCGGCGCATCGAGCAGAGTTTAGAGATGGTTGGCAGCGGGTCAACGGGCCCGCGCGCCTTGACATCGTCGGGGGTCGATCCACGCTCAGCCCTCCACTGAATCCCCATTCATTTCAGGAGCTCAGCGCATGCAATCAAATGGAAGGCGCGTCGCGATCGTCGCAGGCTTGCGGACGCCGTTTGCCAAACAATGGACGGCCTATCGGGAGGTCAGCGCCCTCGACCTCGCCAATATCGTCGTCGCGGAAATGCTGCAACGAATCGATCTCGACCCGAACGAGATCCAGCAAGTGGTCTATGGCCAGGTGGTTCCTTCGGTCGAGGCGCCGAACATTGCACGCGAGATCGTCCTCGCAACCGGCATGCCCAAAGACATCGAAGCCTATAGCGTGTCGCGGGCGTGCGCCACGAGCTACCAGTCGACCGTCAACGTCGCCGAGGCGATCATGGCGGGCGCGATTGACACCGGGGTTGCGGGAGGCGCGGACAGCGCAAGCAACGTTCCGATCACCGTGTCGAAGCCTTTGGCAGACGCGCTCGTCGCGGCTACCAAGGCCCGAAGCATTGGGGAGCGAATGCAGGCCTTTGCGGGGCTTCGGCCGCGCGATTTGGCTCCAGTGCCGCCTGCGATCAAGGAATACTCGACCGGGCTCACGATGGGCGAAAGCGCCGAGAAGATGGCGAAAGAGAACCACATCACCCGGGAAGCCCAAGACGAGTTCGCGCATCGAAGCCACTCGCTCGCCGCCAAGGCCTGGGCCGAAGGCAAGTTCGACGACGAAGTGATGGAGGTATTCGTTCCGAATCGCTTCAAAGAAGAGATCCGACAGGACAACCTCATCCGCAAAGACAGTGCGATCGAGAAATACACCAAGCTCAAGCCCGCGTTCGACCGCAGGCACGGCACCGTCACCGCCGGCAACAGCTCGCCGCTCACCGATGGCGCGAGCGCGTTGGTGCTGATGCGCGAGGACAAAGCAAAGGCCCATGGCTTCGACGTGCTAGGCTTCATTCGGAGCTACGCTTTTGCGGCGCTCGATCCGGCGGGCCAGCTCTTGATGGGACCATCCTATGCGGCTCCCATCGCGCTCGAGCGCGCTGGGGTGAAAACCGCTGACCTCGACCTGATCGACATGCACGAGGCTTTTGCGGCGCAGATCCTCTCGAACACCCAGGCGTTCGAGTCCAAGCAATGGGCCGAGACGAACCTCGGACGTTCCGAAAAGATCGGCGATATCGACTGGGACAAGTTCAACGTGACGGGGGGCTCGATCTCGATCGGCCATCCCTTTGCCGCGACGGGAGCCCGTCAAATCACACAGACCCTTCGCGAGCTCAAGCGACGCGGCGGGAACCTAGCCCTTTGCACCGCCTGCGCGGCCGGTGGTTTGGGCGCAGCCATGGTGTTGGAGGCAGAGTAATGGCCCACGAAGGATTGACGATCGACAAGCGAAGCGACGGCGTCGCCGTCATTCGAATGGACCTCCCCGGCGAGCCAATGAACACGCTAAAAAGCGATTTCGTAGACACCTTCGACGAGGTCTTCGGCATCCTCGAAAATGACGCCGACGTGAAGGCGGTCGTCTTCACATCCGGCAAGAAGGACAGCTTTCTCGCGGGTGCGGACATCACGATGCTTCAACAGGTGAAGACCGCCGACGATGGAGAGCGCGTCTCGAAAGCGGGTCATCGCGCGATGAACCGAATCGAGAACTTTCCGAAACCGGTCGTCGCAGCGATTCACGGCGTTGCCCTGGGCGGCGGCCTCGAGCTGGCGATGGCGTGTCATGCACGGGTCGCTACCGACAGCAAAAAAACCAAACTCGGACTGCCCGAATCCCAGCTCGGCCTGCTGCCTGGCGCAGGGGGCACTCAACGGCTGCCGCGTCTGATCGGTGTCCAACCCGCGCTCGACATGATGCTGACCGGCAAACAAATCCCGGCGAAGAGGGCCCTCAAGCTCGGCTTGGTCGACGAGGTCGT
>JBFICQ010000031.1:0-21502 GCA_041581895.1 Polyangiales bacterium | reverse complement strand
TCGAAAGAGCTTCGTGAGGACTGCAGCCATGAATTCGATCTCATGCGCCGTGACGGGAAGCTCGTGCTCGACCCGGTTGATCTGAAGCGCATGGTGCTCGGGATGCTCGCCAAAGGTGAAGACTCGCCCGTGGGACATGAGCTCTTGAAACCGAACGCCCGCCGTGAGTCCTTCGCCAAACGTATCCGCGCTCAGAAGCAATAGTACGACGAGGTGGTCGACCCGCGCCTCCCACACTTCGGCAGCGCTCAAGCCGAGAAATCGATCGCCGCTCGCGGAGAGCGCTGCCCGCCAGAGACGCCCCGAGTCATCGCGGGGGGGACGCCCCGTGGTGTCCGAGAAAATTTCAATGTCCACGCCAATCGAGGCGCATAGCTCTTCGACATCGAGCCCGAGCCGCCGAAACGCATGTACGATGCCCTTTGTCCAGACCCCGGACATCCTCGGAGGGGTCCTCCCCGGTGCGTTCTCAGGTGCTCCTTGCAAGACTGGCGATGGAGCCACACTAAGGTCGAAATTTCAAGCCAGAAGGGTGAAACGCTGGGAAACCTGGCGTATTGAGTGCCTCCTTTTGTCGCCCGTCGTGCATCAGTGGGGGATAGTTTTTCCGACGGTGCCTTCGATGCAAGGCGGGCACCGAACGCGTGGGGTGCAGATCCTAGGATGAGCCCACCATCCCGTCCTACGGTCAGGCGAGACACTGCACTCTGCTCAACGGTGCCCGCTCTTGCTTCTTGCCCGGTGCTCGTTGTTTCCTAGCCCTACTTCTAGATAAATCGAAGGCCCATAAGAGGACCAAGCCCGCGAGCCAAGCTCAGGGCCTCGGTCCTTTTTTATGCGAATCGTGGGCTCGCTGTCAGTTGCTCGAGGGCAAGCAGGCCCCAGCCAGCGGCGACAAACAGATGTAGCGCGCGATGCCGGCTGAGGTCTGGCAAAAGTCGCAGGTCCAGCCTTCGGGGCATCCCTGATTGAGGCAGGTGACCTCTAAGATGCACTCGCCGTCATACACGATGTCGACTCCCGCACGCTCGGCTTCGCATGGATTGCCGTAGGTCACACCATCAACCCCGCACACTGGCGCATAGATGTCCACACAGAATACCTCTGGCTCGCAGCGGCCGGCTCGAAGCGCGATGCTGAGCTTTGGGACGTCGTAACCAGGGCAGGCGGCTTCGCATTCGTCTCGAGTCGCAAAGTTGTTGTCGTTGCCACCGCAACCGCCCCAAGTGAACTGCTCGCATCGACTGGTATTCGAGTTGTAGAACCACCTCGGGATCACGGCGTCGCACGGACCTACCACAGCCGGGGCGATACAGATGTTGTCGATGACGCAGCGCTCGCCGGGGCGACATTGCTCGTCGCTGTCGCAGCCGACAAGCACACAGTAAGCAGGCTCTTGTGGAGGCCAGTCGACGCAGATCTCGTCGGGCTCGCATTCCTTGCCGTCGCACTCCTCGATCGGCACACAGTGGCCTTGCTCGCAGATGAACCCGGGTGCGCAGTCGATCAATGCGCAGGAGTCGTCCGTGCACATGCCATCAAACACGACGTCGACGTTGACACAACGCGCTTCGCAGGCGTTGATGTAAGTTCGACCGTCGGTGCCGCAGACCGGCTCAAAGACTCCCACGCAAGGACAACCGCTTGGCACGGGGACACAAACATCTGCGTTGCACTCGTCACCCGCAAAACAGTCGCTCGGGGTGCGGCAGCCCATCGGATCATCGCATCGGCCCCGGTGCGCCACCTCGTGATTCTGTTCGGCCGCTTGTTCCACCGTGTAGGTGCGGCCGTCCTTGCCACAGACGAAGCTCTCGATACCTCCGACGTCGCCGCCCTGACCGCACCCAACGGTGCCCAGTACCAAGGCGCATGCAAACCGAAAACTCTTCATTTCGACTCTCCTTGACGGATACCCAGCGTCTTGGAGTACGCAACAAGAATGCCAGCAAACGGAGCCGAAAAGTGAAATAATTCCAACCGGGCTCACCATGAAATGTGTGCCACATCGGGCCATCGACCCGCGAGGGTCCTGCAAAAAGGTCACCCGAAAGACAGGTCTGCTAAGAGTGCCGCTCGGAAAGGTTTTCTGTTGGCTTCGCTTGATCATTACCTCGACGAGCTCGGCTCCGGTGTCGATCCCGACGCGCTCCTGATGCGGTTCGTGCAGTACGCCGTGGACCAGGGGATCGAGCTCTATCCCGCCCAAGAAGAAGCCGTGATGGAGCTCTTCGTCGGAAACAACGTGATCCTCAACACGCCGACGGGCTCGGGGAAATCACTGGTTGCATTGGCGATGCACTTTCGATCGATCGCGCTCGGGGAGCGGTCGTTCTACACAGCGCCGATAAAAGCGTTGGTGAGTGAAAAGTTTTTCGACCTTTGTCGAGTGCTTGGGGCGAAGCGGGTCGGGATGATGACTGGCGATGCGACCGTCAACCGCGATGCGCCGGTCATCTGTTGCACGGCGGAGATTTTGTCGAACCTGGCTCTGCGCGAGGGCGAACGGGCCGACGTAGACAGCGTGGTCATGGACGAGTTCCACTACTACTCGGACCGGGATCGTGGGGTGGCGTGGCAGGTGCCGCTGCTGACGCTGCCACGAGCGCGATTTCTGTTGATGAGCGCGACGCTTGGCGACACGCGTATGTTCGAGGAAGCGATCACCGAGCTCACCGGCGTCCGGACCGCTTTGGTCAAGAGCACCGACCGGCCCGTACCGCTCGACTTCGCTTATAGCGAGCAACCCCTCCACAACACGGTCCTCGAGCTGCTGGACGAAGGCAAAGCCCCCATGTACGTCGTGCACTTCGCACAACGGGCCGCAACCGAGCAGGCGCAGAGCTTCATGAGCATCGACTTTTTGTCGAAAGACGAGAAGAAGGCGATGAAAGAGGAGCTCAGGGAGACTCGGTTCGACACGCCCTTCGGCAAAGAGCTGAAGAAATTTCTGCATCACGGGATCGGGGTGCACCACGCAGGCATGTTGCCTCGGTATCGGCGCCTGGTGGAGCGACTCGCGCAGCAGGGCACGCTCCGCGTGATCTGCGGAACCGATACGCTCGGTGTCGGTGTCAATGTGCCGATTCGGACGGTGCTTTTCACCAAGCTCTGCAAGTACGATGGCGAGCGGACCAAGGTTTTGACGGTCCGCGATTTCAAGCAGATCGCCGGCCGGGCCGGCCGCCGTGGATATGACACGCTCGGCAGCGTCGTTGCGCTGGCCCCGGAGCACGCGATCGAAAACAAGAAGCTTCGCGCGAAGGCAGGCGACGACCCCAAAAAGCTCCGAAAGCTCAAGCTGCGCAAACCGCCAGAACGGGGCTATGCCCACTGGGATGCCGACACCTTCGCCCGTCTTCGAGCGTCCGACCCCGAGCCGCTCAGCTCGCGGTTTGTCGTGAGCAATGCGATGATCCTCAACCTCTTCGAGCGCGAGCAGGACGGTTGCGTGGCGCTTCGAAAACTGATTCGGAAGAGCCACGAAGGGCCGACCGCCAAGCGACGCCACGCGCGACACGCCATTTCGATGATTCGATCGCTCCGAGATGCGGGGGTGGTCGAGCTGGAGCCTGGCGGCCCGCGGGTCAATGAGGATTTCCAATCGGACTTCTCGCTGAACCAAGCGCTCTCCCTTTACGTCGTCGAGGCAGTCGAAGTGCTCGAGGCGGACGACCCCGCCTACCCACTGGAAGTCTTGACCCTCGTCGAAGCCACCCTCGAAGACCCGATGGCCGTTCTCTACCGGCAAACCGATGTGCTCAAGTCGCGCGCTCTCGTCGCAATGAAAGCGGAGGGGATGGAGTACGACCAGCGTATGGAAGAGCTCGAAAACATCGACCACCCGAAACCCAACGAAGAATTTCTTTACGCCACGTTCGACATCTTCGCGAAACGGCATCCATGGGTCGGCAATGACATTCTTCGGCCGAAATCGATCGCCCGTGACATGTACGAGCTCGGAATGACCTTCATCGAGTACGTGAAGGAGTATGGGCTTCAGAGGTCCGAGGGCGTCTTGCTTCGCTATCTCACCGACAGTTACAAGGCGCTCGTTCAAACGGTCCCCGAATCCGCCAAGACCGATGCCATGTACGATCTCTGCGACTGGTTGGGGCTTTCGGTGCGCTACATCGACGCGAGCCTCCTCACCGAATGGGAGCAGCTCCAGGCACCGATCGAGCCCACCGCGCTCGCACCGGAGCGTGAAGGCGACGAACCGCCCGACATCACCAAAGACATCCGGGGCTTCACCACAATGGTTCGAAACGCGGTCTGGAAGGTCTTGCGTTTGCTCGCTTTCAAGGAGTACGAACGCGCTACCGTGGCTCTTTCCGACTCGGGGGATGAGAGCTGGGATGCCGAACGATTGCGAGCTGCCCTGGGAGCCTACTGGACCGAATACGATGAAATTAAAATCGGACCCGATGCGCGAAGCAGCGAGCAGTTGGAAATCGAGCGCGGCGACGCGGACTGGGCGTTCACGCAGACTTTGCTCGACCCGAGGAACGACCGAGGCTGGCGCATGAAATTCAAGGTCGACCTCGACGCGAGTCGCAAGGCCGGCGCGCCCCGATTGAGCTTGATCGCGATCGGGGACTAGGCTCGATCGGGAGCGCGATGCAGGGGTCTTTTTTTTTGGATCCGCGTGAGGTAGAACCGCGGCACATGTAGGAGGCATCGATGCAAAAGGCGATGAGGTCGAAGCTAAAGGCTCCGACCGCCACCTCGGTCCCGGCCGCCGAAAGAGGCGAAGCAACACGCGAGTTTGGCGGCACGATCGGCGCGGCTCTGATCATGACCGCATCGCACGGCTTGATGCTCTACCTATGGATGGCCTGGCGTTTCTACGAGGGAGCGGTCTTCTATCCGACAGGCTTTGCGGACATCGGTCCGTTTTTCGCTCGCATGTGGGATCAAATTGTCACTTACGCAGCTCCGAGCTGGAGCGTGTTCGGCATGTACTGGGCGTTCCTAGTCGTCGAAGGACTGATGGCGGCGTATCTACCGGGGATCGAGATCAAAGGCCTGCCCATTCCCTCACGCGGGGGCAAGCGGTTGGTCTACCGGTGCAACGCAATCTCGGCCTGGTGGCTGACGCTCGCCGCAATGGCTGTCCTTCACCTCACCGGTGTCTTTCCGCTACAAACGCTCTACGACCAGTTTGGCTCGTTCATGATCGTCTCGATGATCTCGGCGAACGTGGTAGCAGTCGCGATCTACTTTGGCGCGAAAGCCTCCGGCAACGCCGAACGCACGACGGGAAGTTTCCTCTACGATTTCTTCATGGGCGCATGGCTCAACCCACGAATCGGGCCGCTGGACCTCAAGATGTGGGCCGAGGTCCGCGTGTCTTGGTTGATGCTTTTCCTTCTGACCGCGAGCGCCGCCGCTCACCAGTACGAAGTCTACGGCTTGGTCACTACTCCGATGATCTTCATGGTGCTCGCACACTGGCTCTACACCAATGCCTGCATGAAAGGCGAGGAATGCATCCCCACGACTTGGGACATCTTCCACGAAAAATGGGGCTGGATGTTGATCTTTTGGAACCTGGCGGGTGTGCCGTTCGTCTACTGCTTCAACTCGATGTACATCGCGTCCCGGGCGCCGTTCGAGCATTCGATTCTCTACACCGTCTTCGTGTTCGCTCTGTTGATCGGCGCCTACTACGTGTGGGACACCGCGCAAAGCCAGCGCAATCGGTTCAGGATGCAACTCAACGGAAGCTACGTGAAACGCAAAGCGTTTCCACAACTCCCGTGGGGCACCTTGAAGAACCCGCGCTACCTCGAAACCGAAGCCGGGTCGAAGCTTCTCGTCGATGGCTGGTGGGCCTACGCGCGAAAGATCCACTACACCGCGGACATCCTGATGGCGCTCGCATGGGGCCTAATCTGCGGTTTCGATCACTTCCTCCCCTATCTCTACGTGACCTTTTTCGTGATCATGATTCTTCACCGCGCTGGTCGAGACATCGCGCGTTGCAAGAAGAAGTACGGAAAGGATTGGGATCGCTACTGCGAGGAAGTGCCGTACCTGTTCATCCCCTACGTCTTCTGACTGGGCAAACGACCTGGCTCCGGATAGCTGAGGAACGCGCGGCTAGGCCGCGCCATCTTCTTTGGCTTCGAGGAGATCGACCGGGTCTCCCTCCGCGAGGTCCAAGATGGCGGTGGAAGCATCCGGAGGCAGCTCCTCGACCGACCGCAACCTCCGCTCCATCGCGCGGGTGCGAACACCGGTTTCGTCGATCGTGCGGCCTGCGGTCTCGAGCTGTCGCTTGACCTTGGAGAGAACGTCACCGAACTTGCCGAACTCGGTCTTGACGGCAGCGAGCACCTTCCACACCTCACTCGAGCGTTGCTCGATCGCAAGCGTGCGAAAGCCGACGCG
This sequence comes from Polyangiales bacterium, assembly GCA_041581895.1. Lineage (GTDB taxonomy): Bacteria > Myxococcota_A > Polyangia > Polyangiales > Houyiibacteriaceae > SG8-38. Next base: position 15,106 of record JBFICQ010000031.1, on the reverse strand, counting down.
GAGGCTGTTCAAGACCGCGGCAAGTGTCGTTGGGCCCGTGACGACGATCCGGTGCTCGCGCTGCAGACGTTCGACCAGGCCGGGATGACGCAGAGCCTCGGCGTACAGGCCTTCGGTCGGCAGAAACAAAATCGCGAAGTCGGTCGTCCGGGGTGGATTCAAGTACTTGGTACTTACATCCCGAGCCGAGTCGTGAATCGATCGCAAGAGTGCCGCCTGCGCCTGTTGTACTGCCGTAGCGTTGCCTTCGTCGCTGGCTTCGACGAGGCGAAGGTAGTCTTCTTGTGGGAACTTCGAGTCGATCGGGAGCCAAACGCATTGCGTGGGGTCATCGTTCGGGCCAGGGAGACGAATCGCAAACTCGACGGCATCGCGGGAGTCGAGCCGAGGCTGAACGTTTCGGTCGAACTGCTCAGGCGTGAGGATTTGCTCGAGGAGCGCGCCGAGTTGGACCTCGCCCCAAGTGCCGCGGGTCTTGACGTTGGTGAGCACCTTTTTGAGGTCACCGACGCCAGTGGCGAGGCTTCGCATCTCGCCGAGGCCCTGCTGCACGGCCTCGAGGCGATCTCCGACGAGCTTGAACGATTCGCCAAGTCGTTTTTCGAGGGTGCTTTGGAGTTTTTCTTCGACCACGTGGCGCATTTGGTCGAGTTTCTGCTCGTTGTTTTGGCGGAGCTCTTGAAGACGCCGATCAACCGTCTCGCGGAGCTGTCGAAGGCCGCCCTGGTTCGATTCGGTGAGCGCGTTGAGCTGGACCGTGAAGGCTTGGAACTTGCTCGTTTGGGCCTGGCCGATCTCCGAAATCGTCCTGACCAGAGTCTCCGTTCCGCTCTTTTGGGTCCCAAAGACCTCCTCGCGCAGATCGCGGGCAGCCTGGGCGGCCTCTTCCCGAGCGCCTCGAAGCTCCGATCGAAGCAACCCGGCCGCTTCAGCCCGAGCCTCGGCTTGGGCGCGCGCGGCGGAGGCGGTGCCGGCCGACTGCCTGTTTAAGGCAATGATTGCGATGACTAAGCTGGCGGCCAGCAGGACAATCGCGGCCACCAGCAATGGAACGACCATCTCTCAAGTCCCCCAAGCGATGAGTTGCTGGGATGGTAGCATCATCCTGACTTTTTGCGCAGTGCTGAACGAGGGGGCCACCGGCCGTGCTAGGTTCAGCCGAGGATATGCCACGGGGGGGTAGCGGAGAGGAGGAGCTCAAGGCGCTCTTGCCGGCCTCCATCGCGGTGCGCTTCGATGAGATGTTCCCGAGCGTTGGTGCGCGAAGCGTCCGTCGGCGCGATCGCAAGCGCGCCGAAATGCTGCGCAAAGCAGAGCCCGTCCTGCGTCGCGCGCTCGGTCCGATGGAGGTGGTCCGCTTCGTGACCAATGGAGCACGCCAGTTTGCATGGGGCCTCATCACGGCCGGCTCGATGAACCCCCTCACCAACCGCACGACCTTCGTGCTCACAGACAAGCGGATCCTGCTGATTCACACCGACTCGAAGCAGCGTCCACGGTTGTTCGCCAATCAACTGCCACTCGAACGCGTTCGAACGGTGACCGGCCGGCATAGCTACGCCTTCATTCGAACGGGCCGCGAGCAGCTGATGTTCCATGGGGTCAGGCGCGGCGAGGTGAAGTACCTCCGCGGCTTGCTCGAGTCCACGCCTGCAAAGGAAGGCGGTTGGCAGAACCTCTGCCCGCGCTGCTTTGCTGCCATCGACGAAGCCCCCACCTCGTGCGAACGCTGTGGTGAAAAGTTCAAGGATCCGCGCAAGGCCGCGCTGCGCTCATTGTTGTTTCCAGGTCTCGGGGATTTCTATCTCGGGTATCGGTGGTATGCGCTTTTCGAGATCTTCGGTGCAACACTTCTTTGGGCATTGTTCGTGACGGTCTTGGTGCCAGCGGTACGAGCTCGAGGGTTTTCGGGTGTGCTCGTCGCCCTCCCCGTGCTGGTGTTTGCCGTGCTTTTGCATGGAAGCGACGCGATCCTGACCCGTGCCAAAGCACGCAGCGGGCTTCATTCTCTCGATGGCGCGCTACCTAGCGGGGAGATCCATCAAACCCCGGCCCCGTCCTGACGGAGCCTCTACGATGCCAGAGCCAAAGTATCTACTCGTAGCCCTGTTAGCCAGCAGTGTCGGTTTCGTGATGTTGATCTACGGCAAGAAGCAGCACCGGCCCCTTCAACTAGCGGGCGGTATTCTGCTTTTGGTGTTTCCCTTTCTGGTGCGGGATGCGCTCTTGTTGGCGCTCGTCTCTGCAGCGATCTGTGCTGGTGTATGGGGCGGCGTCAAAGCTGGCCTCTAGGCCTTGTCTCGAACGGCATAGGGGTCTAATGAGCCTCTGATGGAGCAAGCACGTGCCCGTCTTGCGAGGATCGTCGAGCAGTATCTCGCGGACGCCGACGAAGCGACACGACGGATCGTCACCGCTGTCGCTGGCCTTCTCGCGAAAGTCGCATACGCGGACGGCGAGTACTCCGAGCGAGAGGAGGTTACCATTCGAGCCGAGCTAGGCCGTGTTCACGGATTGAGCGCGGCGGGCGTCGACGCGATTTGCGGTTTGCTCGCAGACCAGATCAGCCACGTCACTCTGCTGGGAGATCACGACTGGACGCGCGACTTGCGCGACCTGGCGGGCCGAGAGCTCCGACTCGAAATTCTCGAGGTGCTCGTGGAGATGGGAGTCGCAGACGAAGTGCTCAAGCAGGAAGAGCAGACCCAACTCCGCCGCATCGCGAAAGCCTTGAACCTCACCCAAGACGACTACAACGCCATTCAAGCGAAGCACCGCGACAAGCTTTCGACCCTCTCGTAACATCGGCCCAGGGATCTGGGCGCGAACGAAACCTGCACGCTACATCTGCTCGAGCATTTGGCGCATCAGTCCGTGCAACAGGTTGATCGCCTTGAGGGGTCGCACCATCACTTTGAAATCGACGATCTGGCCGTCTTCGTTCCACCGGATCATGTCGACGCCATTGACGTGGATTCCTTGAACCTCGACCGTGAACTCGAGCATGGCGTCGGACTCCCCGATCACTTCTCTCACATAGGTGAAGCTTTCGTTAATCAGCACCATCGCAGCGGCTGAGAGATAGAGCTTCGTGAGCGCCTTGCCCTCTTGCGGGGAGTGAACGACGGGCGAATGAAATACGACGTCGTCAGCAAGTAGGCCGTCGAGGGCCGCCATGTCCTTTTCTTTGACCACGCGATGCCAGGTCCGAAGCGTTTCGTTCATCGAGCCCGTTGTACGCTCTTCCATCGGTGCACCGCAAGGGCTACTCGATCACCGAGTTGCTCACTTGCGGGTCTCCCTTCGCGAGCACGAAGATTCCCGGGTAGCCCTCGGTCTCGAAACCAGCGCTCGGATTGTCTTGCAGCACCGAGTCTTCGATGATCAGCGTTCCGGTTCGGTCGTTGCTCACGAAAAAAATGGCGCCGCCGCCCTCGTTCGCGCTGTTGTTGGAGATGACCGTGCCACAGACCGAGAGGGTGAAGGTGTTTCCGTCGTTGTAGATCGCCCCCCCGCTACCGCCACCAGGCGTTCCAGGTCGGGCTGGGTTGGCGCCGTTGCCGATCGCCTGGTTGTAGCTCAGCACGCTATTGACGACCGTGTACGACACCCCAATGCTGCTCAGCGCGCCGCCGTTCGAGCATACATTCCCAATCCCCTCCGCTCCGAAGGTGCTATTCACGACGTAGACCGCCTGATCCTCGAATTGGTCGAAAGCTCGAATCGCTCCACCGCCAACATCGGGCCCGACGTCCTGGCAGACGTTGTTGAAAAAGGTCGAGTTGATGACCTTGAGCCTGCCACCGCGCGCAAAGATCGCACCGCCCCCATCCGCTTCGGACTTCGCGTTTCCGTCGACGAACGTCAGGTTTTGGACGGTCAGACGAGGATGGTCTTGGTTGTCGCAGTTCGGCGTCGTCCACACCTGCGCCTCGTCGCACGTGTTCTGATAGAGGATTCGTACCCGCCCGCCACCGCTCAGGGTAACTTTGCCGCCGCCGTCGATGACGACATCGGGGTCCTGGTCGTTGAAGACTTTGGCGGTCCGATCGAGCGTGATCACAATCGGGTCTGGGCCGCAGTCGAAAGTGATGACCCCACCCCGAGCAACCGCCTCGACGAACGCGTCGGAGGTACAGCTTTCAGGGCTTCCGTCACCGATCACCGTGTCGGGGCGGGACACGTCCTCTTCGTTCGCGCCTGCGGGAACCGTACAGGTGCCGTCACCGTTGCCGGCAGGCGGCCCGTCATCTGGATTGGTGCGCGGGTCGGTCGGGGCGCCGCCGCAAGCAAGACCGTGTGCCATCAGGGCTCCAAGGACCCCCATCATCCATGCTCGAGACATCGAAGCTTCCCCCCGGGACAGAATAGCGGGCTCGGATGAACCGCCCAAATCGAGACGGGTGGCAGTGTTGTCGAGGATCTGCCAAGACGACGCGCTCACGCGACAGCGTGGGGGTAGGCGCGTGCAAGACAAGCTCAGAAACGTGGCGATTATCGCCCACGTCGATCACGGCAAGACGACCCTGGTCGATGCGATGTTGCACCAAACGGGCGTTTTCCGATCCAACGAAGCGGTGCGCGAACGCGTGCTCGATTCCAACGACCTCGAGCGCGAGCGCGGAATTACCATTCTCGCCAAGCACGCGTCGATTCGCTGGAAAGACTACAAGATCAACCTAATTGACACCCCTGGCCACGCAGATTTTGGCGGCGAGGTCGAGCGAACGCTCCGGATGGCGGACGGAGCGCTCTTGCTAGTCGACGCTGCTGAAGGCGCGCTACCTCAGACTCGATTCGTGCTCTCGAAGTGCATCGAGCTCGGGCTTCCGGTAGTCGCGGTGATCAACAAGATCGACCGTGCCGACGCGCGACCGGACGAGGCTCTCAACGAGCTGTTCGACCTCTTCTGCGATCTCGGTGCAACGGACGAGCAGGCGGACTTCGCGACCGTGTATGCCATCGGCAGGCACGGGATTGCAAAGAGGACGCTCGAGGAGGATTCCAAGGACCTCACACCTCTCTTTGAGACGCTCGTCGAACGCCTCCCTCCGCCCCACGGCGACGCCACCCTTCCGCTCCGGCTACTGGTTCACAATACCATTCACGACGACTACGTTGGCCGGATCGCGATCGGTCGTATCCGCGCCGGGACCATCAAGCCGCTCGAAAACGTCGCGGTCATCGGCCACGACGCTACGTTAGAACGCAAGGTGGGCGCCTTGTGGGGCTTTGAAAATCTCGAGAGGGTACGCATCGAAGAAGCGGCGGCCGGGGATATCGTCGCGATCTCCGGCATCGAAGAAGTGCACATCGGGGACACGATCACACACCCAAGTCACGCCGCCCCCCTCGACCGCATTTCAGTCGAAGAGCCGACCATCAAGGTGCGCTTTCTGATCAACACATCCCCGTTTGCCGGCCGGGCCGGTAACTTCGTGACATCACGACAGGTGCGCGAAAGGCTTTTCAAGGAGGCCCAGCGAAACATCGCGATGCGCGTCGAAGAAACCGACGAACCCGACTCGTTCATGGTCTACGGGCGTGGCGAGCTGATGCTCGCGATCCTCGCCGAAACCATGCGCCGCGAGGGCTACGAGTTCGCGCTGGGAATGCCGGAGGTCGTGGTTCGAACCATCGATGGGCAGAAGTGCGAGCCTGTCGAGACCGTGGTCGTGGACGTGCCGCAATCTTACGTCGGCACGGTTACCCAACTGCTAGGCGAACGGCGAGGCGTCATGGGCCAGATGGGCCAGATCGGCGCGGGTCGGGCTCGGGTGGAGTACCGCGTGCCATCGCGAGGATTGATCGGGTTTCGCTCGATCTTCATGACCGAGACGCGCGGCGAGGGGCTTCTCAACACGATGTTCGAGGGCTGGGATCCATACGCTGGCCCGCTTCTGAGACGCAAGAATGGCGCGATCGTAGCGGACCGTCCGGGCAGCACGACCCCTTACGCGCTCTTCAATTTGCAACCGCGCGGCAAGCTCTTCGTAGGGCCGGGCACCAAGGTCTACGAGGGCATGATCGTCGGCGAGCACAATCGACCGAGTGATTTGGATGTGAACTGCACGCGGGAAAAGAAGCTGACCAACATCCGGGCGGCCGGTAGGGACGAGAATGTGATCCTCACGCCACACCGCGAGCTCACCATAGAGGGTGCTCTCGACTGGATTGACCAGGACGAGCTCGTAGAGGTGACGCCCAACGCCGTGCGTGTGCGCAAGGCCGTGCTCGAATGCAATCGTCGCCCGCGCCGCGACGGTCCGAAGACGGGCTGACGTCATGCGAAATTGACGAGGGACTTCAGTCGCTCGGCCCAGACTTAGCCGCAGTGCAAAGGTTGCCTGAACCGCCAGGTGTGCTGATCGGGAGATCCGCCGCAGACTCCCGGGCACGAAGGAGAACCCAACGGGCTCGGCAAAATCAACCCACTCGTCCAGAACCGGCGACTGAGGTCCATCGCCTCTCGAGGGCTGCAAGCGATGTGCCACTGTTCTCGACAGGAGAAAGGCGGCCATTTGGCTTGGTTCGCGGCCTCGGCCAGGCGAAGATTCTTCGCGCCGGGCGCGGCGGCTGCAGCCCGTGCACCGATTGCCCCGGCGCGGGGCACCGGTTCATGATGAAGGGTCGTGACGAAATCGAAGCGAAAGAAGCCGAGATCGGGTAGCGGCGGCCCGGCGGGCGCGCATCGCTCGGCCGCCGATCGGGACGCGCTTCGGGAAGCCTTCGCAGACGTCAAGCCGCTTGCCGGACGATCGAAGAGGCGTGCGAGGCCTTCGGACGACGAAAGCCCCTCGCGAAGCCAGCCCGTCTCAGCGAAGCGCTCGCCCACCGAGTCACTTCGGGTCGAGCGTGAGAGCGACGGGTCTGTTCTCGGCCGACGCAAGAAGACCCACCCTAGCATCCTCGATACATTGGCGGACCCGAGGCTCGACATCGAGGCGGAGTGTGACCTCCACGGGATGAACTCGTCGGAAGCCGACCGCGAAGTACTCCGGTTCGTTCGCGATCAGCAAAGGCGCGGGCGCCGGTGGGTCCTCATCATCGTCGGAAAAGGGCTGCACAGCCCCGGCGGCAAGGGCACGCTCAACGAGCACATCGTGGGCACGCTCAGCAAGCGCGCCGCGGCACGATACGTCTTGGCCTTCGGCACGGCGCCTCGCAGCCATGGAGGGGCGGGGGCGCTTGCCGTTCGTCTGGTCGACCGCCTGTGAGGCGATACCGAGGGGCGGCGGGGCGGGACCAACCACCGTGCGGCCCCGAGTCAGCCTTTGCTGATCTTGCCTTCTTTGTGGGACTGATGGCTGCGGCACTTTGGACAGAACTTCTTGATCTTGAATTTCTCCGGCATGTTGCGCCGGTTCTTGTCTGTCACGTAGTTGTCTTTGCCGCAGTTTTCGCAGCTGAGCTTGATCAAGTCTCGCATGATGTTCCTCTCCCGAGGGACCGAGGGAGCGGAGTGTAGCCGTGGTCCCGGCCCGGTCAAATGCCGCTGCCGAAGCCCTGGATCCGAGATTCCGATCCGATATAACCGAGCATAGATGGCCTTTCCGCCCCCGCGCCCTTCCGTCGTCACCGTGGTTGGCCTGCTGGCAGCCTGCGCGACGACGTTGTTCGCCAGCCCGGCTCGTGCGTTCGAAGGGGAGCTCAGGGCGAAGCTCTCAGGCCAACCCGGGACCTCCGTCCGCGTGCATGCCTGGTATTCCAACGCGGGAGACGTACGAATCGACACTTCCGGAAAGAGCCCCGAAGGTCAAATGATGCGCGGGTCTACGATCATGCCCGCCGCGGGAAAGAACTACTACTCGATTTCCCACAACCAAAAAGTCATCGTCGAAGTGCCTTACGAAGCGTTGCGTGCACCGAGCGGAGACGTTGCGGGCAAGGGGCAAGAGCCGAACCTCGAGGTCAAAAAGCTCGGCACCGAAACTGTCAGCGGCGTAAAAACCGAGCACGTTCGTGTTCTCGACAAGGACAACAACGCGACGATCGATCTCTGGATGACATCGAAATATCCCCCCGACCTCTGGACCCAAGCGTTTCGCGGTCGCAACCTCGGGCTCGAGATGTCGGATGACGAGCGCACGAAAGCGATGAGGAGATACGGCATCGAGCCCGGCTTCTCGATGAAAATGCAGGTTCGGCAGCCCGGGCGTCCGCCGGTTGAGTTCTTGGTCGAGGAGATCAAGCAAGCGAAAGTATCACGAGACACCTTTGCCCTGCCGTCGGGCTACCAACGCGTCGAGGGGGTCACGAAGAAGCCCGCGCCGAAGGGCGCTGAACCTTGACCACAGCAGAGGTGCGATCTAGAGCGGCCTATCAACGGCGATTTTTGGGGTGCCGTAAAGGAGTATCGATGGCGAAACAAATGATCACTCGTGCGTTGACTCTCGTGGCCGCGCTCTTGGTCCTAGCTGGCTGCGGCAAGGATAAGTCCGACACCGCCAGGGACGCCAAGAGGGGGGACCCGGTGTTGGTGCTCGACGAAGGCCAAGAGCCACGCGAGTTGCTGCGGTACAAAGTCACCGAGGGAACCACGACGACTTCCAATATGGACTTCGGTCTTGCTTCGCTCGCCAAATCGTCTAAGGGGGCGCGGCTCAGCGTCGTTCCGGGTGTTCGTTTGCATGTCGTTTCGGGGCCCTCGATCGAGTCGAGACGTGGCACGCGGTTCGACGTTCGCATCATCAAAGCGGAAGCTCTCATTCCGGAAGGCGTCGACCCGGAGCTCGCGCGTGATCTCAACAAGAGCGCATCGGTGCTGAACAACGTCGGCGGATGGGTCGAAATCGACGAGCGGGGCATCATTCAGGCGAGCCAGCTGAACGAGCGAGCCAAGCGCGCAGACGTCCCGATTCGCTTGCTGGTCATGATCATCAATGCGCGCACCTCGCTCTCCCGCGTGCTCCTCCCGGCCGAGCCGGTCGGTAAGGGCGCCCGGTGGGAGGCGCGCAAGGAGCTGCTTCTCTACGGCTTTGAGGTGAGCCAGGTCGACACGTACACCCTCACCGAGAAGGTCGGCGACGAGCTTCGGATGAGGGTTGCGATACAACAGACCGCACAGCCCCAAACCGTGACCTTCGATGAGGAAGGGATGGAGCTCACGGTCGAGTCGTTCAGCATGTACGCAAATGGCGAGATCATCGCCAATCTGAACGCTCTCGAGGCGAACGCCGCCGCAAACGGGGAATCGACCGGAAAGTTGAAGGTCAGGACCGTGGAAGGCACCGACGAAGTCGAGATCGATCGCGCGTTTCAGGTCCGGATGACCGTCACGTACGACCCCGGAGCTGCAGCGGCCGGCTCAGCGACCGGAGCCTCGGAAAAGAGCTCCGGGTCCGCTTACTAGAGCGCCTTCGGCAGCAATTGCTCCCACCCCACTACCCCCGCGCTATCGCCTAGAGCGCGTCGGGCGGCGTCTCGTCGTCGTCGGTCAGGACAGCCAGGTACGGCAAGTTCCGGAACTTCTCCGCGTGGTCGAGCCCGTACCCGACGATGAACACGTCTTCGACGGTGAAACCCAGGTAGTCGATCTCGACGGGCTCACGCGTTCGTGACGGCTTGTGAAGCAACGAGGCAAGCTTGAGCGATGCCGGCCGACGGATTGCCAAGTTCTCGTAGAGGTAGGACACGGTTAATCCCGTGTCGACGATGTCCTCGACCAGGATGACGTCTTTCTGCTCGATCGAGTGGCTCAGATCCGTGGTGATCTCGACGACCCCGCTGCTGTCCCGGGCGTTGCCATAACTACGCACTCCGAGGAAGTCGAGCGATAGGTCGAGCTCGATTTGACGTACCAGGTCGGCAGCAAAGACGTAGCTTCCCTTCAATACGGGAACGATGACCAAGTCCTTGTCGAGGTAGTCGTGCGTTATCTCGTGAGCTAGCTCGGTGACACGCTGAGCAATCCTGCTCGCGTCGATGAGAGGCTTGATCGCCATGGCCGACCGTTAGTTGGCGGAGAATACGATTGGGAACTTGGCGGGGCCACCTTCGGACGAAGCTGGGAAGCGCCAACGCCGAATCGACGCCTCGATGCACTCCTTGAGCCCCCCAGGCCCACTTCCGTCGACCTCTACGTTCGACACCCGCCCCGAGGCTGCGACATTGATCGAGACGTTCATGCGAACCGCCTCCGGCGACTGCTGTCCTCGAATCGCCCGTTCGTAGCAACGCTGCAAGCGCGGCTTGTTCGTATTCACGGTGGCGCTGACAGCCTTGCTGTCGAGAGGATCTCGCTTGCTCGCGGTGCTGCCGGATTCCGTGACGTCGATCTTCGCAACCCCTGCACTGCTGCTCGAGCCAAAGTCAGCCAGAAGCTTTTGCTCCTCGGCGCTGAGCGAATCGTCACCGAGCTTTTTGATCCCGTCCGACGACTCCTCTGTGGTCTCGGCAGAACGTTTCGCCCGCAAGCGCCGGCGTGGTTTCGCAGGTTCCATCGCGGGCCCGTCTTCTGTGGGCGTGGGCGGCTCGATGAGGGGTTCTGGCTCGGGCGACTCGGGCGTGGCTTTTTCGGTGCTGTCTTCGTCTGCGACGGCCGTTGCACCCTCGACAGGCTCGAGTTCTTCCGACGCTTCGGTTTCACCGGATGCAGCAGCGAGCTCTGCCGTTTGGGTTTCGTCGATGCCCTCGCCTGCGGACGCGGCCTCTTCCACGTCGCTCTCGTTCGGCGGCGCGGCTCTCTTGGCTTCTTGCTGCACCGCTACGTCCAACGAGCCCAACGCCCTCTCGAGAATCCGATCGCCATACCTCTCGAACGCCAAGACCGCGATGACGCCCGAGAAGACGGCCACCGCAACCAGCAGTGCCCAGATCCACGGCGACGAACCAGTCCGCCGCTCGGCAACCACGGCCAGTGGCGGCACGGCCGGCACGGAGACCGGAGTGTCGAAACGCTGTGGAAGCCCCGAAAACGCACCACTTGGCGGGGCTGAGTCGAAGATAGGCGCTGGACCAAGCGGTGCAGGCGGCTGCGACGCTTCTGCGAGCGTGGACGGAAGGGACGACTCAGCTTCCAGCGCATCGGTCAGCGGCAAGAATTCGCCGGCTGCGTCGGACCGCTTGCCCAACGCGTGAACTGGCGGCTTGGGCGGCCCAACTAGCGAAGAAGAGTCTGACGTTTGTTTGATCGCAGTTTGCGCTTCGACGAAGGGCGGGAGCGACGAGAACCTGCTGCGCGTCGGTGGACCGGAGCTACGGCGCTCGTACAGTAGGGTCATGAGCTCGGGTACGGTCGCGAGCGGGCGCCACTCGTCAAAACCCTCGCGCCAGACGAGCGAGTATTCGCTCACCGCGCCGGCATCCACTTTGTGCGCCATTTCTTCGAGCTTGATCGGACCGATCGGCACATCGTTGACCGAGACGTGCCATTGGGCTTTGTCGGGTTTTCCAGCACGAACAGGACGCGCGCCGACTTTCGATGCGGCCGGTACGGGGGGTGCGAGCCCCGGATGCTGACCCACCAGTGCACTGCTCGCAGCGGCTGGCGAGGAAGACACCCGTCGTGCAACCGAGGACCTACGACGTGGTGGCACCGATGGCGGCCGACGGCGGCCCGGCGACGATGGACGCCTTTGCCGAACGGTTGCGCCCTCGCGGGCGAAAGGCGCAGGCTCGGATCGTCGAGTCACTTCGTACGACCCGTAGGCAGCACCCGCCGGGACGGTCACATCCCCGCGCCGACCATCGATGACGATTCTGTGGTCGCACTTGCGACAGGGAAAGCGCACGACCCGACCGGCGACTTTCGCGTCGGAGATCTTGTACTTGGCGTGGCAGCTATCGCACTCGAATCTCATGGGTCTCGTCGTTTGTGGGCAAGCCCACTCAGTTGCACCGATTCCAGCCCGGTATCGACTCGATCGTAGCGCGAATTGGTGTACTTATTCAATAGGAATGCAACGAATTACATGCCCGAGAGGACGTAGTACCGGTCCTCGATGTCGTCGTAAAGGAGGACCATCCGGTTCTCGCCAATCCGACGCGACCAGCGCTCGTCCTCTTCACCATAGGCGATTCGGAAGCTCGCACTGTACCGATAATCCACCAGAATTCGGTCCATGTCGGCTCCGACAGTGCGGTACTTGATCTCGTAGCGGACGTCGGTGACGCGTTCGCGCCAGCTGGCGAGCTTGGTGCTGAGCGCCCGGTAATCGATGTCGTCATCACCCGTAGGGGTGCCATTGTCGTCCAAGTATTGGGGGTGGGCCATCGCGAGCAGCGCGCCCACATCCCGCTCCTCGACCGCGCGCCGATAGTTCTCCATGAAGTTGATGATCGAACGGTTCCCGGGGGTGTCCTCCACAGTGGTGTTGGGGATGTTCTTCGTACAGCCCGTTATCGGGGAGACGAACACCGCACAAAACACCGCAAAAGCCAAGCCACGCCGCATAGACCTCATCACGAAACCAACGCTCCTTCTAGCCCCGTCATTCCCGATTATCCACTGGGCGCTAGTGAATCCCATAATCTTTGATCTTGTAAAGCAGAGCGCGGTGGCTGATCTCGAGCAATTTCGAGGCTGCTGTCCGGTTTCCGCCGGTCTTTTCGAGGGCGCGGCAAATCAGCGTCTCTTCCATGAACCGAGCGGTCTTTTTGATCGAAAGCTCGCCGGTCGCAAGGCTTGCGGCGATGGGATCCGCGGGCTCGCGCATGCGCTCGGGTAGATCGCCGACCCCGATGACATCGCCCTCCGAAAGGACGACGGCGCGCTCGATGGTGTTCTCGAGCTCGCGCACATTGCCCGGCCAGGGGTAGTTGAGCAGAAGCTTGCGCGCTTTTTGATCGACGTCGCGTAGTTTGGTGCCGAGACGGCTGTTGTTGCGCTCGATGAAGTGGTCGACGAGCAACATGATGTCGTCCCGTCGATCGCGCAGCGGCGGCACGTTGATCTGCAATACGTTCAATCTGTAATAGAGGTCTTCGCGAAAGCGCCCCTCTGCGACCTCCCGTCGCAGATCGCGCACGGTGGCTGCAATGACGCGCACGTCGACTTCCTGATCACGGGTCGCGCCGACCGGGCGGACACGGCTCTCTTGGAGCACTCGCAGCAGCTTGACCTGCAGCCCGAGCGGAAGCTCTCCGATCTCGTCTAGGAAGAGCGTGCCTCGATCCGCTTCGGCAAACAGCCCGCGCTTGTCGGCGTGCGCGTCGGTAAATGCCCCCTTCTTGTGGCCGAAAAGCTCGCTTTCGAGAAGGGTCTCGGGAATCGCACCGCAGTTGAGAGGAATGAAAGGCTTGTCTTTGCGTGAGCTTGTCAGGTGGAGCGCGCGTGCAACCAACTCCTTTCCCGTGCCGCTTTCACCCTGGATGAGCACGGTGGTCTTGTAATCGGCGACCTTGCCAATCGTCGAGAAGACTTTCTCGATGGCATCGCTCTTTCCGAGGATGTGGTGGAAACTTTGTTCCTTCCGCATCGCTTCCTTGAGCGCGCGATTTTCGCGACGGAGTGTCTCCCGCTCCTCGGCTTTGGTGAGCGCAAGCAAGACCTCATCCTGCTTGAAGGGCTTCGAGATATAGTCGTAGGCGCCGGCCTTCATGGCCTCGATCGCCAGGTCGACCGAACCGTAAGCGCTCATCAGAATCACGGTCGCCAGCGAAGAACGCGCTTTGAGCTCGGCGCAGAGCTCGAGCCCGGTCATCCCGCTCATCCGAACGTCGGCAAGCACGAAGTCCGGGTCGAACCGCTCCAGCTGCTCGAGGGCGGTCTCCGCCGAGTCCGCCGCCTCGACCTGGTAGTTGTGCTTCTTCAAGAGCGTGCGGAGCACGACTCGAATGTTTTCTTCGTCGTCGACGACCAGAACGCGGCGCATCAGAGAGTCCCTATACTTTCTGCATAGCAAACCTAGAACTCTGAAATAAGTAGCAGAATTGGGGGCAGAGCCGGCGACTCGACGTCGAGCTCGCCCTCGAAATGAGTGTAATCTCATGTGGTTGAGCCCCCTTCACGGGACCGAAAGCCGATGTGAATTCTGCTGTAAAGTTCCCGCTTGATTGGCCTTATCGGGCCCGAGTGGTTATGATCTCGCTGTCGGGTACGGGGAGGAGACATGAAGGTTCGCTTTGCTTTTTTGCTCGTGACGGTGGGGTTCATCGCGACCACGGCGAGTTGCAACAACAGGCCACTGAGCCCCCTAAACCCGTGCACCATCAACGGCGTCGTCCAAAACGTGCCGGTCAATCCACAGAGGGCGCTCGACGTGCTGTTCATCATCGACGATTCGCCCTCGATGTTGGAAGAGCAGAGCAAGCTCGCCCTGCAGGTGCCACGCCTCGTCAATCTCCTGCTCACCGGAGGCATTGACGTCGACATGTCCACACCCGTTGGGGAGTTCCCGGCGGTCGAAAGCCTTCATGTGGGCATCATTACACCGGACCTCGGCTACTCGACCGAACCGCCGCATAGTTTTACTGCAGGCGTCGATTTCAATCCTACCTCCGCATGCAGCGAGAACGGTAAAGCGGGGTTCATGCAGGTCGAAGGCCTGATCGACGACGATGACAACTCCGGCACGCCGCGCGTCATGTGCACCGCGCAGACCCCACCCGCAGGCACCATCTATCTCAACTATCCAGAGGGCGCTTTCACCCAGGCAGACTTCGTCAATGACGTCGAGTGCGTCACGGGCCAGACCGACGGTTGTGGCTTCGAGCAGCAACTCGAAGCCATCCTCGCGCAGGACCGAAACAGCGCCAACGGAGGATTCAGCCGCCAAGACGCCTTGCTCGCCGTGATCCTCATCACCGACGAGGACGACTGCTCGACCACCGACCCTCGCGTCTTCGATACAGTGCCAAATCCAGGCAACCCGTTTCAGGGGCCGTTCACGCCTGCCGGCGACGTCAAGTTCAACCTCCGCTGCTTCGAGCACAACAGCGCGCTGCAGACGATTGAACGCTACGTCGCCGGGATCGGCGAGCTGAAGGACGATCCGAGCCAGGTCGTGTTTGCGGCGATCACCGGCATTCCCGAAGACGCTGCTCTCGATGACATGAATTTCGCGACCGACCGGGATCGTTACGACGCGATTCTCGCGCATCCCGACATGGTGGAGAGGACGAATCCGGCCGACGACGACGATCCGAGCCAGCAGCTCGTGCCGGC
>JBFICQ010000030.1:0-21626 GCA_041581895.1 Polyangiales bacterium | reverse complement strand
CTGGCGCTCAGGTCGAAGCGGTCACCGCTGCGCAAAACGCGTTCAACAATGCCAACATCCAGACCTTCATTCTGAGCGTCGGCACCGACGTCAGCAACGCGCATCTTCAAGATATGGCCAATGTCGGAATCGGCTTGGCCGAGGACGGCTCGGAGGGCAATGCGCCATTTTGGGTCGCTACCGATCCGGCGAGCCTCGAGCAGGCGTTCAACGAGATCATCGGCGCCAACATCACGTGCGAGGTGAAGTTCGACAAGGCGATCGCCAATCGACAGCGCGCCTGTGACGAAGGCACGATCACGCTCGACGGTACCGTTTTGGATTGCCCGACCGAGTGGAATCTCCAGGACGGCAGCAACGACACCATCGTGCTCCTAGGCGCTGCCTGCGATACGTGGAAACAAGGCGGAGTGACGCTCACCGCAGAGTTTCCCTGCGGCGTCGTCGTCGAATAGCGATCAATCCAAGAGGCTGATCTCGAGCTCTTTTCGGGCGCCAGCCTCGACCTTGACCACCCGCTTCTTCGTGGGCAGATCGCGCCCGACTTCGACGACGTGACGGCCTCTGGTCACGCGCGCCTTTACGGGAGCGCGTCCCATCCAGACACGGTCGATCCAGACGTTGCCCCACGGCTCAACGACCACGTGAATCCAGCCACGGCTCGGCGCTGTAGGAGGCAGCGCAGGGTTCACAGTCGTTTTCGTGTTCGAAGCCTCCGGCGCGTCTTGTTTGGTTTGTGAGGGCGCCCCCGTGGCGACCTCGGCGGGGTCTGGTGAGACCGCCGCTTCAGGAACAGTCGCTGTGGGTTGTTCGCTTTCTGGGGAGCCTCGAAGGCCGAGGAAACCGGTTGCCGCGATGCCCCCCACCAAGGCGATCACCACCACGCCTGGGAGCACGCCTCGACGCTTACGGCGCTTCTTCTGCGGCCTTTGCTCGAGGCTGGGGAGCGCCGCAAGCTCCTCAGCGGGACTGAGCTCCGTATCTGGATCTTTCCCACGTGCGCGCACGTGCATTCTGGTGCTCGGCCCGCCTCGTTGCGTCTCGACCATCGAGGCGAGCTCCCGTCGGGCCTGCGACGTGGGCGCGAGAACCCCGAGCTCTTCGACGAGCTCCGATGCGCTTGCAGTCCGGTCCTCGGGTTCGATCTCGATTAGACGTTCGATGACCTTCTGCAGCGCGACAGGCACGCTGGGTGCCACCTCGGCGAGGCTTCGTCGCTGCCCGTCTACGATGCGTTGCATGGTTTCGACTTCGTGCGCCCCGTCGAATGGGCGAACACCTGCCACCGCTTCGAACAGCATCACGCCTAGCGAAAACAAATCCGAGCGCGCATCGACCGCCTCACCGCGCATCTGTTCGGGAGACATGTAGGGTACCTTGCCCTGAACGCTCCTGCTTGCTGTAGCAGCGGCGCCCTCGATCGCCTTTGCGATGCCGAAGTCTGCGAGCTTGGTTTCGCCGGCCCGGCTGATCAGCACGTTTGCAGGCGAGACATCGCGATGGATGATGCTTTGATGAGCGTGCTCGAGCGCGTAGGCTAGGTCGAGCCCGATTAGAACTACCATTTCGGCAGGCAGCTTCTCCTTCGCTGACGACTTGAGAAGCGAACGGAGATCCACGCCGTCGACGAGCTCGAGAGCCATATAGCTGACGCCATCCGCCTCGCCGAAGTCCGTGACGCCCACGATGTTGCTGTGGCGCAGCTGAGCGGCGAGCTTTGCCTCTCTGCGAAATCTCCCGATGAAATCTGGATCGCGGCTGTACGCCGGCAATACCCGTTTCAAGCAAACCCGCTGCTCGAAACCACCCGTGCCTGCGCGCGCCGCCTCGAAGGTTTCCGCCATGCCGCCGACGCCGAGACGCCGGAGGAGGCGGTAGGATCCAAACTCGCGAGCCTCACCGGGCATATCGGTGCAGCCTACCATTTCGTTCGACGAGTGGGGGATCCACAGCTCGCAAGCTCAAAGCACTGGCGTACGCACCGCTCACGATACACCCTCCACGGCCGCAAATGAAGGCGCATGCCGATCCAATGCTCGGCGTCGATCGCACCATCTTCCGACGCCTCTTCGATCTGGCGATGCCAATCGTCGGCTTGAACGTGCTGAGCGTGATCACGCTTGCGGTGGACACCGCCATGTGCGGTCGACTGATCGATGCTGAGCAAGCGCTGACCGCACTTGGCTTTGCCAGCCAACTGATCTTTCTGTTGATGGTCGCCATGTTGGGGCTCACTGTCGGAACCGTCGCCTTCGTCGCACGTGCACATGGCGCCGGCGAGACAGAGCGCGTCAATCACGTGCTCCATCAGAGCATCCTGCTCACCTACTTGGTATCGGTGGTGGTGGCCGTGATCGGCAATCTCGGCGCTGGCATAGCGATGGAATGGCTCGGGGCCGACTCCGAGGTGCGGGATTTGGGTGTTGGCTACCTCCGCCCCCTTTTCACATTCACGGTCTTTTACTACCTGAATATGCTCTTTGCCGCTGCTCTGCGCGCAGTGGGAAACACGATGTTGCCGTTTGCCATCGCCGTGGTGAGCAATCTGCTCAACATCGTTCTCAACTACGGCCTGATTCTCGGCCGCCTCGGCCTTCCTGCCTTGGGCGTAAAAGGCGCCGCTTGGGGGACCGTCATCGCCCAGGCTGTCGCCGTCATCTTGATGGTCCTCATCCTTCGCCGAGACGTTGTGCCGGGTGTGCGTGCGATCCTCGGGCTCACCCGAATCGACCGTCCACTTGCAAGCGACCTGTTTCGCGTAGGGGCGCCCGCCGCATTGGATATGGTGATTTTGAACGTGGCTTTCCTGTCGATCGTAGGGATGCTGGCGCGGGTCGCACAGGTGACGGTGGCAGCCCATGGGATCGGCCTCCGCATTCAATCGTTGGCATTCGTTCCAGGGCTCGGGGTGTCGCAGGCCACAGGTGCGATGGTTGGCAACGCGCTCGGAGCGAGCAACGTTCCCGAGGCCCGCCATGTCGTTCGAGCCGGTGTGATCCTTTCGACGATTATCATGACGACCATCGGGCTCTCGATTGTCGTTGGCGTCGAACCGATCGTCGCGATCTTCGATGTCGAACCGGCGACGGAGCTTGGTCGGTACACGATGACCTGGATGCGGATCCTCGGCTGGGGGATGCCAATCGTCGGAATACACATCGCCCTCATTGGAATGCTCCGCGGTGCCGGAGCGACCAACACCAGCCTGATGATCAATATCGTCGGGACGCTGGTCGTCCAGGTGCCGCTCAGTTGGTTCCTGGGCTTCGTGGTGGGGTGGGGCGCCTTCGGGATCTGGGTCGCCCTCCCGATCTCGTTTTTCGCGCGGATGTGCTTGGGAATCTGGGCGTATCGGGTTGGTGGCTGGGCCAAGGAGGGTGCCTCGGTCTGATCGCGCGAGCGCCGGGATTTCTCTGTCCCCGGCGATTTTGGTAAACTCAGCCCATGATCAACGCCTTGATACGGGCGGTGTATCGGGTTGCGCACTGGGGGTTACGTCTTCTTTGGTTCATTCGTAGACCGGAGACGACAGGCGCATTGGTGGCAGTCTGGTACGAGGGGCAAGTTCTTCTGGTCCAGAACTCCTACCGAGCGCAAATGACGTTGCCTGGCGGCTACGTGAGGCCGCGCGAAGATCGCCGCACCACGGCTGCACGCGAGCTCCGCGAGGAAGTCGGCATCAACGTCCAACCCAAGCGCCTGGTGCACGCGTACCACGGGACTCACCTGTTCGAGAATCGGCAAGACACCCTCGATATCTACGAGCTCGAAATCGATGCCCCGCCGGCCGTTCGCGTAGACGAACGCGAGGTGGTGCGCGCGGAGTTCATACCCCCCGCCAAAGCTCTCGAAATGTCGATCGTACCGCATCTCCAAGAGTACTTGGCGCAGCGCGGAGCCCGAGAGGCCGCTTGAGCCCGGTCAGCCCGCGCGAGCGCCTGGCTCGCGAAGCGATTCGCCTTCATGCGCGCTATCAACTCGAGCTCGTCGAGCGCTTTACGCTTTGTCCGTGGGCGAAGCCTGCCCGTGAGGGGAATCGAATGCGCACGCATGTGGTGCTGGACACGCCCTGTCTTCCAAACGAGCTTGCTCCCGTGCTCGAATCCTGGGAAGCAGACCAGACTGTCGACGTCGGCTTCGTCATCGCGCCGACGTTTACGCAAGGGCCCGAGGCCTTCTCGCGATGGGCGACTGCGCTGACGGAGCTGCTCGACGACCCTTTCCTTTCCGCCGCCTTCTACCCGGGGATGGACGAAGCGGCGGGGTCTGTTCGTTTCTTTCGTCAGACTCCCGATCCCACCGTGCAACTCGTCCGGCGCGCCCGCCTCGAGGAGGTGCGAGCTCAAGATCCGCCGCACTACAAGGACGTTTTCACTTTGAGCCTGAGGGACCTCGAGGCAGAGCGACCCCTCAAAACGGTTGCCGCGTGTGTCATCGAACACAACGAGCGCGTGCTCGAGAGCGAGGGATGCGAGAGCTTGCAGGCAATCCTCGACGACATCTATGCGGATCGCGACCGGACCTATGCCAAGCTGATACCATTGCTGCGAGGTCGGTAGCGAACGTTGACACGATGGGTCGTTCGGGGATACGGTCCACGGCACAGGCACGACGGATCGACGGCGGGATGCGGCGTGGCGGGCGGCGTGGCGAGTGCCAACCCTGTCTCGAGGAGGGGGTCCTGCGGTCGAGCCGCGAGGCCGATGGGGTTTCCGTGTTCCGAGGAAAGGGTGTAGCGCGCGGCGCCGGGCTGGGATGGGAAGCACAGCGAGTGGGGGGAGCCCTCGTTCAGATCCGCAATGAGCCGCCAGGGCGACCGGGTCCCGCTCGCGAGCACGCCCGTCCCAGACGGCGTAGCGCGCAATATCGACGACGCTGCTCGAAGCCCCCGTTGGCTTGCGGTTGCCTATTCGTTCTTCTTGTTCACCACGAAGCGGAGATTCTTAAACTCGGTTTGGCCCAGGGTGTAGATCACTTCGGAGAGGGTTCGGTACGGAGTGCGTTTGTCGGCGATGATCTGGACGTTCCCGACGAAGGGCTGGTTTGCGAAGCGTTGGGCCGTGCGCTTTTTGCGGTCGCGGATCTCACTCAGCCTCTTGTAAAGAGGGGTGATGAGGAACCCGCTGCTGCCGCCTTGCTTGAGGCTTGGGTCGACGATTCCGTTTCGAAGCTCGAGGACCGACTTCCCGTCGACGGCCACCTCGCTTCGCGAGATCTGCACCGAGAGGGCGTCGCTGAGCTCGACCTTCGAGGTGGAGTAGGGGATCCGGAGCTCGCTGCTCTCCTGAACGGCCGCTGCCGAAGATGTGGCGAACATCGCCATCATGTAGACGAGGAGAATCGTCAGCATGTCCATCATCGGATAGATATTCAGCCCAAAGTGCTCCGGCTCGGCCCTACGACGGAGCTTGGCCCTGACGACCCGGTTCACGTAGGCCATCGAGACGGGTTCTTCTTCGACCGGCGGCGCCAAGGAGTTCCGCGTTATCGGCTTGCCTTCGTTCGTCGTCATCGAATCCCCGCAGAAAGCAAGACATCGGGAAATAGCTGGCCTTCGTCGCCGCGCACCGCATCCATCGCGGCGACCAAGTGCTCGTAGGGCACCTCGGGGTCCGCGCTGAGGGTGACGCGCCTCTCATCTTCGAACTGCTGCTTCACTCGGCTCACGCAGTTCGTGAGCCCGATCCAATCGTGTTCCCCGTTCATCCTGGCCGGCACGGTGAGCACCTTGCCTGGAGCGGTCGTGGCGCATCCGCGCGCGAGCTTGCCGCCCGAGCCCGAGACGATCACGCCAGCACGTGTGACGGTGACATTGAGATTCAGGGCCTGGTCCTGAGCGGCTCGGCTGCCAACGCCGCCCCTGCGGTATTGGGGAAGGGCAGCCTCAACCTGCGAGAAGAACGCGATCGTGGTCAAGCTCATCAGCAAGAACATGATGATGTTCACCACGATGTCCAAGAAGGGCACGATATTGAGCTCCTCGCTGACCTCGGATGGATCCGCGTCGGGGATGTTGACGCGCTTTCGCACGTAGGCTCGTTGGCGTGGCGTGAGTCGTGCGGGCATCTTCGGCCCCGATCAACCGCCTTGGCGACGCAGCGTCAGCAGGTTCTCGAGTTGCATCGTGACCTTTTCCATCTCGTGCTTGTGCCGCTTGGTGAGCCCGTGCAGCACGAGGTGGGCGATCATGAAGATCACCGCGATCAAGAGACCGAGAAAGGTGTTCCACATCGCCTCGGCGATACCCGCGGAAAGCAGTGCGGTCTTTTGGGAGGGATCGTCGATCGTGCCGACCGCCTTGAACGCGCGAATCAAACCGCTGATCGTCCCGAGCAAGCCGATCAAGGTTGCGATGTTCGCAAGAGTCCAAAGCGAGCCGGTGCGCTTCTCGAGCGCGGGGATCACCTCGGACATTTTTTCCTCCATGGAGGCGATGACGGCTTCTTCCCCGCGGTTGACCTGCGTGAGACCCGACTTGACCACCTCGAGCAGCGGTATGGCTTTCGCCTCGCACTGCCGGATGGCGCGGTCGATGTTGCCGGCCTGCACGAGCTTGCGAATGCGGTTCATGAATTCGGGCGCATCGACGCTGTAGTTCATTCGGATGTACCAGGCCCGGTCGATGATGACGCCGACGCCAAAAGCCAAAACCCCGAGATTGATGAACGAAAACGGAGCACCTTCGACTAGTGCCTCCCAGATTTCATGCATGCTTGCGGCTCCCTCCGGCTCGCCCGAGATCTCGGCGAGTTACCCCAATTTTTCGCTCCCCTTCAGTCGCGCTGGAATTCGGACCCAGGGGCTGGAATCCATTGAAATCATTACGACTGTCGGGGCAAACCCCTTGTGGACGGGGACGCTACCCTACGCCCCTCAGCGTTGTCAACGCGGCTACGGCTTTTTCCGGCATTCGCACCCAAGCTCCCGGCTTGGGCCGTTTCTAAGGAGTTGAATCAGGCACGATATTGACTTGCTGGATCCAACCGCTATCATCCCTAGGTAGTAAGCAAACCGTGGGAATGCTTACTGTTCTGGGGGGAACAGCGGGTTTTAGACAGAAGACAGTGATGGGGATTGCACCGTACTCACTCGGGGTCCGGAAAACACTGTTAAAGTAAAGTTCGCAGGAGGCAGTAAAAATGGCCAAGTTGGCGTATCACTTCGAAGCAGGCGGATGGGCGATGTGGCTGATCCTCATTTGTCTCGTGTTTGCGATCGGCTTCACCGTCGAGCGCGCGATGTACCTCTACAAGTCGTCGATCGACAAAGACGAGTTCATCGCCAAGATGCAGAAATGCATCACCGCAGGAGACGTGGCGGGTGCGATCAAGGTTTGTTCGGCAGAGCACAACCCGCTCGCGCGGATCGTCAAGCAGGGTTTGCTCAAGGTCAACCGCCCCGACGCCGAGGTTCAAGCGGCCATGGATGAAGCGGCGCTTAGAGAGCTACCGCAGATCGAACGTCGCACGCCGTATCTCGGTCTGCTCGCGAATGTCGGCATGCTTTTCGGTCTGTTCGGAACGGTCGTCGGTTTGATCACCGCGTTCGGCGAGGTGGCGAAGGCCGATGCGGCCAGCAAGGCAACTGGTCTCGCCAAGGGCATCGAGGAAGCGATGAACTGCACGGCGTTTGGGCTCATCACCGCAGTCTTCGCGCTGTTGATGATGGGCATCTTGAACGGCAAGACCCAGAAGATCATCGACGACATCAATGCGGCGACCGTCCAGGTTCTGAACCTGGTGGTGGGTAATCGCTCAAAGGTCGATCTGCAAAACATGCCGGCCGAGTAACGGCGGGAGGGGCATCCCAGTGGCATCGATCGAAACAGGCGAAAACGGCTCTGGTAAGAAAGCGGTCAATCAGGAAATCCCCCTGATTCCGTTCATCGACCTCCTGCTTTGCTGCGTGATGTTCCTGTTGGCGACGGCGGTTTGGAACCAGCTCGCTGCGATGAATGCCAATCAGCAAGTCCCAGGGCAGGCCTCCACCGAGGATGCTCCACCCGAAGACGAAAAGGTCAAGCTCATCCTGCAGGTGAGGAATGCCGGGTACGTGTTGGGGTCTTCGGCTGGGGAAAGCATCGACATCAAGAAGCGAGTCGTGGCCGAACAACGCGAGTTCGATGTCGACGAGCTCAAAGCCAAGCTGGCGCAGTGGAAGCAAGCTTGGGACAAGCGCGAAGACTTGATCGTCGCGCCCGAGGATGGCGTTCGGTATGAAGACGTGATTGTGGCCATGGATGTAGCGGCCGAGGCCGGGTTTACGACCCTGTCGATGGCCGACGGAGCAGCGTTCCTGTAGGGGGTGAAGCCATGGCGATCAAACGACCACAACCAGAGCTGCTCCATCACATTCCGCTGAGGTTCGTTAGGGATCGAGTGGCCGGTCATGGGCGAAAGGCAGTCGACCATCAGATCCCGCTGATTCCGTTCATCGACTTCCTCATCGTGCTTGTGATCTTTCTGCTGATGTCGTTTTCGGCATCCGGCGAGCTGATCGCGCAGCAGCCGACGATTACCATGCCAGTCGCATCGAACACCGAGCAGATCGAGATTTCACCGATTGTGGCGGTTGACGAACGTGTGGTTACTCTCGACGGCACGCGTGTAGCCGACACCCAGACCCTCGGCGCAACGGCTCAGGTCGATCGCATCGAGCCGCTGATATCGGGGCTCGAAACTGAGAAACGCAAGTGGGAGACGATCCATCCTTCGGAGCCGTTTGCCGGGCAGGTCATCGTTCAGGCAGACCGCAACATCGACTTCCGCGTCGTGAAGAAGGTGATGTTCTCCGCCGCTGCTGCCGGCTACGGGAACGTCAGCTTCGCGGTCAACCAGCGCGAAAAGTAGTAGTGTTCCTACCATGGAGCCTTCGGAGCTCACCCCAGCCGAGTTCGAAGGCGTCCGCAAGAACCGATATCGACCGCGGTTGCCGTGGAAGCGGATCGGCTTGTTGCTGGCGCTCGCGGCACTAGCTGTCGGTGGCTATTTTTGGCGACAAAAGGTGCGCGCCGACCAGCTCAGAGAGCGGATGCACGCCCAGCACGCCGCGCAGGTTGCCCCGACCCTCGACCTGCTCGAGGCCACCGAAAGTGATTTGAGGAAGAAGGCGCTCGATGCGAAATCCGGCGCCGCGAATCGACTGGTCGAAACGGACCTTCCGCTCTCGGCCCTTCACGACGAGAGGGTCGTCTACCTCAGGGTGCTCGCGACCGATCTCATCTCCCACGAGGCGCTCGAAGCCGCGATCGAGGCCGACGAGGAGGATGCGGTCGGCGCCTGCCTCGGTCTCGAGTTGATCGAGCTTTCGGCGCTTTCGGACGTACCCGAGGTGCTGACCGCAGAATGGCTCGTCGACGCCGAGCAGACCAATGACATGAGGCGGCTCAGCGTTCGCGAGGAGCAGCTCGTCCGGGCGATTGAACGGGAGCTTCCGGCGCTACGCGACCTGGTGCCCGCGGACTATTTCCTTCTGCTGGTCGTTCAAGGGCATAGCCGTCTTCGCGACCCAGTCGATGTGTTTCTTTGGGATCTCGATGCCGACCGGTTGGTGCTTCGTACTCGTACGGAAAACCGTGGGCGATTGATCACCGTGCTGAGTCAGATCGGACCCAAGACCGACCGTGTGCGCGCCAAAGGCGATCCGGTCGTCACCGCAGACTGTTCGATCGCGGCGCACATCAAGGCCCAGCTCGGGGAGCCGACGATGGACCTGGCATCGTCGGACTGACCTTCCCGGTTTGGGCATATTCAATCCGTTCCAGCCAGCGCTGTGCATCCGCGGCTGCGGCTGGGCTGATCGATTTTCGACGTTGCCAAAACTCTGTCGACTCAGCGTAGGCGCCTTCCGCGAAATGGGCGACTCCGAGCATGCGCGCCAGCTCGCGTCCCAAACGTTCGGTCGGAGCTCCAAGCACGTCGGCTTCCTCGAGCAACGGCAGAGCCAGACCGTAGCGTCCTTGGAACAACAACTGCCTTCCTTCGAGATACTGGCCGAGACCGTCGGTTCTCAGATCGGACAACGCTTGCGCAACGTGGACCGCGACCGGCGCTGATGGCGGCACCTCGATCAACATCTCGTACACGAGCGCCTGCTCTTCGGGGCCTGCGGCAAGAGCGAGCCTTTTCACCTCGCTTTGTCTCGTAGGGCCGTCGGTGCGAGGAATCGATAGAAGCTCCTCGTACAGGGCGGCAGCCTCTTCCAGGCGGCCCAGCGTCCAGCGTGCATCCGCGAGCTCCTCAAGGGCCGTGGCAACGATCGGCTTTGGAGCATTCATTGCCGCGCGAAGCGCCTCGAGCTCGGCGCGGGCTTGTGCGTCTCTCCCGGTTCTCGCTAAGGCGCCAACCAGCACGGCGTGCGCTTGAGGGTCGTTCGTGTCGACGTCCAAAATCGCCCGACAAGTTTCGATCGTGCGCAAATCATCGCGCGCGGCAGTGTCACCGGCGAGATCCCTCCGCAACTCGGCGAGGCGGTGGGGACACACCGCGGTGAAGATGCTGGGCTCGGCCAGGGCGACTTCTGCGATCCCTCGCTCGTGATCGGTGACCGGAACCGTGGACAGATGGCTGTGCCACTGCGTTTCCAGGGTATCGAGGTCGTCGATTGCCCCGTCTCGGTAGTCACGGAGGAACGCGTCGGTGCCACGGCTTGCGATACAAAACCGTGCGAGCGACCCCGCAGCCATATAGGCGCGCCTGGGGTGTAGAGCGCTGAAACGGAGGCTCATCAAGGCCCGGGCCGGCGGCAGCTCATCCCGATCGAGCATGATTCGCGACCACTGATCGGGATCCATCTCATCGCGCACATCCCAGGCGAGTGCCACCGCGGCTCCCTCGACGATCCCGGGGTTCGGGATCAGGCCCCTGAAGCGCCCAGCGACCGAGAATGGGCCTTGGGCCGCTTCCTTGAGCACCGCGTGCGTGACCTCGTGTCCTAGCGCCGGGTGCGGCCAGCCAGCGGCTTGAAGGTAGATCTCGCTGCGCCACGGTTTTGCGATCAAGGTTCGCCCCACCCCGATCAATGCCTTCTTCTCCTCCCGGCTCCCGAAGAAATAGGCGGTGACTGAATCCGTCGATTCGAGCCCGAGCAGACCTCGCGTGCGCGCGACCTCGAAATCGCAGTCCTCGACCAGGCGCTTCGCGTCCGGGGGAGGCATCTCTCGGGGCATGTGCACCACGCAGTGTTTTCCCGACTCGCTCTTGCCCAGCTGCTCGGAGAGATAGTCCGTCGTGATCCAGAAACCGAGGCGATCACCAACTGTGTACGAGCCTGTCACCAGCCCCAGCATGGCAAGACTCGCGACCATCGCGCCCGATCGACGACTCCAGCCGCGTCCAAAATCGAGAAGCTCGGAAACCCGATCCCAGAGCGCGTCGAAGAGCAGCACTAGGGCGACGATTGCGATCAACGTAACGCCTCTGTAGATCAGGTATCGTTCTGGGATCGGAACGAAGTCGTCGTAGATCGCTCCCGGGAAATACCCCGCGAAAACGCCGAACACGTAGACTGCGGGTGTTGTGTAAAAAGCCCAGAGCCCCCACCCGAGCGCGCCGATGGGAACCGCGGCTGCTATCCAAGGTGACCACCTCGAGCCTCGCAGCAGCGCAGCAATCCAGATCCCTGCGACCGCCGCCAATGCGCATCCAATGGCCGGGCCGAGGAACATGAAAGTCAGCCCCTCCCACGGCGCGCATTGGCGCACCCGAAGCGAGTTCAACGCGAGAATCACCACGGGAATGGCCCAAATGACGAGGGCGCCGCCGATCGCGCCGAACATAAGGTCGATGCCGCGTGCCACGCCTTCTCGCCGTTGGTAGTTGGCTGCCGTCGCGGCCACCCAGGGCGGCAAGACGATGCCCAAGGCGAGCGCACTCTCGACGCCATGAACGCCGAGCAATGGATTGAGGGCCAAGGCGCCGCCGGTGACGGCTCCCACGAAAGCAGACAACCAAAACGTGAGCACGTTCGACACGGACTACTCAGCAGCCGCCGGCGCGGTCGTAGGGTCCGGCACCGCTACGAGGCCGAGTATTTCGTCGACGCGGGACACGAGGCAGATCTCGATGCCTTCGCGGATCTCATCGGGAACTTCCTCGAGGTCTGGCTCATTGCGCTTCGGAAGCAAAACCCGCTTCACGCCGGCGCGATAGGCAGCCAGACATTTTTCTTTGATACCGCCGACTTTGAGCACGTTGCCACGCAGAGTGATTTCACCGCTCATCGCGACGTCCGGTCGGATATCGCGATCGGTGAGCACCGAAGCCAATGCCACATAAAGCGGTATCCCAGCCGAAGCGCCGTCTTTCGGAGTCGCACCGGCCGGTAAGTGGACGTGGATGTCGGTATGGCTCACGAAGTCCTCTGCAAGGCCGAGCTCTTCGGCCCGCGCGCGGACGAAAGTGAATGCCGCAGCGGCCGACTCTTTGAGGACTTCGCCCATGTTGCCGGTGAGGTGGAGCTTTCCCGTCCCTGGCATTCGGGTGGCCTCGACGAACAGAAGGTCGCCTCCAGCCGGGGTCCAAGCCAAACCGGTCGCGACGCCGGGGCGAGCCGCCCGCTCGGGTGCCTGCCTCTTCGCCTTCGCGGCGCCCAACACCTCTGCGATGAAAGGCGGATCAGCCATGATCGAAACATCTTCTCCGTTGGCGAGCCGCACCGCCACGGCGCGACACACCGCTGCAGCTTGTTGCTCGAGCTTTCGAACCCCTGCTTCGTGCGTGTACGATTCAATCATCACGTCGATTGCCTCGTCCGAGAAGTCGAGCCGCTCGATCGACAGGCCGTGCTCCTGGAGTTGCCTCGGGACCAGGAAGTCGCGCGCGATCGAGCGCTTTTCACGGGGTGTGTAGCCGGGGATCTCGATCACCTCCATTCGATCGAGCAGCGGGCTGGGAATCGTGCTCCGCTGATTGGCCGTTGCGATGAACATCACCTTGCTGAGATCGAAGGGTGCGTCGATGTAGTGGTCGGTGAACTGATTGTTCTGCTCCGGATCGAGCACTTCGAGCAGCGCGCTCGAGGGGTCACCGCGCTGGTCTCGGCCGAGCTTGTCGATCTCGTCGAGCACCATCACCGGATTGTTCGACTCCGCCTTCTTGAGGCCCGAGATGATGCGTCCGGGGAACGCTCCGACGTAAGTGCGACGGTGCCCACGAATCTCGGCTTCGTCGTAGACACCGCCGAGCGACACGCGAACGAAATGCCTGCCAGAGGCTCGGGCGATCGATCGTCCGAGAGAAGTTTTGCCGACTCCTGGAGGACCAACGAAACACAGAATCGGAGCGCGACCATCGCGCCGGAGCTTCCGAACTGCGATGTATTCGACGATGCGCTTCTTGGGCTTTTCAAGGCCGTAATGATCCTCGTCGAGGACCGTCCGGGCCTGCGTTACGTCGAGACGGTCGGGGGTAGATTTCTTCCACGGCAGGTCGGCAAGCCATTCGACGTAGGAGCGGGCGACTTGGTATTCGCTGCTCGCGGTGTTCATGGAGCTCATTCGGCGCAGCTCTCGTTTGGCGGAGTGCTCGGGGTCCGCAGGAAGGCCGGACAAGGCGATGCGCTCGCGAAGGGCCTCGATATCGTCTTCATCGACGTCGTTTTCTCCGAGCTCGCGTCGAATGGCCTTGATCTGCTGTCGGAGCAGGTACTCCCGCTGAGAGCTGGACATTTCCTCTTCGACCATCGTGGAGATCTCTTGTTTGACCCGTAACACTTCGTTTTGTCGTTGGACCTGGTCGAGCACCTTTCGAATGCGCTCGCGAACGTCGAGCGTTTCGAGCACCTCTTGTTTGGCCTCGTTGGACACCGGGAGGTTCGACTCGATCAGATCTGCTAGGGCGCCCGGCTCCCGCACGTTGTCGAGGATGTGCAGCGACTCGCGCGATGCGTTGGGCAGCTCGTTTAGAAGCCGACGCGCCGATTCGCGCAAATGCGCAGAGAGAGCTTCGATTTCGACATCGACGACGGGGGCCTCGCGGTAGCGTTGCACGCGGGCTCGCATGGTCGGATGCCGACCGAGGGGCTCTTCGATGTGCATCCGGCTCACCCCCTGGAGCACCACGCTGTATTGTCCCGAGTTCAAGCGGATCACTTTCAGAACGCGTGCGATCGTGCCTGTCTGATAAACCTGCTCGAAAGTGGGGTCTTCGACTTCCGGCTTGTGTTGTGTGACCACCCCAATCGCAGGGCGCTCGCGGCCGCACGCCTCCTCGATCAACCGGACCGAACGGGCGCGACCGACATTCACAGGGACCACGGTGGCCGGAAACAGCACTGAGTTCCGAAGCGGCAGGATTGGTAAGATCGGCTCGGCACCTGCTGGAAAAATCGAATCGGACATTGGATTTGCCCAACGATATTCGAGATCTACGGTGCCAGCAACGTGGCACTCCGGTCGGGTAGCGCAGCGAGCCGAGGGCTGGTATCAATCGGGCGCCCGAGATGCTGGAAAGGAAGCTGAAGAGGGGTGTGGGTGTGCTCGGTTTGGCGACGCTTGGCGGGTGCCACGGCGGGATTACGCTTCACACGATCGCGTTGCTGATTTCGCTGGGTATCTTCGTTGGCACGATCTTGCTGGATCGACCCTAGCCGTGGCCGCGCCCAAACTTCGCCAGCTCAGTGACTTTACGTTAGCGGATCTCGAGGGTATCCGCGTGCTCTTGCGGGGCGGCTCCGTGGTCGACTGGCATCGGCTCAACTTTGCTAAGGAGACCGAAGCTCGAGACTTCGTTGCCGTTCAGGCGTTCGACCTCGACGATCCTCGCGACCGAGTTCGCGTCGAGCAGATCAAGGAAGCGGCGATCGATTATCTTCGACGCCACTTCGACTTCCCGGTCCCCAAGCCGGTTGCCAAGAAAGACCTGGTGGGCCTTTTGATGCTCGCCTCGTCGAAGGGACACCGGCAGGTGTGTGCGTGCGCGATTTTGAAGGTGATGCACATCATCCATCATCTCGAGGCGCGAGAGCTGATGTTCTTACTTCCGGTCGCCGATGAAGAGATCTTCCATCTCGTCGAACGAAAGGTCTACCAGATCATGGGGGCTGCGCTCGCAAACGACTTCCCGATCTTGGAGTTCATCGGAGGACGAAAGAACAAGGACTCGCTCTACACCAAGCTTCTCTCCAAGCCCGATGTGAGCGCATCGCAGATCTACGACAAGGTTCGCTTTCGAATCGTCACACGCTCGTCCGATGATATTTTTCCGGTGCTGAACTTTCTTCAGCGGAGCGTCGTACCTTTCAACTTCATCATCCCTGGGCAGTCGACGAACACTCTGTTGCGGTTTCACGAGTACTGCCGCTCCGAGCCCGCCCTCGCGGACCTCGTAGAGTCCCTACAGCTTCCGCTCGATGTCGAAGACGGGCTCTCGCCCATCGACAATCGGTTCACAGCACCGAGCTACCGCGTGGTGCATTTCGTTGCTGACGTTCCGGTTCGTGTGCCGCAGCAAGTGCTCGACGCGGCTGCGTCGGCCACGGCGCACCTCGGACGGGTCATCTTCGTTCAGACGGAGTTTCAGTTGATCGATCGGGCAACCGATCAGACCAACGAATCGGGCGACGCCAGCCATGAGAACTACAAAGAACGGCAAAAGCTCGCCGTCATGCAGCGACTCAAAGTAGGCGCTCGCTCGGGCTCGTAGAAAGAAAGCGCGCCGTCCACCTCACTTGCGGGTCTTGACGACGATCTCTCCATTGGCTTGGTTGCCCGCCGCGTCGAACGCGCGCACGGCCACGATGTGACTCTTGCCGGGTAGCTCGCCGAGGTCCAGCTCGAATTCCTTGGTCCGGCTGTCGAGTAGCAAGTCCTTGGGGAAGACGTCCCTCCATCGGCCTGCGTCGATGGAAACCTGAATCCGGGCAATCGGTCCAAGTGTATCGACGACGCGACCTTGGACACGCCCATTGCGAAAACCGAGTTTCTCGATGCGGGGTGGATGGTTATCGACGAGGATGGGTTCCGACACTGCTTCGGAGCGAAGCATCCGCTTTGCCGGATTGGCTTCTTCATCGGAGGCCTCGACCTTGATGACGTAGTAGCCGTCGGGAATGCTCCCCGTGTCCCAAATGTACTTCGGTTCGTTGACCACGTGGTCTTCGAGGAACATAGGGCGCCATACCGCCTGTGCCTCTTGCCGATACGAGAGACGGTACCGCAAGAGGTCGCCGTCCGGGTTGTCGACGACCCAGGTGAGGTTCAATAGCGTGCTTGGTGGCGGCGGTCGTTGCGGCTTTTCGCCGGGTGTGGGCGGGGGCCCCTTTGCGGCGATGTTCGAAACCCGCGCCCTTTGATTTTGCGGCAGATAGTAGAGCTCGACGGCTCGAAGCTCCGCCGACTCATCCGTTGGGAAGAGAGCGCGCACTTGCGCAAAGCGGCCAGGCGGGCTCGAGACGCGACCAGGCTGCTTGAGCCTTTTCGACCAGACGCTCCATGTGTCGTCGGGTTCCTTGGTATTGCCGGAGCGCGTTTGAAAAGCCAGCTTGCCGCGGCCCCGCCAAGTGAGTCGTCCCCACTGCGAGCCGAAACCCGTATCGAGCGAATCGCTGGTCCACACCGGCCTGCGAGGCGCCCCGCGCTCGATCCAGTAGATGGACGCGCCGTCGCCCGTGACGAACACGGGCGTCTTCGAGCGCAGCGAAAGGCCGAGCACTTGTCGCTCTTCGACATCGGCCCAGATCGCGTATTTCGCATCCGGCTCGACCCGAAAGACCTGTCCCTCGGTGGCGCCTCCTGCGAAAATTGCCCCGTCGGCGCCCCACTGCACCGAGGTGAGGTGCGTATCTTGACGATCGAGCAGCCGCTCAACGCGGCCGTCTTTGGAGACGCGCCAAAGCTGGCCCTTGCCGGGGCGAGGGCGGCCCATGCGGCTCGCGGCGAGCGGCGTCGGTGCCGCTGCCGCTGGCGGCGTTGGTGCCGGGCCTGCAGGTCGGGCGCCAGCGGTGAAGCGGCTGCCAGGCCGGGTCTTGAACTCGTTTGCGGCGACAGCGAGCTCGCCTTCGTAAAAGTCGATCGCGGTCACCTCATTGCCCGGAAAGTCGTGCACGACCGTCACCTTGTCGCTCGGCGCAACCTTCAGCACCAGTGCGCTATCACTCGTGCCTGCATAGATCATGCCCTTGTCGCCCGCGCTGAGCGACATGATGTGTGAGGCGTCGCTGTCGTGCAGCACCTTGGCCGCGCCGATCGGGTTGATCGCAAATATCGCCCCCTCTGGCCCCGTTCCGGCGATCAACCTCCGTCGCTTCGAATCATAAACGAGCGCCCAGATGTGCTTTGCACCTTCGGGCTTCGAGAAACGTTTGATTTCGCTTGTCTTGGGGTTGATCTTGAAGATCCACCCGTTCGGGAGCGTGCCCGCATACAAAGTCCCGTCCGTGTCGAACGCCAAAGAGGACACCAACAGCTCTCCGGTTGCGTACTTCTTTGCCAGCTTCTTCCCATCGAAACGATAGATCAGGCCGCTCGTACCGGTGCCGACGTACACGACCTTTCCACGTTCCGCGACGCTATAGGCAATGGGTACATTGGCGATCTCCGTGCGCTTTTTCGAAGCTCCAAGCCGGACGGAGCCATCGGAGTGCACCGCAGTCCCGTCGAGGTCACCGGTAGAAAAGCTCTCGGCGCTATCGATCGTGAAATGTTGGGTGGTGACTGCTGCAACGGTAACGCTGGAGGCCATCATCAAGGCCGCGAGCGCGATTGAACTGATCGTTTTGGAGGTTTTCATTTATTCTACTTGCCCAGAAAACGGTCTCGCGCGATCTCGCGCACCCGAAGGCGGAGGTTGGCCCGTCCGGTCACGACTTGCGGCATCTCAATTTCGTTGTGGGACCTGGTGATGAATGGTCGGCTGTCTTCGGTAGTGCTCACCAGCTGAAGCGAGTTCAAGGCAGAGGCGGGGAGTGAGTCCACCACGTGGCCTTCGAATCGAAGGCCCCGGTTCGGCATCTGCAGCGACACGACGATCGAGGTCGCTGGAAACCGCTCGGTGGCTTGGTCGATCAGGTCGTCGAGGGAAGCAGGGCGCGGCCGCTCGATCGAGACTTTGTTTCCGGCCGAGACCGATACGTTGAGCGTTTGCCCGGCAGCCGCCTCGGGAATTCGGATCTTGACTGCCCGCATCGTATCGTCCCTTCCCACCTGCCGAAGGCGAACGTAGAGGGTTAGCTCTTGGCCCGGGTCGACTTCATCGAACGCAACCATGGCGTCAGCGATTTGATACACGTCTCTGCTGAACTCGAGATCGAGATCGAGCTCGACCGAGGTGATGCGAGAAACTTCAAAGGGGTTTGCGAACGCAGCCTCCATCAACCAGAACATCTGAAGCTGTGACAACGCAAGCGGGCTTGCGGCACCCACGGGCGAGAACCCCTGTTCGTCGAGCGCTACGACCCCGTGCCCCTCGACGCCTACCCGGCTGCGGGCACGAAAGACAACGTCGTCGACGTCGCCTGCCGTGGCTTTGAGCGCGTTGGTGATCACCGCAAATGCGATCGCCGGGGTAAGCGCCCGATGGCTTGCGATCTGGATGTTCCATTCGGTCTTCTGGGCGCCCTCGGCACCATTGACCCGAATGCGCACCGGGATGCGCGCGGCTTGGATATCGGGGTCGACCACGATGGCTGCTTGCCGGTCTTGGACCAGCGTGCCCAAGGGCCGCGCAGCCTCGGCGATCTTGAAGGAGCGGAAGTCGCTCACCAGCACGTGAAGAACGCGCGCCGTCGCAGTAGGTAGCCCGATCGCGCCCGCGCTATTCAGCATGGGGTGCCCAAACGCTAGCGCCCGATCTCCGGGTGCAACGTAGGTGACCGTGCCCACGCCCACGATGGACACGTCGCCCCGTGCGAGCTCGACTGCAATCGCCCCCCCGTTTTCGAAGTGGCCTGGACCTCCTTTTCTCGAGCCGCTCGAGCCGCCTTGAGTCGCCTCGAAACCGAGTGGCTCGAGCTCGTCGGCCAACATCTTTGCCACCGAGTCAATGAGGCCGCTCAACAAGACCGGGGTCGTGGCGACCTTCATCCCTAGCGGCCCTTTGGAGCTCTCCTGTCGCTTGGCGATCGCACGCACGGTGGACAAGGCGTCGACTTGGTGGTCACCGACGAACGGCGGGAGCCCCGCAAAGCGATGCTTCGAAGCTCGTGCTCTCGGTCGGCTTGCGCGTGGGGTCTTGCCGGGGAGAGGTTTGGCCCCGGGGAACATCTCGAGGCGCACCGGCCGTTTGAGCTCGGCCAGCATGCTGGCGATCGGCGTGACCCCGACCACAGGGTCGATCCCGTAGGGCCATCCATAGGCGTAGGCGCCCGCGAGCCTTCCCTCGAAGTAGACCGGGCTCCCACTCATCCCGGCCACTCCACGCGCGCGATCGAGGAGAGGATGGGGCGTGCGGACCAAGATCAGGTCCTGGGAGGGCCGAAAATTCCTAAGGACATCGATTACTTCGACGTCGAAGCGCTCAGGTTCGGTGCCCCGTAGGACTGTGAGACCGTACCCCTTCATCCCAGGCCGAATTTCGTCGACCCCGATGAAACCCGGCGACGGCTGTGCAATGGCGGCTCCCACCAGGGACGCGCTCAGCACGAAACTCAAGCCAGACAGCAGCCGTTTCACCGCCGACCAGCCTAGCAGGTTACTCCGCGGGAGCCGGTGTAAGTTGAAGTGATTCGATGAGGGCGCGGAGCGCGTCGAATCGGAATGGTTTCGGAAGGTAGGCGGTAATGTGGGGGGAAAGGGTCTTTCGGGCCGGCGGCGCGGGCTCTTCTCCCATCAGGATGACGACTAGTCCGGGATTCCCAGCCCTCAGCCTCCTTGCCACTTCAACGCCACTCATACCGGGCAGCTGTGCCGCAACCAAAGCCAGGTCGGCGCGCCACTCCGCGATGACGGTGAGGGCGCCATCCGCCGAACCCGTTCCGACCACGCGGTTGCCATCTACCGTAAGCATGCGGGCGAGGTGCCATTGAAGGTCGGGGTCGCTCTCGACGACCAGCACACTCCGATGCCGAGGATGGCTCCGTGCGATCGATTTCGCAGCGCTTTGCAGCATGTCTGGCTGTGATTTGATCCCCATGAGTCGATCGGCGCGGCGGCTTAGTCTCAACAGGGAGCACCCCTCGATTGTTCCAGGCTCCCGGTTAGGGAAACAGTGTAGGGACCTCGGCTGATCCATGCAATCGACCCGGCCGGAACCTTGTGATTTCGGCGGTTAAGCCGTCGCTCGTGCCGCCGAGCCGCTTGGATGAGCCCCGACGCTGCCCGGCGCAATGGCATCGGGACCATGGAACGTCTGGCCGTTTCGCGCGATCTCCTCGAGAACCGGGGCTGGCGAAAACCGAGGCCCGAGCTTCTTTTCGAGCTCTTTCAACCGGCCAAAAATCTCCTTCGCGCCTACCTGATCGACGAACCGGAACGGCCCACCTCGGAACGGAGGAAACCCGAGCCCGAACACCGCTCCAACGTCGCCGTCACGCGCGCTGCGAAGAATGCCCTCGCCAAAACAACGGCAGGCCTCGTCGACGAATCGGAGGGCGCAACGCCAGGCGATGTCCTCTGCCGAGATGCTCTTGTTGTCGGGGGTGACGCCGAGCACGTCGTAGACGCTCTCATCGACCCCTTTCTTCTTTCCGCCATAGAGATAAAAGCCGCGGCCGTTCTTGCGGCCCAAGCGGTTGTCCTTGATCAAGTTCTCCAAGCCCTCGGGCCCGGTCATGCGCTCGCCGAACGCTTCGAGCATGATCTTGCCGACCTTGGCGCCGACATCGATGCCGACCTCATCGGTGAGCTTGATCGGGCCGACGGGGAATCCCCAATCGAGCATCGCTGTGTCGATCTTTTCGACCGGCACACCTTCAGCGACCAAATGCGCTGCTTCGTTCATCAGCGGCGACAGAATTCGGCTAGTGTAGAACCCGACTCCGTCGTGGACGACGATTACGTGCTTGCCCTGGCGTTTGCCGAGGTCCACGCAGGTGGCGGTGACCCAATCGGCGGTCCTGTCGGTCACGACGATCTCGAGGAGGGGCATCTTGTGGACCGGCGAGAAGTAGTGCATGCCGATCACGGTTTCTGGGTGCTTACTGGCCTCGGCGATCTTCGTGATCGGAAGTGACGATGTGTTGGACGCGAAGATCACGTCTTCCTTGCCGATCTCCTCGACGTCTCGAACCATTTGCTGTTTGAGCGCGAGGTCTTCGAACACGGCTTCGATGACCACGTCGGCGTCTTGGAAACCCTCGTATCCGGTCGTGGCCGTCGTTTGCAGCATCAAGGCATCGGCCTCCCGTTCGGTGAGCCGCTTCCGCTGTACCTGGCCGTCGATGATCTTACGGATGTAACGAAGGCCTGCGAGCACACCATCGCTGTCACGGTCTTTGAGTCGGACCGGGATCTTGGCCGATGCGGTGGTCACGTAGGCGATACCGGCGCCCATCAGTCCGGCGCCGAGCATCCCGACCTTGTCGATCGGGCGTGGCTTCACGCTCGGGTCGTCCACGCCGGAGTCCTTCCTGAGCGCCGTGGTGGCGAAGAAGATGCTCATTAGATTGGCAGCCTCGGGTGTGGTGAGCAGCTTTCCGAACCCGCGCGCTTCGGCCTCGAGCCCCGCCTCGAAGCCGCGCTCGAGGCCCGTTTT
>JBFICQ010000029.1:0-21630 GCA_041581895.1 Polyangiales bacterium | reverse complement strand
TGCGCTCCTTCGAGCCGATGACCCGGCCGGGGAAGAGGCTCTTCACGACCTTCTGTGGACTTATCCAGCCATCCCCGAGCGCGCCAATCTGTTGTTTGAGCACGCCCAGAGCCTGGTCAGGCAGAAGCGTCACGACGAGGCAGGGCAGATATTCCATGCGGTCCGCATCGATCATCCGGGAAGCCATGTTGCGCCCCGCGCCAAGGCAGAGCTGACTCGTCTCGTGCGGCGCGGGCATGACGCGCCAGAGTTGACCGACGAGGAACGAGTCAGGATCGCGCGAGAGCTGGTGCGGACGGGGCCGCTCGACAAAGCTACAACGACCGTCAACGAGCTGCTCGAACGTCCACTGACGCCAGAGCAGAGTGCCAAGGTTCATTACCTCGCAGGCCGGCTCGCCCGGTACGAAGGTCGTTGGCGAGCCGCGGAAACCTACCTTCGCACTGCGCAACGATTCCCGTCCTCCGATGTAGCGACGACTCGGGAAATCGAGGAAGGTGCGGACGACATGACGCAGGCCGCAACCGCGCGCGAAAAACACGCCGCGGTCGGTTCTATCGCGCGGCTGCGAGCTGGCAGGGCCTACGCGGCGATCCCGTCGGCGCAGCTTCGAGACATGATCGACATTGCTTCCCCCGCCGGCCTGAAAGAAGACGTGGACGACATGCTGGTCGCGTTGGGCACGCGCTCTGGTGTCGCGCCGACGACCTTGCTGGATGCGGCGATGGCGGCAGTCGGGACCGGCGGGGAGGGACTGATCATCGCCTTGCTCGACCGTGTAGCAAAGCGAGACAGCATCCGATATCGGCCCGCCGCGTTCTATCACCTGGGAAGAGCCCACGAACGCGGTGGTCGTCCCGACGAAGCGAGAGGTTACTACTCGCTGACGCTCGAAACCGGCGACGACTACTACGGGCTTTGGGCGGCGAACGGCCTCGCTAGGCTCGGGGTTGGTACGCGTATCGAGAGCCCAGAGGGGTTTTCCGACCTCGATCCACGCGGCATGCCGCGCTCCCCTCAGGTCGCGGATTCGGAGCTCGCCGATCGACTCGAACCGATCGCCGAGGTCCATGCCGATACGTATCCTTGGATCGGGCGAGCGGCGGATCTTCTTCGCATTGGCGAGCGGGAATCGGCGACCGTCGAGCTCTTCGAGACGTATCTATCCTGGCGACATGCGCTCGGAAAGCCCGTGGCGCGAGCGGGACTCGATTCGGTGGCGCGCGCGGATCAACGCGTGCATGAGCCGATCGCAACAGACGTTCGCACCGCCCGGCTTGGTCTGAGCGATTCAGATCGCATGACGTTGTCTTCGGTCGCTGCGTCACTCGGTGACATGGGGACCGCAGGAGGCTTCGCGGGTCCAGGCTTCATCGAGACCCTCCCGCGAGCCTATGAGTGGCTTGCAGTCCCCGCGGCGAACCGATACGGGCTCGACCCCAACCTCTTGCTCGCGGTCATGCGCGTCGAAAGCGCTTACCAGAAGCACATCGTGTCGTATGCCGGCGCCGTCGGTCTCATGCAGATCATGC
The DNA here is from genome assembly GCA_041581895.1 of Polyangiales bacterium. Classification (GTDB taxonomy): domain Bacteria; phylum Myxococcota_A; class Polyangia; order Polyangiales; family Houyiibacteriaceae; genus SG8-38. The sequence goes on along the minus strand of JBFICQ010000029.1, from coordinate 20,098 downwards.
CCCGCACAGGTCAGTTGATCGCGCATGCGCTCGGCCACGAGGACTTCTCGCCAGCCGATCTGCTCGACCCACGGACGAACCTGGAGTTTGCAGCCTGGTATCTGACCTCGTTGATCCGCCGGTTCGACGGGCGTCTCCCCTTGGCCATCGCCGCCTACAATGGCGGCCCCCACAACGTGCGCCGATGGATGCAGGAATGTGCCGATCGAACGTCCGTCGACGCCTTTCTGGAGCGAATTCCGTTCTCACAGACCCACCGTTACGTGCGGCGGGTTCTGGTATATTACGAGGCATATCGAAGGCAGCAGGGACTGCCTCCACCGAGGCTATCGGTGCGGCTTCCGGCGCAACGCGTCGACCCGCTGTCTTTCTGATACAACGAGGCAAATGCCAACCGACGAGGTCGACGCAATCGTGATCGGGGCGGGGGCCGTGGGTCTCGCGTGTGCCCTTCAGCTCGCTCGCCGCCTCGATTCGGTGGTCCTGATCGAACGCGAAACGGGTCCTGGCCGAGAAATCTCGAGCCGGAACAGCGGGGTAATCCATGCCGGGATCTATTACCCAGGGGACTCCCTCAAGACGCGTCTCTGCATCGAAGGCAAGAAGCTTCTCTACCAGTGGTGCGAAGCCCACGACGTGCCGCATGCCCGTACGGGCAAGCTGATCGTGGCGACCAGTGACGAGGATGAAGAGCGGCTCCGCAGGCTCGCTCGGCACGCCAAACAGGTGGGGGCGGGTGAGCTCCAACCCTTGACCGGCGCCGAGGTCGCACAGCAGGAACCCGAGCTCCGATGCCAGGCCGCGCTTTATTCCCCAACTTCCGGCGTCGTCGACGTCCATGAGCTACTTGCCAGCTTCCTTCGCGAGATGCGGCAGGCCCACGGCTTGCCGGTCTTTCAGACGGTGGTCGAGGAGATCGAACGACCCGGACGGGACTGGATCGTTCGGACCCGCGACACGATGGATCGAGAGACGGAGATACGAACGCGACGCGTCATCAACGCCGCGGGGCTTTCGGCGCTCGAGATGGCCGAGAGATCAGGCCTGCCTCCACGCGAGCGCCCCTGGCGCCTCTATCCCTGCAAGGGCTCGTACTTCGCGCTTCAGGCCGGTGCCCCACCGACGAAACACAGCCTCATCTATCCCCTGCCCCAGGGTGCAGGGCTTGGTGTGCACATCACCGCCGATCTTTCTGGCGCTCGTCGCGCAGGCCCGGACGCAATGTACGTCGATGAGCTCGACTACAGTGTCGACGAATCGCACGCCGAGCGATTCGCCGAGGCCGTCGCGCGCTACCTACCCGCAATTCGTCCGGAGCACTTGGCACCGGACTATGCCGGGATCCGTCCCAAGCTCGTCGGTCCAGGAGGCGGATTCGCCGACTTCGTCATCGCCACCCCGAAATCGCAGCCTGGGGTCGTTCACCTGATCGGCATCGAATCCCCCGGGCTTACGGCCTCCCTTGCCATCGGTGCTCGCGTATCCGAGATGATTGGTTAGGGGTTGCGCCCCAGCCGACCGGTCGCCATATACCTCCGCCTCACCCGTCTCAGAAGGAATTTCATGAGCCATAAAGTCTTGATCATCGGCAGCGGACCGGCAGCACACACGGCGGCGATCTACGCGGCGCGTGCGGAGCTCAAGCCCGTGCTCTTCGAGGGGTTCATGGCTGGCGGAATCGCCGCAGGTGGGCAGCTCACCACGACGACCGATGTCGAGAACTTCCCCGGGTTCCCCGAAGGCATCATGGGCCCGGAGCTCACCGATCGCTTTCGCGCACAGTCTGAGCGATTCGGCACGACGATTCACACCGAGACCGTACACGAAGTCGACCTGTCCAGCCGGCCGTTCCACTTCAAAGCAGATACCGAGGAGGGCACCACGCAAACGATTATCATTGCGACGGGTGCGACGGCGAAGCGGCTCGACATTCCAGGCGCCCACGACGGAGAGCTGTGGCAGAAGGGGATTTCGGCCTGCGCGGTGTGCGACGGGGCATTGCCGGCGTTCCGCAATCAGCCCTTGGCGGTCATCGGCGGGGGTGACTCGGCCGTCGAAGAGGCGACGTTTCTCACCAAGTACGGCTCCCGGGTTTATATCGTGCACCGACGAGACGAGCTTCGCGCCTCGAAAATCATGCAGCATCGCGCGCTGACGAATTCCAAGATCGAAATGCTTTGGTCACACGTAGTGACGGAAGCCAAGGGGAAGGACTTCCTCGAAGCGATTCGAGTGAAAGATCTCAAAACCGACGAGGAGCGGGACCTCGCGGTGGCGGGTCTGTTCTTTGCCATCGGCCACACACCGAACACCGCCTTTCTCAACGGTCAAATCGACACCGACGAGCAGGGGTACATCATCACCAAGCCGGACTCGACCGCCACCAACGTGCCCGGCGTATTTGCCGCCGGCGACGCCCAAGACAAGAAATGGCGTCAGGCGGTGACCGCTGCAGGCACCGGTTGCATGGCGGCGCTCGAAGTCGAGCACTTCCTCGCCGCACAGGGCTGAACGACCTTACCCGGAGGAGCCGAGGTCGGCGCCGTTGTCATTGCCGCTTCGCCGGGCACGGCGCTCACGTTTGCGGACGACTGCCTGGGCGCGTCGCTCTTTCCTTTTTTGAGAGGGTTTTCGCCCTCGGTACGCGTCCTGCTCCTCGTGGTGCTCGTCAAACGCGCCTGGTTGAGCGCCGAGCTCGAAAAACGCCACCTCCCGCTGTGCGCGCTCTCCAAGCCTCAGGGGAACGACTGCAGCCCCCACTCCCGCGCCGACGTATACCGCGCCTTTAGGCTCGTGCGCGGCCCTCGAGCCATACAGTCCGTGAATATACTTGTGACCAGCGAGCTTGCCGACGGAGAGCTCGTGCAAGCGGGCAACGGTGATTTGCCCGGCGTGCGTATGTCCGGAAAAGACCAGAGGCACACCACGCTCCCAAAGGGCGTCGGCCTCTTCGGCAATGTGCGAAAGCCCAATTACGGGGAGATTCGATTTGAGCCCCTTGAGCGCATCGCGCTGGGACGCGTGACCGGTATACGCATCGTCGAGACCCAGAACCTGCACGGCTTGGCGTCGGATCGTGATCGTCGTGTGGGCGTTGTCGAGCACCTCGGCGCCGCCCCTTTGTAGAGCATTGCGAACCGCGTCGGCGCCCGCCCAGTGGTCGTGGTTGCCGAGAACAGCGAACACCGGTGCATCGAACTTGTCGATCACATCCGTGAGATCGTCGAGGTAAACCTGGCTGTGACAAACGAAGTCGCCGCTGATGACGACGATATCGGGGTTGCCCGCGTTGGTCATGGACACCGCATCATATTGGACCGCCATCGGCGTTACACGGCCAACGTGAAGGTCGGTCAGGTGCGCCACGCGGACCCCCTCGAGGTGCTCGATGAAACACTCGGGACCCGCAAAACGACGCACTCGAAACCGACGCGATGCATCGTGCCAGGGATCTCGCTCACGAAGCAGCTTCTGGCGAAACTTCCGGAGCCCCTCGATTGTCGCCGATCTACCCATCTCAACCTAATCTAATCACTTGTTTCAATGCCTGCACGAATCCCGCGAAGAAGGCTTGCGTTTGAGCCTCGAGACCGGCACGTCCGGCCTTTGCGGCCTCGAGCCGCCGCGTCGGCGACGATACCGCGTGTAGAGGTAGGCGGCAGCCCCGAAGACGATCAACCCTGTCACGATTTCCTGCCACGGCATCTCAAGAAAGCCTACTCGAAGCCGAGAAGCCTTCCACCCTGATAAACCAGAAGGGAGCCGACATAGGCGAGCACGGTCATGTAAACGAAGAGGAACACCGGCCACCTCCACGAGCCCGATTCCCTCCGGACGACTGCGATCGTGCTCATGCACTGGCATGCCAGCAAAAAGAACACCATGAGCGAGACTCCGCTGAGGGGGGTCATCACGGGAGTGCCGTCGGCGTGGCGCGCTTGCTTGAGGGCCTGGCGCAAGGGTTGGTTTTCCTCGTCGGTCTCTCCAATTCCAAATACGACGCCGAGGGTCGAAATGAACACCTCACGTGCCGCAAATGCGCCGATGATCCCGACACCGATCTGCCAATCGAAGCCCAAGGGCCGAAGCACCGGCTCGAGCGCATGTCCGACCCTGCCCGCTGCGCTTTGCTCGAGCTGCTCGGATGCCTCGCGCGCGTTCAGCGCTGCAATGGCTCGCTCGGATTGATCGGGAGGTAGATCGGTCTGTGCGACGATCGCCCGCTCTTGGTCGTACCGGATGGCGATCTCCTCCGACTTCGGAAACGAGAGGAGCGCCCACAAAACCACCGTCATCGCCAAGATGATCGTCCCCGCGTCGACGAGGAAGATCCTCAGACGACGCCAAGCGTTGATCCAAAGGATCTGCGCGGATGGCCACCGGTAGGGAGGCATCTCGAGCATGAACGTCGGGACGGGCCCGGGGAGAATGGTTCGGCGAATTATCGCCGCCGCAGCGAGTGTAACGACGACGGAAAGCGTGTACATGGAGAGAAGCACGACGGCGCCGGCGCTGAACCACCCCAGCGTTGCACCTGCGAAAACGGTGCCCACGACTAGAATGTAGACCGGCAGCCGGGCGCTGCACGACATCAACGGCAGGGCAAGCATGGTCACGAGGCGATCGCGTCGACGCTCGATTGTTCGGGTGGCCATGACGGCGGGGATGGCGCACGCGAAGCCCGAAAGCAGCGGCACGAAAGCCTTTCCGTGGAGCCCGATCCCCTTCATCACGCGGTCGATGACGAAGGCCACTCGGGCTAGGTACCCGGAGTCCTCGAGAAAGCCGATGAAGAGGAAGAGCATGAGAATCTGAGGTGCAAACACGATCACATTGCCAACGCCGGCGATGACGCCGTCGACGATGAGGTCTCGAAGCACCCCGTCCGGAAGCATGGCGGTAACCTGTCCTTGGAGGGCTGCGGTGACATCCTCGATGAAGGCGATTGCAGGCTCGGCCCAAGCGAAGAGCGCCTCGAAGATCAGGAACATCACAACCGCAAACACCAACAGGCCGGATACGGGATGAGTGAGCACGTCGTCGATGCGATCGCTGGCGCTCGGCTTCGGATCCGGGCTCGAGGAGACACGACGGACCTGATCCTCGAGCCAGGCGTAACGGGTCGCAATGATCTCGAGATCCAGGTTTCGGCCTCGAGCCATTGCGTTGGAACGAAGTTTCTGCACGGCGCTTCGGAGCGAATCCGGAACGCCATGGAGGCTGTCTTCCCCCAGCGACAGAATGGACCACAGGGCGAGCGCGCGAATCTGCTGCGGGGAAGAGTCGGGTTGCCACCGCTCGATCAGAGGGAGCAGCTCGGCAAGATCCGACTCGAGAGCGGCTGGATAGGGCATCGTAGGGGTGGCTACGGACGAAGGCTGCTCGAGTTGGCCTTCGACCGCTTTCAAAAGCGTGTCCAGTCCCTGGCGCTTGGTGGCCACGACGGGAACCACTGGCGCACCCAACGCCTCCGACAGCAGATCGGTGTCGATGCTAAGTCCCACGCGCTCCGCCGCGTCCATCATGTTGAGGGCGACGACTACCGGAACGCCCGACTCTCGAAGTTGAAGCGCAAGGTAAAGGCCCCTTTGAAGGGTCGTCGCATCGACGACGCAAACGACCGCCTCGGTTTCCCTCGCGACGAGCGCATCGACCGCGAGCTGTTCCTCGGGCGAATTCGCCGTCAGGCTGTACATCCCCGGGACATCGACGAGCTCGACTTGCCGCGAGCCTAGACGGACGGACGCAGTGGTGCGATCGACCGTAACCCCCGGGTAGTTCCCAACACGGGCGCTGCCTCCGGAAAGCGCGTTGAACAACGTGCTCTTTCCGCAGTTGGGGTTCCCCGCGATCAGCACCTCTGGCGTCGCGACCCGCGGACTCATGCCGCTCTCCTCGGAACGACCGCAATCCTAGCCGCTTCGGCACGACGCACGGAAAGGGCGTAGTCTCGGACGCGAAGCTCTATGGGGTCGCCGAGGGGCGCTACCCGGACCACGCGAACCTCGGTCCCCGGCAACAGGCCCATCTCCATCAGGCGCCTCGAAATTCGTCGATCGCAGTCGATCGAGACGATTTCGGCGGGTTGGCCGAGTGGCAGGTCCGCAAGGGAGGGGTTCACCTGTAATTGATAATGAATTTCTTTTTCGTTTGCAACCGCTTGGAATTCCGCCGTGGGTCTCTATAACAGCGCCCTACCCGCTGCACGGAGGGAGAACGATGGCTACCACGGCGCTCAAAGGAAACCCGACCCAGACCAACGGCGACCTGCCCGCAATCGGCACGAAGGCGCCGGACTTCTTGCTCGTCGCAACCGATATGAGCGAGAAGACGCTCGCCGACTTCCGCGGAAAGAAGAAAATCCTCTCGATCAACCCGAGCTACGACACCCCGGTTTGTCAGGCCGCAACCCGCACGTTCAACGAGCGAGCCGCGAAGTTGGACGACGTGGTCGTCCTCATGGTCAGCGCGGATCTCCCGTTTGCGCAAAAGCGCTTCTGCGAAGCGGAGGGTCTCGAAGGCGTCGTTCCCGTTTCGACGTTTCGTGGGAGCTTCTTGAAGGACTACGGTGCGGAGCTGGTTGACGGCCCCCTCAAGGGCATCTCCGCCCGAGCCATCGTGGTGGTCGACGAAAACGACGAGGTCGTTCACACGGAGCTCGTCCCGGACATCGCGCAAGAGCCGAACTACGACGCCGCGCTCGCTGCCGTGAGCTGAGCGAGGCTACGAAAGAAGCCGCTTCGCTTCGGCAGCCACGTTCTCGGCGGTAAACCCGTACTTTTCGAACAGCACCTTGTGCGGCGCGGATGCCCCGAATTTTTCCATGGTCACGAACGCCGCGTCGTTTTCGACCCAACGATCCCAGCCCTGTCGGACGCCCGCCTCCACGACCACCTTAGGGGTTCCTTCGGGGAGCACCTCGCGCTGGTAGTCCTCGTTCTGCTGCGCGAAAAGCTCCCAGCACGGCATGCTGACGACACGGACGCTCGCACCTTCGCCCTCGAGAGTCTCAGCCGCCTGCAGCGCGACCGCGACCTCGCTGCCAGTGGCGACGAGAATCACATCAGGTCCCCCGCCCCCGGCCTCTCGCAAGATGTAGGCTCCGCGCTGTGCCTTCTCAGCGCTTGCGAGCTCGCTGCGGTCGAGCGTCGGCACTGCCTGGCGAGTCAACGCGAGCGCGGCCGGACCGTCCCATTCGATCGCTGCTTTCCAGCACTCACGTACCTCATTGGCATCCGCTGGCCTGAGGACTGCGAGGCCCGGGATCGCACGAAGGGAAGCGAGTTGTTCGATAGGCTGGTGTGTCGGCCCATCTTCACCGAGGCCGATGCTGTCATGGGTGAAGATGTATCGCGTATTCAGCCCCATTAGGGCAGCAAGCCGAATGGCAGGACGCATGTAATCGCTGAAAATAAGGAACGTCGCTGCAAAGGGAGTCACGCCTCCATGAAGCGCTAGCCCGTTGACCGCAGACGCCATCGCATGCTCGCGAACCCCCCAATCCACGTTGCGAGGTATTCCTTGCGCATCCGGAAGAAAGCTCGGGTGACCTTTGAGGATACTGTTGTTCGAGCCGGCGAGGTCGGCCGAGCCACCCACCAATCCGTCGAGACGCGACGCCAAAGCGTTCAGCACCTCGCCGCTCGCCTTGCGGGTCGCGGGACCATTCGGATCAGCCTGGAAGACGGGCAGATCGTGATCCCAACCTGCCGGCAACTCTCCTGCCATCGCTTCTTCAAAAGCTCGGGCTTCTTTTGGGTACTCGCCTTGGTAGACCTCGAAACGCTTCTGCCAAGTGGCGCGGCTCTTTGCACCCCGCTCTCGGATGGTTTCTGCCGCCGCTGCAAGCTCGTCTGGCACAAAAAACGGATCCGTCGGCCATTCCATGATCTGTTTGGTGGCGATGATCTCGTCTTCTCCGAGCGGAGCCCCATGCGCCGCCGAGCTGTCGCTCTTGTTGGGCGACGGATGTCCGATGATCGTACGCACCCGAATGAAGCTCGGACGATCGTCCTCGGCAACGGCGGCTTCGGCAGCGCGCTTCAAAGCAGCTAGGTCTTCTCCATCTTCGACGCTCTGGGTATGCCAGCCGTATGCCTCGAACCGCTTGAGCACGTCCTCGCTAAAGCAGAGATCGGTCGAGCCATCGATTGTAATTCGATTGTCGTCCCAGAAGACGATCAACTTGCCCAAACGAAGATGCCCGGCAAGGGAGGCGGCCTCCGAGGCCACGCCCTCCATGATGTCGCCATCGGATGCGAGGACCCAGGTACGATGGTCGACGATGACATGCCCGGGTTTGTTGAAGCGAGCCGCGAGATGCCGCTCGGCCATCGCCATCCCGACGGCATTGCCGAAGCCCTGACCGAGCGGGCCGGTGGTGGTCTCGACGCCCGGAGTGAGCTCCGACTCAGGGTGGCCCGGGGTGAGGCTTCCCCACTGTCGGAAGTGACGAATGTCATCGAGCGACAGCGCATACCCACTGAGATGCAGAAGCGCATATTGGAGCATCGAGGCGTGACCGCACGACAGGACGAAACGGTCCCGGTCGGACCAGTGCGGGTCCGCGGGATCGTGCCGACGCAGCTCGGAGAAGAGCGCCCAACCCAACGGGGCCAGGGCCATGGGCGTGCCAGGATGACCCGAGCGCGCGGCTTGGACCGCATCCATGCTCAGGCCACGAATCGTCTTGATGGCGAGCTGGTCGAGCTGCCCCGGATTCCCCATGCTGCCGTACTCCTCCTTACGGGCGCGGGATCTAGCAGGCAGGAACAGTCCCTGAAAGGATGTTTTTGCCCCCTGCTGGACATCATCGCCAATCGCCACTAACAACCCCGGACGCGGGTGCCCGTTTGTTGACTGGATCGATCGGGTTTGCGCTTCAGCGGAGCTCGCACGGGAGGAAGGCATGCCTCAGGTTTTCGTGCCCAAGGAAATCGCCGAAGGCGAGACTCGGGTCGCCTGCACACCGGACACGACGAAGCGCTACGTGAAAGAAGGCTTGGAAGTCGTCGTCGAAAGCGGTGCGGGCTCGCACGCGCATTTCACCGATCGGCAATACCAAGATGCGGGTGCCAAGATAGTGTCTGGTGCCGAGGCAGAGGCCGCTTGGGGTGAGGCCGACATCGTTCTGCGGGTCTGGCCGATCACCCCTGGGGAGGCCGCCAAGCTCAAAGAGGGATGCCTCTTCATCGGCTTCATGTCGCCGCACAAGAACCTCGAGTCCGTTCGCGTGCTTCGCGATCGAAAGGTCAGCACGATTGCGATGGAGCTCATTCCCAGGATCAGTCGCGCCCAAACCATGGATGCCTTGAGCTCGCAGGCGTCGATCGCAGGGTATCAGGCCGTGCTGATGGCGGCGACTTACCTGGACAAGTATTTCCCGCTCCTGATGACGGCTGCCGGTACCATTCAACCGGCCAGGATCGTCATCATGGGAGCGGGTGTTGCGGGCCTTCAAGCGCTCGCCACTGCTCGACGACTGGGCGCGATCGTCGAGGTCTCGGACATCCGGCCTGCCGTCAAAGAGCAAGTCGAGTCGCTCGGGGGACGCTTCATCGACTTCCCAATGGATGAAAGTGGCGAGGGCGAAGGCGGGTATGCGCGTGAGCTTACCGCCGAGCAACTCAAAGCCCAACAAGGGACGGTTCGCAAGAAAGTCGTTGCAGCCGATGCAGTCATTACCACCGCGCTCGTGCCGGGCCGTCCCGCACCCACACTCATCACAAGAGATATGGTCGAAGAGATGCGGGAAGGTGCGGTCATCGTAGACCTGGCCGTCGAGCAAGGCGGAAACTGCGAGCTTTCAAAGAGCGGCCAAGCCGTGACCGTGTCTGGCGTGACGATCATCGGCCACCCAAACATGCCCGCCGCCACTCCGGCGGACGCAAGTCTCCTCTACTCGCGCAACATCCATGCCCTGATCCTCAACATGTTGTCCGAAGGCGAGCTGGTGCTCGATCTCGAGGACGAAATCACCGATGGCGCGCTCCTCACCTACAACGGCGAAGTTCGCCACAGACCAACTGCAGAGGCCCTTAATGCCTAGTTTCGAGATGACGGAAGGAGACCGGCTGTGACCCTTGGACCCCTGCTCATAGGCATCTACGTGTTCGTGCTCGCGAGCTTCGTCGGCTTTGAGATGATCACCAAGGTGCCGCCCACGCTGCACACGCCCCTCATGAGCGGCGCCAATGCGATCAGCGGCATCACGATCGTCGGGGCGGTTGCCGCGGCAACCACCGCTCCACCGACCGTCTCCAACGTCTTGGGCTTCATCGCCATCATCACGGCGACGATCAACGTCGTCGGCGGATTCCTCGTCACGGATCGAATGCTTCGCATGTTTGGAAAGAAGAAGAAGTAGATGAGTCTGGAGGTCATTCGTTCGGTTCTGGTGCCGACCATCTATCTGCTTTCCGCCGTCCTCTTCATCTTCGGCATCAAGCAGCTCGCGAAGGTAAGAACCGCAAGGCGCGGCAATGCGATCGCCGCGGTAGGAATGCTCCTCGCGATCATCGGGGCGCTCCTCGAGCTCGGCATAGTCGACTATCAGTGGATCGTGGGGGGATTGATCCTCGGAACGATCATCGGCGGGCTCTTCGCGACTCGGGTTCAGATGACGGCGATGCCCGAGATGGTCGCCCTCTTCAATGGCTTTGGCGGTATCGCCTCGGCTCTGGTTGCGTCGTCCTTCTATTGGAGCGTCGTGGTCGAAGGAGGCGCACCGGGAACGGTGTATGAGGCTCTGGGAACCGACGAGGCGATCACCGTCATGCTCTCGATTTTGGTCGGCGGAGTGACCTTCACGGGCAGCCTCGTGGCGCTGCTCAAGCTCCAAGGCCGTCTTCGCAAAGGGCAGCCGATTCTGCTTCCAGCCAGGCATTTCGTTACCTTCGGCCTCTTGTTCGCATCGTTTGCGGCAGGTGGAGTCGCTGTCTCGGCCGGCGGGCCCGATTCGATGGTTTGGGTCCTTTCCTTGGCCGGCGGTGCGCTGGTGCTCGGCGTGCTCCTCACGATTCCCATCGGCGGTGCCGACATGCCTGTCGTGGTGTCGCTCCTCAACTCGTACTCGGGATTGGCAGCCTCCATGGCTGGGTTCGTGATCGGAAACCCGCTGTTGATCATCGGTGGCGCGTTGGTGGGCGCGGCAGGGCTCATTCTGACACAGATCATGTGCGTAGCGATGAACCGCTCGTTGCTCAACGTGCTCGTTGGCGGGTTCGGCGTGGCCGATGGCGCTGCCGGTGGCGGCGACGAGTACACGAGCGTCACGTCCTGCGGCCCCGAAGAGGCCGCGATGGTGCTAGAGAACGCCGAGTCGGTGATTATCATCCCAGGCTACGGTCTGGCCGTGGCGCAGGCGCAACATGCAGTGCGCGAGCTCGCGGACTTACTGAAATCTCGCGGCACCAAAGTCACCTATGCGATTCATCCGGTCGCTGGTCGGATGCCTGGCCACATGAACGTTCTCTTGGCGGAAGCTGACGTGCCGTACGAGGAACTCCTCGAGATGGACGTCATCAACCCCGAGTTCAAGAACACCGACGTCGTGATCGTTCTTGGCGCGAATGACGTCGTCAACCCGGTCGCCCACAAGGACCCGAGCAGCCCCATCGCCGGGATGCCCATCCTCAACGCCCACGAGGCCCGATCGGTCTTCGTCGTCAAACGAAGTCTTAGCCCGGGTTACGCGGGCATCAAGAACGAGCTTTTCGAGTACGACAACACGATGATGGTCTTTGGCGACGCCAAGAAGGTTCTTCAGAGTCTGATCGGTGAGGTCAAAGCACTGTGACCGCTAGCACGGCCACCGTCGCGCCTCAGTTGTCCCGAAAGTCGGCCGCGGTTGCAGCGGTAGAGCCGTAGTATTCGCGCTCGGCAAGGTCGTCGAACCGGGTGTACTCGCTGAAGAAACGAACTCGGCACGTCCCTGTGGGGCCCGCCCGCTGCTTGCCGATGATGATCTCTGCAACGCCGCGGTCTTCGCTGTCGCGGTTGTAGACTTCGTCGCGATAGATGAACCAAATCGTGTCGGCATCTTGCTCGATCGCGCCTGACTCGCGCAGGTCGGACAACTGGGGGCGTTTGTCTTTGACGCCGCGCGACTCGACGCCGCGGTTCAGCTGTGAAAGAGCGATGATTGGGATCTCGAGCTCTTTGGCAAGCGCTTTCAAGCTGCGGCTGATCTCGCTGATCTCTTGTTCTCGCGAATCGTTACGAGACCCCGACCGCATCAACTGAAGATAGTCGACGACCAAAAGACTGAGGCCGATCTCCGAGCGAAGCCGGCGGGCCTTGGCGCGAAGCTCGAGCAACGTGATTGCCGGCGTGTCATCGATCCAAATCGGAAGCTCGCTCAAAGTGCCTGCGGCATCGGCAAGCTTCGGCCAGTCGTCCTTGTGGAGCTGGCCTGTCCGGATGCGATTTCCGTCGACCCGCGCCTCAGCGCCGAGGAGCCTTCGGACCAGCTGACCTTTTGGCATTTCCAACGAAAAGACGGCCACGGGCGCCTTGGTCGCATGGCAGGCGTTGTGCGCCACATTCAGTGCGAAGGAGGTTTTCCCCATACCGGGACGCCCTGCCACGATGATCAAATCCCCTGCGTGCATCCCCGCCGTGAGCTTGTCGAGGAGCGCAAAGCCGGTGGGAAGTCCGGTGATCGTTTCCCCGCGGTTGGCCGTTTCGTGAATCTCCTGGAACGTGCGCATCACGACTTCTTTGACGTGCTCGTACGGGTTGCGTGCGCGCTCCCGAGCAACGGCAAAAACCGACGACTCGGCCTCGTCGAGAAACTCTTCGACGGCGCCATAGTCCCCGTAGCCACGAGCGGTGACCTCGTGACAAACCTGGATTAGGTTCCGCACGATCGACTTCTCGCGGACAATTCGAGCATGTGTCTTGATATTCGAGACGGTTGGAATCGTGTTGGTCAGCGACAAGAGGTACTCGTCGCCGCCGACGCTCGCAAGCTTGCCCGCGTGCACGAGCGCCTCTCGAAGGGTGACCTGGTCGACCGGCTGGTTGCGGCGAAAAAGCTCGCACATCGCGTCGAAGATCTTGGCGTTGGCTTCGCTGTAGAAGTCCTCGAGAGACAACACCTCGAGGACTACGTTCATCGCGTCGTTCTCGAGCAGGATACCACCAAGCACCGCCCGCTCAGCCTCGAGGGAGCTCGGTGGCACGTGCCCGGTTCGTTCCGCTGCAGAAATGACCCCACTCCTCCCGAGCTTCGGTTCTAGCCAAGATCGCCCGAGCCGCCAATGGGTTTGGAGCGTCAGGCGCGGGTTTTGACTTCTAGCTGGATCGTGGCGGTCAGGCCGTACGGCAACTTCACGCCCACCTCGTAACTGCCCACCGCTTTGATGGGCTGATCCGGCATCACGAGCTTCTTTTTGTCGAGTTCGAGATCCACGCCCTTGGCCTTGAGGCCGTCGAGCACCTCGCTGGATGTCACGGATCCGAACAGCTTGCCGTCCTTACCCGCCTCCTTGGCAACCATGACGGTCACTTGCGCCAGCTCGGCCACGATCGCCTCCTGCTCCGTCCTGAGCTTGGCCACGCGTTGCGCCTGGACCGCCTTTTCGTGGTCGATCTGGCGTACGTTTCCGCGGCTTGCGACGACCGCGAGACCACGGGGCAGCAGGTAATTGCGGGCATAGCCGCGTCGAACCCGGACTACGTCGCCGATCGAGCCGAGATGCTCGAGATTCTCTTTCAACACGACTTCCACGGTGGATGACATCGCTACCTCACTTAGTCGCCGTATAGGGAAGAAGCGCAATGTTTCGCGCTCGCTTGATCGCACGGGTGAGATCGCGCTGCTGTTTGGCGCTCAGACCTGTAACGCGCCGGGGTACGATCTTGCCGCGGTCGGTGATGAAGTGCCGCAACTGCTGAGGATCTTTGTAGTCGAACTTGAAATTTGGATCGAGCACGAACCCAGGGGCTCGCTTGCGTCCCGTTCGCCGGCGCGAGCCAGCCTCCACATCGAAATCCTGCCGGAGCTCGTCACCTCTGCCTCGGTCCCTGTCTCTGTCATCCCCCATCAGGCACCCCCTTTGGGCTTGTCGTCGTCATCGTCGGCCGCGTCCGAAGCATCCTCTGCGACGGGCTCCTCAGCCGCTTCCTCGGCAGTCGGCTCCTTAGCCGTCTGTTCGGCAGTCGGCTCCTCAGCTGCCTCTTTGGCGGTTTCAGTCGCTGACTGCGCTTCCTCTGCCGCGGCCGCCGATGGCGGTCGTTGGGCGCTTTCAGGCGGAGCATGCGCTTCAGGTCGGTCCGGTCGCGGGGCCCTGGGAATCATCCCCAGGCTCCGCGCGCGCTCGGTTTCGGCATCCTCGGGTTCGTCTTCGTCCTCGACGTGGAGGTATTGCACTTCTTCAGGGTCGACCTGGACGGTCGACGGATCGATATCCTTACGAAGAAGAACAGTCTGAAAGCGAACGACCTCGTCGAGAAGACGCAGATTGCGTTCGAGCTCGGCCACGAGGTCGCCGAACCCGACGTACTTCAAGTAGATGAAAACGCCGCGCGTGTGCTTTTCGATCGGATAGGCGAGTCGCCGCCTGCCCCAGTTGTCGAGCTTGGTCAGCGTGCCACCCAGTCGCTGCACGACGTCACCCGCCCGCCCGGCTATTTTCTCCGCCGTCTCGTTGTCGACGTCCGGTCGAAGGATGTAAATCGTTTCGTATTCGCGCGCCCACCGCGTCTTGGGCGCTGCTGCTGCAGTTGCCATCGCTCCTCCTGGTCTGCGGCCCCAGCTCGAGGCTGGAGCGAGGGAGGCGGGCGTAATAGCGGATCCTCGTCTACGCGCCAGCCGGCCGGTCAGGGGCTCCGTGGTGGCGGTTCATGGCGGCCCGGGTACCCTCACGGATGGCTGTTTCGATCATGTCGGCGGCGAGCTCGAGCACGTCGCCGAGCTCGGCCTTCTCGAAGCTGCTGAAATCGCTCAAGACGTAGCTCTCAGGAAGGCCCCGCTCGGGTCGTCCGATCCCAACGCGACACCGATCGAAGTCGGGCCCCCCGCAGTGGTCCACGATAGACCGGAGCCCGTTGTGACCCGCCGTGCCACCACCGACCTTCAGCCGAACCACCCCGAAGGACAGGTCCAGCTCGTCGTGAACCGCCATCACGTGAGCCAAGGGAATCCGAAAGAACTTCGTCGCCGCCTGCACCGACTCGCCACTCAGGTTCATGTAAGTCATCGGCTTGAGGAGAATTACGTCCTTTCCGGCCAAATCCACTTTGGTGAACTCTCCTTTGAACTTGTCCCGGAAGGAAGGCGCACCCAACCGGTGCGCCAACACATCGACCACCATGAACCCGACGTTGTGACGATTGCGTGCGTACTTCGGTCCGGGATTTCCGAGGCCCGCGATGAGATGCGTGCTCACGGCTTCTCAGGCTTTCAGCCAGTTGGCTTGTCGCCACCCGCCTCGGGCTCGGCTGGCGCCGCGCCTTCGGGTGCCCCCTCGCCTTCGGAAGGAGCCACACCCTCGGCGGCCGCCGCAGCCTCTGCGGCCGCCGCAGCTTCTTCTTCCACGACCGCCATCCGCGGCTCGAGGACGATCGCGAGGGTGAGCTTGGGATGCAGGTTGCACTCGACGCCCTCCGGGAACTCGAGATCCTCGACGGCGAGCGAGTCCCGCATGTCGAGGTGGGTCACATCGACATCGATCGAAGCTGGGATCTTGGCCGGAGTCGTGCGAACCGGAAGATGCCTTCGGGTCAGGTTCAGGATGCCACCCTGAACGACCCCGACCGCTCTGCCGAGGGCATGGAACGGCACATCGATCTCGAGCTCCTTGTCCTCGAAGACCCGATAGAGGTCCACGTGGAGCAGTCGCTGCGTGACGGGATCGATCGCGACGTCGCGGACCATCGCCAGCTCGTCTTTGCCGTCGATTGTCAGCTTGAACACCACGTTCCTGCCCCTCTTTCCGCGAAGCGCTTTTTCTAGTTCTTTGGGGGACAGGGTCAGCGGCGTGGGCTCGAGACCCGGGCCGTAAAAAACGCCCGGGAGCTTTCCTTGAGCACGCAGCCGACGCGCTGGCCCCTTTCCGCGCCCGGCGCGGACCTCAGCCTGCAACGTCGTCGTTTCCATCGTTTGGTACTCCAATCATACGAACAGCGAGCTCACCGAGTCGCTGTGGTGAATCCGTTTGATCGCTTCTCCTAGCAAACTTGCGACCGAAAGCACGCGGAAGCGTCCCGAGGCGACCACCTCGTCGCGCAGGGGGATCGTATCGGTGACAATCACCTCTTCGAGCGGTGATTGCATGATCCTTTCGAGGGCAGGCCCCGACAGGACCGGGTGCGTCGCGGCGGCCAGAACTCGCTTTGCGCCCTTTTCCTCGAGCGCCCTGGCCGCGTTGGTGATGGTGCCGGCGGTGTCGATCATGTCGTCCAGAATGACGCACTCACGCCCGTCCACGTCGCCGATGATGTTCATGACCTCGCTGACGTTCTTGCCCTCTCGGCGCTTGTCGATGATGGCGAGGTCTGCATCCAGCCGTTTGGCGTAAGCGCGCGTTCGCTCTACGCCTCCCGCATCGGGAGACACAAAAACCGGAGGCGTCGAGAACCGCGGACGCAGATGTTCCAAAAAAACCGGCATGGCGTAAAGGTGGTCGAAGGGAACGTTGAAAAAACCCTGAATCTGGCCCGCGTGCAGGTCCATGGAAACGACCCGGTCAATTCCGGACCCGCTCAACAGGTCGGCGACGAGCTTGGCCGTAATCGGCGTCCGCGGCGCGGCCTTCCTGTCCTGACGCGCGTATCCGTAATAAGGGATGACTGCGGTGATTGAACCGGCTGAGGCTCGCTTGAGGGCGTCGACCATGACGAGCAATTCCATCAAGTTGTCGTTGACGGGTGCGCAGGTGGATTGGATGACGTAAACGTCGACGCCGCGCACGTTTTCTTGAATCTCTGCGAACACTTCGCCGTCCGAAAACCGCGAGACGCGGGCGCGGGCGAGCGGCAATTCCAAGTAGTTAGCGATCTTCTCGGCTAGCGCGGGATTCGAGTTGCCGGAAAATACGCAGGTCGACTTGAACATCGGCGGTTCCCTTGACTCAGCGAAGAGTGCGAGCCAGTTGAAAGGCGCTGGTGGGTAGCAAAGCGGTCCCCTAGTGTCAACCGCGGGCGCTGCTAGCAAACCGCTTGCCAACCACTAAGAGTGTACTTTCCTGTCTTCCATGGTTGAGCTTCCGTTCTGGGAAGTGTAAACCATCGCTCTCGAAGGCGGAGGCGCGATGACTGCGAGCGTAACACTGTTGACCGAACGCGAACACGTTGCGCAACAATGGGGCACCGCGTTGGCAGACAACGGAATCGAATCGCGTGTCGTCCCCCCGAGTGAGCTCGCGAACGCCATCCATGGTCAGACTGCCGTAGTGGTCGACGTCGATCAGGCGCTCCTTCCCGACGACCTGCTTTCGACCCTCGGTTATGTCCGTGCCCTCGGAGCGCTTCCCATTGCCCACGTCGAGGAGAGCGAAGATCGCCTCGAAGACATCGTGACCGAGCTCTGCAACGGCCTCGTCACCACCACCAAAAAAGATGTCGCTCGCGTCGCCGCCGCTCTACCGCGCCGGGCGGATTCGAGACGTCACCTGCGCTTCGAGTTCGTGACCGTATCACCCTGCGGCGATGATGTGCTTGCAGTGCTCGGCAACGGTGATGCCGTGTTGCACGGGCGTCCGATCGATCCCGCAGACGACGGCTCCGAAATCGAGAGCATCAGCATCAATCCGACTGCAACGACCGCCACGCTGCGGTTGAAGAGCGGCGTCGCCTGTCAACTCGGCGTCGGCGCGGTTCACGCCGCGAGTGGTCCGGCGAGCGGGGAGGCAGACATCGCGATCGACGGCGAGAAGCTCGGAGCGCGACTTCGCGAATTGCGTCTCGCGGCAGGCCTCACGCAGGCAGAGCTCGCCCGGCGCACCGGCATTCACCGCCCAAATATCGCGCGCGTCGAAGCCGGCCGGCACACTCCATCACTCGAGACGTTGGCCCGAATTGCAAGCGCGATTGGCGTGTCGACGACGCAAGTGTTGGTCTCGCGCGAGCCATGATCGAGAGCCCCGCCGACGCGCCGAAAAAGCCGATCAAAGATGCGTCGACGGTAATCCTCCTTCGCGAGAGCAAAGGCGCTCTCGAGACCTTCATGTTGTGTCGACACCACCAAAGCGGATTCATGGGGGGCGCCCACGTGTTTCCGGGAGGCAAAGTCGATGTCGACGATACAGCCGCCGCTTGGAGAGACAGAGTCGATCGGTCGAATCGCGAGATGGCGGATCTCCTCGGCGAGGCCGACCAAGACGAAGCGCTCGGCTTCTGGGTCGCTGGCATACGAGAGACCCTCGAGGAGGCCGGTGTGCTCGTCGCCAACACCGAAGGCAGGGTGGATCTCGAGGCCGCGCGAAAGCATCTCGATGCTGGGGTTCCGTTCTCGCAGATCGCGGACCAAATCGGGATGAGCATCGAAGCGATGGCGTTGACGCCGTACGCGCGTTGGATCACGCCAAAGATGGAAACCAAGCGGTTCGATACGAGGTTCTTCGTGGCCGTACTCCCCGAAGGCCAGCGTGCTACCCACGACGGGACCGAAACGACCTCCGCGATTTGGCTCAAGCCATCCGAGGCTCTCGAAGGGATGCATGCTGGTCGCATCAAGCTCGCCCCCCCAACCGTTCGCACGCTCGAGTGGCTCGCCGCCTTTGGAACCGCGGCCTCGGCGATCGCAGACGCCTGTTCTCGCAAGCCCCCCCTCGTTCGCCCGCGAATCGTTAGCGGAGAAGGAGGCTGGTTCCTCGCGCTGCCTGGAGATCCGGAGCACCCAGAAGACGACGCCGTGCTTCCGGGCTCGACCCGCATGGTGTTCGAAGGCGGCGCCTGGTTAGATGCGGAGGTCCCTGTTGGCTAAAGCACAGTTCCTTTAGATTCCTCGGGTTCTGGCTTGTGGCCCAAGGAGCCGGCACGTTACCCAGAAGGGTAGTGGTTGCCCCCTCCCGTAGGCCCAAGGATTTCCTGACCGCATCGCAGATCGCTCGGTTCTGCCAGGTCGATCTCAAGACGATCCACAACTGGGCGGATCGAGGGCGGATATCCCATTTCCGAACTCCCGGACGCCATCTTCGTTTCCGCCGTCCGCACGTGCTCGACTTCCTCCGAAAGTACGGATACCCAATTCCCGAGGAGCTCACCCCAGAGCGCCCCCGAGTCGCGGTGCTGCTCGATGCGATGGGCTCGAAACCCGTGCTCGACGCCCTCGAGGACACGTTCGAGGTCGTGCACCACTCCGACGCGGTCGACGGCTTGCTGAGGATCGGCGCGCAACCCCCGGACGCGGTCGTGCTCGGCGCGAAGGTCGGTCGGCTGCCGGGCGCCGAGATCATCGCGGCCCTGAAGCGAAGGCCCCGCACGCAGCATATCCGGGCCGTCCTGTTCTCGAGCGGCGAGTCCGGCCGGCAAGAGGCGCTCGAAGCCGGTGCCTCAGCGCAGGTGAATGCCTCGGACGTGAAGGGCCTCAAAGACACGTTGGAAGCTCTGATCGGCATCCGCCGCTGAAGCCTGACGCCGCCCTCGTCCCCTTTACCAACCCATCGCCCTGTCGTAACCCTCCCGCATGGGCCTCGATGCTCTCAAATACGACGACCAGGGTCTGGTCTCCGTCGTCGCGCAGGATGCCGAGACCGGCGAGGTGCGCATGGCCGCATACGCCGATCGGACGGCGGTCGAGCGCACCTTGAAAACGCGTGAAGCCCATTTTTTCAGCCGCTCGCGGCAGAAGCTCTGGAAGAAGGGCGAGAGCAGCGGCAATACGATGTCGGTTCGCGAGGTGTGGGTCGATTGCGATGGCGACACCCTGATCTATCTCGTCGATCCCCAAGGCCCCTCCTGCCACACCGGAGCGGAAACCTGCTTCTTCGGGCAGCTCGACACGACCGGGAGAGTCATCGAGGGGTCGAGCACCGGTGCCGCCCCGACGCTGTTGCGGCTCGAGCGCATCCTCCGGGAACGCCGCGACTCAACCGCCGACCGGAGCTACACCAAATCGCTTCTCGACGCGGGGCCGACCAAGATCGACGCCAAG
>JBFICQ010000028.1:0-21978 GCA_041581895.1 Polyangiales bacterium | reverse complement strand
CACGGGCTTGAGAATCGGCTTCAACCAAACCGGTGCCTCACGTGCCATGTTCGAGTTGATCGCGCCCGGGCACAAGGCGTGAACGCAGACGTCGGGGCTCCCGCCATCTTGGTTGAGCCGACGGGAAAGCTCCTGAAAATAGGTGGTGAGGTGCAGCTTGCTCAGTCCGTAGTACTTCACGCCATCAGCGACTCCGTACTCAACGGGCTCACCGAAATGATCGAAGTCGATCGGGATCGAGGAACGGTGCGTTTCCGACGACACGAAGATCACCCGAGGCGGATCGTCGGCGCGCGAGTTCTTGCCGTAGGCCGCATTCGGAATGACCCCATCACGGAGCAGTCGATCAAGCAGCACGAACTTCGCGAGGAAGTTCACTGCGAACATGAGCTCGAGCCCATGCTTGTTCGTGCGGGAGGTCACGGGAACGACTCCTGCGTTGAACACCGCCGCATCGAGTGCAACGTTTCGGTTACGCAACTCCTCACAAAAGCGGCCGATCGAGTCGAAGTCGCTCAGGTCGACGTGCATCATTTCGACGTCGTCGCTCCCGCTTTCACGCTTGACGTCTTCGCCGGCCTCGGGGATTCCGCTTCGGCACGCCATGATCACGTGTGCACCACGCTTTGCGAGTCGGATCGCGATCGCTTTTCCAAGGCCGCTGTTCGCGCCGGTCACGAGGCAGGTCCGTCCGTCGAGTCGAACGTTGGAGGGCACGAGCGAGATGCGCGCCTCCTTGCTGCGCTGGTCCAGCAAGCCACTCAGGACGGCGCTCAACGGGTTGTCGTGGGAACGGCCGCTCATAGCCGGCGCACTCTAGAAAACAGGGCGAGCCTGTCAACGCGAGGTAATTCGAAGGTATTCGGAGACCGCCTCACCCAACCCGACGAAGAGCGCGCGGGAGATCAGCGCGTGCCCAATCGACACCTCGTCGAGGTGCGGCAACCTGAGCAGCGTCGGCAGATTCGCCAGGTCGAGGTCGTGGCCGGCGTTGATTCCCAGTCCGAGCTCGTGGGCCTGTCGGCACGCGGCCTCGTAGCGCTGGAGGCTGGCTGCAAGAGCGCGCCCGCCCTGCTCGAACGCACGCGCGTAGGGCTCGGTGTAGAGCTCGACCCGGTCGGCGTCGAGCTCGGCAGCCCACTCGATCGGCGCCGGCTTGGGCTCTACGAAGACGCTGACGCGCACGCCCACCTCGTGGAAACGCGCAATGGTCTCGCGGAGATGGTCCTTGGGGGTGTCGGCGGGCCAACCCGCCTCGCTCGTCACCTCCCCTGGACGTACCGGCACGAGAGTACATTGGTCGGGACGCACGCGCTCGACCATCTCGATCAGCGCCGGGCGCGGGTCCCCCTCGATGTTGTATTCGACGCGGCTCCGAACCGGCTCGAGCGCCTCGGCGATTGCAACCACGTCGCCAGGTCGGATATGCCGCTCGTCCTCCCGCGGGTGCACCGTGATTCCGGGTGCGCCGGCCGCGACGCAGACCTCCACGGCCTCGAGAAGGCTCGGGGCCTCGCCCCCCCGCGAGTTGCGCAACGTGGCAACCTTGTTGACGTTGACGCTGAGCCGAACCATCAGACCAGTCTTAGCATGGAAGAGGTTTTGTTACTCTTCGTAGCGCCCGTCAGGGAATAGCGTAATATTGCGAGGATGAACGTCAGCGCCAAGGCCGTCGTCCTCGAGGTGCTCTCCGCGGGGGAGTCGATCGATCGCGGCACGCTGCCGGTGCGTTCGCTCGTGCAGGCGGCATCGGCGTTCGACATCGCCGAGAACAGCGTTCGAGTCGCCATCGTCAGACTCCGCGCCGAGGGTCTTCTCGATTCGCCGGGTCGCGGCGAGTACTGCCTAGGACCGAGCGCCCAAGCGGTAAACGAGAAGATCCATGGTTGGCGGACCATCTCGGGGCGCATCGCGGATTGGGATGGGTCGTGGCTCGCAGTTTTTACGGCGGATCTTTCGCGCACCGATCGACCGGCGCTGCGTCGCAGGCTCCGCGCGCTCCGGTTTCTTGGGTTCAAACCGCTTCGGCCGGGCCTCTTCGTTCGCCCCGACAATCTCAAGCCGGGTCTCGAAGGCATTCGCGACGAGCTCGTGGCGCTTGGGCTCGAGCCCGACGCGCTCGTGTTCCGGCTCGAGGGCCTCGAGCCCGGCGAGGAAGGAGTCGCAAGGGCCCTGTGGAACCGCCCGGCGCTCGAGCAAACTTACGCGCAGCTCCATGGTGATCTGACCGTGAGCCTGGGCCGCCTGGAGGACCTCCCCTTGAACGATTCGGTGCGAGAGGCGTTTCTCCTCGGCCGCGAAGGGATCCGCCAAGTCGTATTGGATCCTCTCCTTCCCGAGCCCCTCGTCGACGTGACCAAACGCTCCTCCATGGTCGGCGTACTGCACGAATACTGCGATAAGGGCATCGATCTGTGGACCCGCTTCCTGGACCTTAGGCGATAGCGTGGGGGTGGTGGGGCCGGACCCATTGCCCGGCCGCAGGCCCGACCGGAAGAAGATCGGACTTGCCGTTGTCTTGGCGGTCGATTCCCTTATGCTCCGGCGCACATGAAAACGGCGGACTTCACATTTCAAACGGTCGATGGCACCAGGCTCCGTGTCAGCGGCTGGACCATCGACAACCCGAAGGCCGTCGTCCAAGTGATCCACGGCATGGCGGAGTACGGCTCGCGATATGCGCGGTTGGCCCAAGCGCTTGCCGAGGCGGGCTACAACACCTACGCGCACGATCATCGCGGCCACGGGAGGAGCATCGCAGAGGGCCAACCCCCGGGACACATGGCCGACGAGGACTCGTGGAACCTGATCGTCGAGGACGCGCATGGAGTCAATCGCGAGATCGCGAAGCGCCACCCGAACCTGCCGATCATCATTCTCGGGCACTCGATGGGCTCGTTCGTGCTTCAGCAGCTGATGTTCGAGCACCCTAACGACATGGTCGCAGCGGCCCTTTCTGCGTCGAATGGGAAGCCCCCGGCGATAGCGTCGCTTGCAAAAATCATTGCCAGGGTCGAACGGCTTCGGGTCGGCAAGCGAAACGCAAGCCCCGTGCTGCAGAAACTCACATTCGACGAGTACAACAAAGCATTTGCCCCCAATCGAACCGCATTCGATTGGTTGTCGCGCGACGAGCACGAAGTCGACCTCTATGTGGCCGACCCGCTACTGGGCTTCGCCGTCTCGACGCAAACCTGGATCGACATGATCGACGCCCTGGGGCGGATCGCCAATCCCAAGAACGTCGCCAAGGTGCCGCAGGGTATGCCGGTCTACCTATTTGCGGGAACCGAGGATCCGGTTGGTGACATGGGCAAAGGGATGCGCAACCTCCACGAGGCCTACAAGCGCGCCGCGATTTTCGACGTGCGCCTCAAGCTCTACGAGGACGCACGACACGAGACTCTGAACGAAACCAATCGGGAAGAGGTGACCCGGGACTTCGTCGCGTGGTGTGACGAGGTCATTGGGGCCCGAGCCTAACCCTTAGGTGGGCGGCTCGTGTAAAGCGGTCCTTCGACCTCCCCGGCGACCAGCGCCTTGGTCTCCGGAGTCACGCGGCATCTCCACAATGCGCTTTGTGAGCCGATCGATTCGGCGCCCTCGTATCGATTGAAACCCTCGAACACGGCCTCGACCAGAAACCCCGCGTCCCCGAGGACCCGTTGTTTTTGAAGCCCCCGTTCGCTCGCGCGCCGGCTGTGCCCAAAGCAGACGTAGAGCCGTCCGTCGGGTTTGAGCAGGTCGGCTGCCCGGCTGATGAAGAGCCGAAAGCCCTCGACGGCGTAAGGCGGATCGGTGAATACGGCCCCAAAGCGACCCCGCATCGACCGAGGTAGGGGCTCACGAAGATCGTGCTCGATCGTCTCGATCTCGCAGCCCTGCTCTTTGGCGACTTCGTCCAGAATCCTCAAGATATCTGGGTCCGCATCGACCACTGTAACCCGACGACCGGCGCCAGCGAGCTGGACCGCCGCACTGGTGAGATCGTCGTCTCCCAAAAAAACGAGCCCGCGCTGGTGTTCTCCAGACTCCAACAGGAGGCTTGCCCGTCGGACCACCGTATCGGTCGTGACGTAGACCTGATCGAGCCCTCGTTTGGGATCGCTGCGCCTGCTGGCAAGCTCCTCATACGTTGGGCTCCACGATGTGTCGCTTCGCTCGCTCGGAGTGCGAGCCACCAGCTCTCGGGCCAAGGCGGCCAGCCCGCGCTCCGAGCATCGGAGGCCGTCGTCCCCTTCCTCGAACCATTTCGGGTAGCGCTCGATCACTTCGCGCACGACCGACGCGCTCTCTCCAGCCGCTCGGACCACCTCTTCTCGGGTGAGCGACCGACCGTCGCCGAGTGCCCTGAGGATGCGGAACGCCCCTTCGTACACCTGAGCTACTTGTCGCGGAAAACGATCATCCCGTGCGTGAGATCGTACGGAGACAGAGCGACCGTCACGCGGTCGCCCAGGATCACGCGGATCCTGAATTTTCGCATTCGCCCGCAAAGTTGCGCCCGAACCGTCGCACCGGAATCGGCCGTCACCTCGAACTGGCCTCCCGCGTAGACCTGGGTCACCACGCCGTTCAGCTTGATGTGGTCATCACGCTTGTCTTCCCGTTCGAAATCGCGTTCGAATCTCTTTCTTCTTCCTTTGGGCCTTCGCTTCGCCACTCGATCTCCTCGCGCGCAACGTAAGTCGTCGATCGACTCAACGCCACTTCTGGCGCTGGGATATGTAGCTAAATTGATACATATCCCGTATGCCTTTTTGTAGCACCACCCGTGGAAAAGTCAGCTGGAAGGCATCATGGTGACGAGTCCAGTGCTCCAACGACATCCTGACGATAGTTGGACGCTCGCGGACCCCCTCGAGGTCAGCCGCCGGACGCATCGGGTGATGCTCGCTCTGGCGGACGCGATCGTGCCGCCCGCGCCGCGAACCGACACAACCCTCGGGGATGTCATCCGCCATGCGCTCGTGACCCTTCGATACATGCCTCGTTCCTCAGTGGTCGTGCTCCTTGCGGGAATGCGCCTTCTCAACTGGGCACCGCTCTGGCGACTGCGAGGGCTTCGTCCCCTGACTCGGTTGGGCCGAGCCCAGGCGCGCCGCCATCTTGGGGCCGTGATGACGAGCCGCTGGCTGCCGGTGCGTCTGCTGATGTACGGCCCGCTTGGTTTGTTCATGTCGACCTACTTCGACCAAGACTACGTGCATCGCGCGATTGGCTACGACCCGGTGCCTTTCGTCGAGCAACGGATCGAGCTCCGGCGGCGGTGGGTTGAAGGCGAAGAGCCGGGCAAAGACCAGGAAATCCATCATCTCCCGGGGGTGCCGTCATGAGCATTCTCGCGCACCGCGACTACCACGCGGACCAGACGTTCGATGCCGAAGTCGTCGTAGTCGGCACCGGCGCTGGAGGAGCAGTGGCTGGAGCGGAGCTCGCCGAGGCCGGGCGTGACGTGTTGTTCGTCGAAGAAGGCGGATATCACCCCACGTCGAGCCTCAATCCGTATCTGACCGAATCGATCCCGAGGCTCTACCGGGATGCCGGCGGCACCATCATCATGGGACGCCCGCCAATTCCCTATGCGGAGGGACGCTGCGTCGGAGGGAGCACGCTCGTAAACGGCGGAATGGCATGGCGACCTCCCGAACGAGTATTGATGCAGTGGGAGACCCTCACCGGACAACCCGATATCGGTCCAAGAGCACTGGCACCGTTTTTCGATCGCGTGGAAGAGCGCATTCATGCGAATCCGCAACACCCGGCGTCGATTGGGGAAGATAGTCGGCTCCTCGAGGAAGGTGCGCGGCGTCTTGGCTGGCGCTACGAGCGAAACCGAAGGGCGCAGGATCGCTGCGTTGGCTCAAACCAATGCCTCACGGGGTGTCCGACGGGAGCGAAGCAATCGACGCTGCTGAGTTACATGCCTCGAGCGCTGTCGTTTGGGGCGCGTTGCCTGACCGAGGTGCGTATCCACCGGCTATGGATCGAAAAAGGACGGTGCGTTGGGGTGATCGGAAAGGCGGTTAATCCCCGCACGCGTCGATCGGATATCGACATTCGAGTGCGGTCCAAAGCTGTCGTGATCTCGGGCGGAGCCGTGCAAACTCCTTATCTGTTGCTCGGCCATCGGCTTGGGAGACGAAATCCCCAACTCGGCAAGAACTTCCTCTGCCATCCCAATGCGAAGGTCGTCGCCTTCTATCCATTCGATGTCCAGGCATGGCAGGGCGTCAGCCAAGGTGGACAGATTCGGGAATTCCTCGACGAGGGGATCGTCATGGCGGAAAACGCCGTGCCTCCGGGGACGGCCGCCGCACAGGTTCCGGTCGTCGGCGAAGAGGCACTCGAGATGATGAAGCACTACAACAGCCTGGCGATGACCGGCGTATTGGTAGAAGACTCACAAACGGGCACGGTCACGCGCGGTTTCGATGCGCCGCTCGCGAGATACAGCATCAGTGCGTATGACCATGAGCGCTTCCTGCGCGGCGTGAAGCTTTTGGCTACGTTGCATTTCGAAATGGGGGCAAAACGCGTCGTCCTGCCCTTCAGCAACATGCCCTTTGCCGACAGTTGCGATGATCTACGCCGGATCGAGCAGACACAACGCTCGCGCAGCACCATCGAGCTCTTCACGGTGCATTTGATGGGGACTTGCCGTATGGGCAACGACCCGCGTTCCTCCGTCGTGAATCTTCGAGGCGAGCTCTGGAACCTTCCTGGCTGTTACGTTGCCGATGCCAGCCTCTTCCCGACTGCCGTGGGGGTGAATCCCCAAGTGACGATCATGGCGCTCGCCACGATGGTGGCGCAGCGAGTCGAGCTTCCGAATTGACAATGCGCGGTCTTTTGCGCACAAGTTAGCGTTCCGATGCTCGACCTTCCTCGCCTCCAGCGCATCCGGTTGATGCCGCGACCCATCGGGCAGATCTTCTTCGGCTGGACGGTGCTCACGCCCAACTACCAGCTGCTGCCAGGCGTCGACATCGAGATCGAAAGCATCGATAGAGTTCCACGAGAGCCCGTCATTTTTGCGATGAACCACACGGACCGGTTCAACTACTTTCCCTTCATGTACAAGTTCTGGCGGAAGAAGGGTCGCTATATGACGGTCTGGGTGAAAGGCAAGTATTACGAGAGTGCGGTCGTGGGCACGTTCATGGAGCTCACGAGCAATATCCCGACCGTGTCTCGCGGGTACATCATAACCAAGGACTTCACGCTCACCTTGGGGAGGCGACCCACCGAAGCCGAATACGACACGCTGCGCGCACGCGTGAACGCCGAAGCCAATCCGGGCTCCGACCCGAGCTCGATCGACCTCTCGAAGATCCCCCAGAAGCTGCTCCAGACGAAGCGGGACATTCTAGGCGTGCAGTTCGATCCGGAGCGAGAGTCCTACGAGCGCGGTATCAACAATACGTTTGCAGCGATGATGCGCGAGTTCGTCAGGCTCAACGAGCGCTCCTTCGACCTCGGGCTCGACCTCCTCGTTTTCCCACAAGGAACGCGTTCAATCCGTCTTCCGCGAGGCCGCATCGGCATGATGGAGATAGCGCTTCGCTACAAGAAAATGATCGTGCCGGTCGGCTGCAACGGATGCGATCTGGTGTACCCGGGCTCCGTGCCGATCGCGAATAAGGGCACGGTCGTGTACCGGATTGGCGAGCCGATTCCCTACGAGGAGCTGTCCCCATTTCACATCGACGAGCCCTTCGAGCCTTTTTCCGCCGAGGCGGAGCACAAATATCGACACAAGTTCCAGGGTGCGGTCGATATCGTCATGGATCGCATCAACGATCTGCTCGACCCGCAGTATCGATTCAGCGACGACTTGGAGAGCACCGGCGTCCGCGGCACCTCTCGCTTCATGTAGCAAGAAAGACGGCTTTGTTTGTTCAAACACGCAAAACCGGCTAGAGGAGCCCAGATGAATGCGCTCGAGGCCTTACGCGACGCAGCCGAGCCAAGACCCGTAGTCGCGATCATCGGCGGTGCTGTCGCAGGCTCCGAGGCTGCTGCCGCCTGCGCCGCCCGCGGGGCAATCCCCGTGGTCTTCGAGCAGGGTGCCCGGCCCTACGGCAAGATCGAAGACGGCCTTCCACGCTGGCACGTCAAGCTGCGCGAGAAGGAATACCAGAAGATCGACGACAACCTGGGCAGAGAAGACGTGATCTTCGTGCCGTGCACCGAGATCGGAACCGACATCTCGTGGCGCGAGCTCTACGCCGATTTCGGCTTCAGCGCGATCGTGCTGGCCAATGGCGCCTGGCGAGACCGTGGGCTGCCGGTCGAGGGCGCCGACGACTACGAGCATCGCGGTCTCGTCTATCAAAACGAGTTCGTCTACTGGTTCAACCACTACGACGATGAGGGTTACGACGGGCCGGTCTTCGACGTGCCGGACGGCACGATCGTCGTCGGGGGCGGCCTGGCCTCGATCGACGTCGTGAAGATCATCAACCTGGAGCTTTACGCACGCGCGCTTCGTGAACGGGGGATCGAAGTCGACATGGTCGAGATGGAGGTGAAAGGCATTCCGCGTACGCTCGAAGCTCATGGCCTCACCCCGGAAGATCTGGGAATCGAAGGCTGCACGCTCTACTACCGTCGCAGCAAAGAGGACATGCCCTTGGCAAGCGCCAACAATCCCACGCCCAAGCAGGTCGAAAAGCTCAAGGCTGCCCGGGTGAAAATCATGGATCGGGTCATGCGTAAGTACTTAGTGAAGTTCGAGCCCCTGAGCCGGCCGGTCGGGCTGATCGAAGAAGGCGGCAGGCTGGTGGGAATCCGCTTTCAAAAGACCGAGATCGTCGATGGTCGCGTGAAAGGGCTCGAGAGCACCGAGTTCGAGGTGCGAAGCCCGATGATCATCAGCTCGATCGGCAGCATACCCAAGCCGATTGAAGGCATCCCCACCAAAGGTGAGCTCTACCATTTCGCCGATTGGGAGACAGGCGAGCTCCACGAGTTGCCCGGTGTGTTCGGCCTCGGCAACGTGCTCACGGGGAAAGGCAACATCAAGGACAGCCGCGAAAATGCGATCGAGATCATCGAGAAGGTCGTTGCAGCGTACCTCGGGGTGGGTGATGAGCCGGACGAAGCTCCCGGCGGAGGGTCCGACCAAGCGCGAGAAATCGCCGACGAGGCAGCCGCAGGCACGCCTATGACATCCGAATCCATGAAGGCGTTGGCCAAGCGAATCGAAGAACGTCATCGCAAGATCGGCTATGCGGACTATGCTAGCTGGATCGCGGCCCACACCTGCAAAGCCACTGTTCCGCTTCAGTTGAGCGAGCGACTTCGCACGTAGTGCCCGTTCTCGAAAGCATCGAAGAAATCCTCGAGCAGAGGATGCTCGATCGGCGCTCCAAGCACGTCTTCTTCGAGATTCCGCTCGGCCACGTACGTCTCGTGCAATGCGCCGTTCACCAGGACCCGATACCATGGCGCATCCTTGGGAGGTCGGCTTTTCGCTACCTGTTCGTACCACTCCTCGCTCAAGGAAAACACCGGGTCCACATCGATGACCACGCCCCGGTAGTCGAATAACTTGTGGTGAACGAGCTGTCCGATGCCGTATTTGGGTTTGATGAGGATCATGGCTTCGCGGGGTCTCTACCCCCGGTGACCCGGGGAGTCCAGTAGCGCGGACAGCGAGGGCGCTCGCGCTGGTGCCGGGCATTGCCAGGGGCCCGTTGCCAGAGGCCCCTCAGGCCGATAAGGTGCGGCGACTTGGACGCTCGGATCCAGAAGATTGGGCTGGCGCTGATCATGGTCAGCCTGTACTCGGCGCTCCCGGCAACTGCGTCCGCTCAGCCACGGCGCGTTGAGCTCCGTTTCCAGGGCGGCGTCAATATCGGCGTCCCCGTGTTCCTCGACGTGGACCGGGCCGTCGTCAAGCCCGGGGTGGGCGTCAGTGGCTGGGGTGGCTTCGATATCGGTTGGATCGTCTTCGACTTCGGTCTCGGCCTGATGGGCAACTCGATTCACACCGACAACATCCCCGAGGTCCAAGCAATGGGCGGGGGCATCGGCAATGAGCCTCTCATCCGGTGGCACTTCTCCCCGGGTATCCGCCTGCAGGTTCCCACTATCGATGCCGTCCTGCCTTACGTTACCGGCCGCTTCGATGCGAACTTGTGGAACTTCGAGCCTCTCGCGATCGATTGTGGCTGGTACTACTGCCGGGGAGAGGGTCGTTTTCGCTTTGCGCCCGGCTTCACTGGGAAAGCCGGCGTGGGCATTCACCTCAGAGGCCCGTTCTATTTCAACGTGGGAATGAAGTACTCGATGAGCGGGAAAGGTGAGTTCTTCGTGCGCAAGCAATGGTGGCTCGAGCCGTTCGTCGGATTTCTTTTTCGGGGAGGCAGCGACCGATTCGATGGCGTTGGGTATTGATCAAGAAGCGGCGGGGATGAGCGCCCAGAGAATGGCGCCGCCGAGCCCAATGCCAAACAAGCACCATAGCCGCACGACGATCGGCGGACGCTCTACGCTCCACTCGATGAGCTTCGTGAAGCGGTCGAGGCCGATCATCGGCAGGGACACTCCCGCAAGGAACGTGAGGATGCCGAGAACTTGAAGGAGCAAAGGGGCGCGCGACGCCGGCGCTGCGAACCAGAGCGCGGCACCAAAGGCGATACGCAGCAGGGCCGCAACCCAAAGGCCTCGCTGATTGGCCCAGCGCGTTGCGAAGGTGAGGATGCGGCTCGGCAGGATCACACCCCACGTACACATCAACAGCACGAAAACGGCGAAGATCCCTGCGACTTCAACGGCGAACTCCATACACCCTCCCGCGTCGCGGAGAATATGCGCACGCGGCGCGTAGGGCAATCTTCAGTGGAGCTGCGCTTTCAAGAAAGCTCGTACTCCAAGCCCGGCACGGGAGCTTGCGCGGGCTCACTTTGGTCGAGCGACCGCTCGATCTGATCGGCGGCGCGAGCGACCGAGTGCATGTGAATCTGCAGGTCGTCGGGAGCGAGCTCATCGAGGAGGACGGTATGGCGTACGACGTAAACGTCGCCGTCGAGGCAGATCGCGCCCACGGCGAGGTTGAAGCCTTGCTCGAGCGCCTCACGAGGCTCCATGCGGTCGACCCGACAGCATGCAGAGGAGAAGTCCACCCAAACGCGGCCCATGGCCTCGTAGCAAGAGACGATCACCGCCTGAAGGCGCCCGCTGGTGTACTTGAATACGACCTTGAAGCTGTGGTCGCGCTCCTCGGCCAGCCTGTAGCTCGCGCGGGCATGGTTCTTCAGCTCGATCCACGTCGACACGGGGCTCTTTCTTAGCATAGGAGCCCCCAAAAACCGCTCGAAACCGCCCCCAGAGGTCGTAAACTGCCGACAATGTTGGATCGCCTGACCTCCCGTCCGTGGCGAGCGGCGGTGATCGAGGAGCTTCGCGCGGGGCCGCGCGCGTTCCGCGGCACGTTCCCGTGGATGATGCGCATGCGCAACAAGCAGGTCCGCAGCCTGCTCGACGTGGTGGTCCGAAACGCCAAAGAAGCCCCGCATGATTCGGCTTTCGAAATGGACCACGAAAACCTCACGTGGTCGGAGCTCGACGACACGACCTCGCGCATCGCGCACGTGCTGGCTTCTGCGGGCGTTCGGCCCGGTGGCGTGGTGGCGTTGCTGGCCGAGAACTCGCCTTTCTACATCGCCTCGGTGCTGGGTATCACACGGGTCGGTGCGACCGCTGCGCTCATCAACAACAATCTGCGCGGTCGGCCCTTGGCGCACGCGATCGAAGTCTCCAAAGCAACCGCAGTTTTGGTCAGCCACACGCTCGATCCAGAGCTCCGTCAATGCGAAGAAGTCTGCCAGACACTCGATCGTATCTTGGTGTTCGACGACGATCCCTGGCGCGGCCTGCTTGCCGAAACGCCACCGACCGCCTACCCGCCAGCCAAGGTGCGGCCAGGAGACGATTTCGTCTACATCTACACCTCAGGCACGACGGGCCTTCCGAAACCGTGCCGCGTTTCGCACGCGCGGGCCATCCTTGCGGGCGCAGGCTTTGGGGCCTTGATGTACGAGTTTCGCCCCGGAGACAAGCTCTATTGCGCGCTTCCTTTGTACCACTCCAATGGCTTGCTGTTGGGGGCGGCGGCCACCATCATCGCCCGCGTTCCCATGGCTCTGCGCCGGACGTTCAGCGCGAGCGCCTTCTGGGACGACATTCATCGACACCAAGCCACGGCGTTTCTCTACATCGGGGAGCTCTGTCGCTACTTGGTGAACTCGCCTCCCCAGCCGGCAGAGCGGCCTAATCCCATTCGCGTTGCGGTCGGTAATGGCCTTCGTCCGGACATCTGGGCTCGATTCCAGTCGCGCTTCGGGATTGGCACCGTCCGCGAGTTCTACGGTGCCACCGAAGCACCGGGGTTCATCGCGAACATCAGCGGGAGGGAGGGCTCGGTAGGTCGCGTCCCATTTGCGGGGCTCAAGGGTTATCTGAGCTTGGTCCGCTACGACGTCGATCGAGATGAGCACCCTCGTGACTCGAACGGTTTCTGCATCCCTTGCAAAGACGGTGAGCCCGGAGAGCTCTTAATCCGAATCGCCAAAGTCGGGGGCGGTCTCGAGTACCGTGGCTACACCGACGAGACCGCAACCCAAAAGAAGATCCTCACCGGCGTTTTCCGCCGGGGGGACCGATACTTTCGAACCGGCGATCTCCTCAGGCGCGATGCCGACGGCTTTTACTACTTCGTCGACCGCATCGGCGACACCTTCCGCTGGAAGGGAGAGAACGTATCGACCGCGGAAGTGGCGGATGTGATCACACGAAGCGACCAAGTCGCGGAAGCCACCGTGGTCGGGGTGCCGGTACCCAACATGGACGGCCAAGCGGGGCTCGCCGCGATAGTCACTGTCAACGGTTTTGATCCAGACGACTTCTGGCGCGTCGTGTCCGAGCTACCGCCGTATGCGCAGCCTCGATTTGTCCGCGTGATGACCGACCTCGCGAAGACGGGCACCTTCAAGATCCAGAAAACCGATCTGAGAAAGGAAGGCGTCGACCCAACGGCGATTTCAGATGCGCTGTACGTTCGCACTGATCTGGGTTACGAGCGCCTCACGCCAGAGCGATGGATCGACATCAAGGAAGGCAAGCTCAAGCTTTGACCCCAACCGCGCGCCGCCACCCATGCCCCGGATGAACGCCGACGAGATCCTTGCCTTCATGCGCAAGGTTTTTCCGCAAGCGCGAATGCCGATCGAGATCGAGGAGCTCCGTGACGACTTTCTTCGTATTCGCGTAAAAACGAGCGAGCGCTATTTACGCCCGGGCAACACGATTTCAGGTCCGGTATTGATGAACATTGCCGACACCGCCATGTATTACCTGGTTCTCGCCATGGTCGGTCCCGAGCCCCTCGCGCTCACCACCAACCTCAACATCCACTTCATGCGCGCCCCGAAGCTCGGAGACTTGATCGCCGAAACCAACATGCTCAAGCTCGGCAAGCGCCTCGCTGTCGGTGAGGTATCGATCTATTCCGACGGCAAAGCCGAACCCGTCGCACACGCTACGGTCACCTACTCGATCCCGCCCGGCTCTACGAAGGCTTCTGCAGCGCCTTCTCAATGAGCGCCAGGTCTTCGGGCGCGTAATCGAGCGCGAGGGCAGCTTGCTGTCCGCGTTCGGTCATTTTTTTCCAAGTCTTTTGGACGATGGAGATGAGCTTCTCTTCCGTATGCTGCCCGGCGAAGTCGTGAAAGTAGTATTGGAGAAAAACGAGACAGATCACGTCTTCGAGAAGCTGTACGTCGGGATCGGTCTTCAGCCCCCGCTTGCGAAGCAACGTTTTCACGCGTTCGATCGTGCCGTCGTCGTAGCCGACGTCCTTGAGAATGGCGCCGGCTATGTCTCCGTGTCGTTTATAAAGATCGGTGCGCCATTTCAGATACCCCGCCCTTCCCTCGGGGTACGTGTTTCGAGGGACTTCCCAACGTCGAATGTGCTGCGCCCGTGCCGCGAGCTTCACCGTCTCGGGCGCGTCGGCAGCCAAGCGTTCTAACCACTCTGACATGCGCTGCGCGTAGACGACCTCCTTGGGGACTTCTTTCCCCTCTACGACCTCCATGATTGGATCCTCGGCATTCGCCTCGTCGAACCGGCGGAATGCCTCGTCCAGGCGCGACATACGGACACTCTATCATGCTGGCGCTGGCACTGAGCCGCGCATTTCGCTGGGGTGCAGCCGATGCAGATCAATGGCCTCAAGGATCAAGGAGGGCCTGATCGTCACGACGTCGAGGCGAGCGAGGAGCTCGATCATGTGCCCACAGGAGCTGTGTATCAATCGGCCTCTACGTCAACCGCCCCCAATGTCGACGTTGTACCCCTCGTAGACGAGATCAGCACCACGCTGACGATGGCGAACAATGGAAACCAGTACCGCCAGAACCTGACTTCGCAGATCTTCGCCACCGGATGACCCCTTGGCACTGGCGATGGCGTCGGCAACCTGCTGAGTGAGTTCGGGGTGCTCGTCCCGAACTCGATCGATCTTGTTGATCAGCCGTGGTGCATCGTCTCTCAGCTGGGCGAGGAGGCCCTCGGCACCTTCTACCTCCTTAACATGCTGTTCAAGAGCGATCCGTAAGCTCTCCAGTTCGGTTTGTAGGTTGGAACGCCAGTTTGGCCCTCCAATCGGGGCTGAAGCGGCGATCTCAACACTTGAAATCGCTTCTTTCAACTCAACTCGGCGTTGCCGAGCGGCCTCGAGTGCATGCTCATGCTGCATCTCACTTTTGCTCACGTGTGTCATCTCCACGAACAAGAACGATTTTCGGGGCCGAGTGCAAGAATCAGGGCAGTGCGTTAGTGCCCGACATTCAGAGCATTGCCGCGAAAGCCAGCGACAGCAAGGGCTTAGGGCATTTCGTCGTCCGACCAGAACCTCAAGAAACCGCGGTAGGCCCCGAGGTAGACGGTGTTGTCGGGGCCGAAGGTGAACGTGCCCCAGATGTTGTTGAAGACCTTGCGGTCGTAGTTGCCCTTGCCGAGCGCGGCCCGCTGCACGATACGCGTGACATTGTCGTCGAACTCCCCTTTGTTGAAGAAGCCCTTGATGCGGAAGACGCGCCAGCCCGTGCGAAAGTCGAGCGCCGTGAGCATCCAATCGTGATGGCCCTTCACTGGCTCCTCGTCGCGTTGATAGACGTAGATCAAGCCGCGGGGAGTCGAGAGCTTGGGAGTCGCCGTCTTCGCGTCGAAGTGCCCCGTCGCGGGCCAGCCTTCGACCACTTTGTACTCTCCTGCCTCGTGGTCGAAATCGAACCGCATGATCCCACCTGCGGTGGGGTTCTCTTTGAAGGGGTCGACATAGCCGTAGGTATTGCCGACGACGAGGTGGTCTTTGTAGGCCACGACCGAGTTTTCGACGGCGCCTTTGCCCGCCTCGAAGAGGGGCAACTTACTGACCAGCGAACCATCGCTCTGACGGAACACGTTCAGGTGCACCTGCTCGGGGCCGTTGTCGACGATCGCAACGAACCGGTCGCCGATCAACGTAGGCGTCGTGCCGCTTCCGTCGTTGAGGTGGCCGGGCTTGATCTTGTGGTCGTTGTCGTAGACGAGGTCGCCCTGTGGATAGGTTGGTTTCCAGGCCGGGTCGAGCTCGACCCTCTTGGAATCCGCGTTGAAGCGAAGCTTGTAAAGCGCGATGTTCGAAACGATGTAGACACCATCCGGGCCGACGGAAAACGAGTTTTGAATCTGCTCGGCGAAGTCGGACTTGCCTAAAAAGAGCTCACGAAAGCGCTTGCGGATCTCAGGGAACTGGTCGATGTCCTGGTTCTCTAGGGCCTTCTTTGCGTCGACGAAGAACTCCTCGGCACCCTCCGGAAGCGGCGAGAAGAGCTGCCGGATCTTGTCCTCGGCCGCAAACAGTTGGATTGCCGCGGCGTAAATGCGCGGGCAGCCCTCCTCGGTCTTCTCCCCCAACGTATCGATCACGCCGACCACGCCGTACTTCGAGGTGAACCAGACCCGGCCATCGGCATCGGGCATGATCGCGGTGAGCTTATTGTCCTTGGGTTTCTTGTTGAGGATTTCTTCGACGATGGTGCCCTTCCCCACCGCGATGCCGAGGTTCAGGTAAACCATCTCGTCGCGAACCACCCGGCGATTGCGAATCGGGATGCGGACGATCGTGTCGTTGGCTCCAGGGACGTAGACGTCGCCATTGCTAGCCAGGTACGAATAGGCGCCCCCCGACGTGTCGCGAAAGACCGCGATTCGCCCCTTCGTCCCAGCGACCTGTCGCATCTTGTTCCCCCGACCGGGGATTGGGATGGAGTCGAGAACCCGAGGTGGCGGACTGGAGATGTCGATCACGATCAGCGTGGCCGCGTCCCGCCCAAACGAAATCGTCACGACCGTTTGATCGTCGAGGAACGTATAGAGCGGCGCCATCCCGGAGAGATGCTTGCCTTTCTCCAACACATGAAAGTAGCCAACCTTGGCATTGGCGGGGATAGGCCCTGGGAAATGGCTGACGTCAGTCGCGAAGCTGTCCTCATGCATCGTCCCGGCATATCGGTTGGAAAGGATCGGGTGCTGCCAGTTCTCCTGGGGCGGAAGCGGCTCAGGCAGGGTTTCGCCGTAGCGCGACGTCCACTCCTCAAACCACTTCACCTCCACGTTGGCCAACTGGGGCTTGAATTTGAAATCTTTATCGCCAACCGAGTACGTCGAGCAGGGCTCGTCGGCTCCAGGCCCACGCGACGCACAGGCGCAGGCGAGCAGGATGAGGAGGCTCGGCAATCGATGGAATAGCGGTTGTCGTCTGTTCATTGGATCTCTCCTAACTCATGAGGGAACGCGCTTGGCGCCTGAAGAGGCGAAGACGGTCTTTCAGGGACTCGTCCATGAGGATGACTTCCTCACTCATCAGATAGACGGCCATAAGCTCTCCCCGGGCCCGCGCCTCGGCCGGGGAGAACCCCGCCTCTGCAAAGAGGCTTGTGATGTAGTCGAGCCGCTTGCGGATGACTCGTCGCAGCACTTTCGCCGCCTTCTTGTCATCCTCGGCCCACGAACGGATCGCCAACTCGTACCGGTTACGGTGGGCTGTGAGGATATTCTCCCCGGCCGCGATGAGGCGCTTCTCAGCGCTCCCGCGGGTAGCATTTGCAAGCTCGATCACCGATTCGGTCATTTCCCGATCCCACCAGTCGAGCATCGCATCCCGCAGATCTTTGAGGTCCTCGAAATGCCAGTAGAAGCTGCCCCGGCTCACGCGCAGTTTTTTCGCGAGAGGGAGCACGTGTACGCCCCCGATGCCCTGCGTTCGCAGTGTTTCGATGGCGGCCCGGAGCCAGTCGTTCCTGGTTAGTGACTTCTTCGGAGGCACGGCAGGGGACGACCATACACTTGTGTCTTGACCCTCGCAAGCGACAGTGGGAGGCTCGTCGACCTCGGGAGGGCTGCATGCGAACACCACGAACTGCAATCGGTGCGTTAGCGCTAACACTCGTCGCGATGACGATCGGCTATTTCATCGGCGTGAGTTTCCAAGAGCCGCAGGTTGCACAAGCGGCGGGCGGCGAGGTGAAATCACGGACGGGCGTCGCGCCGGATCGGTACGTCTACTATCCGGGAACAGAGAAGCTGCGGAAGGACGAGGTTCGCATGACTGCGTGCGGCACCGGCATGCCCGCTGCGCGACACGGCCAAGCAGCGAGTTGCTTCCTGATCGAGCTCGGCAACGGCGACAAGTTCCTCTTCGACGTCGGCACGGGCTCGATGGCGAATGTGGCCGCGTACATGATCCCTTACGACTTTCTGACGAAAGTCTTCCTCAGTCACCTGCACACCGACCACTGGGGTGATCTCGCCCCACTCTGGGCCGGCGGCTGGACCGCGGGCCGCACCAGGCCTCTCGAGGTCTGGGGGCCAAGCGGCGCGCGCGAGGACATGGGAGCCAAGTACGCCGTGGAAAACCTTCTGAAGGCCTACAACTGGGACTACATGACGCGAGCCGCGCAGATCAGCCCGATCCCCGGGAATATCACTGTGCACGAGTTCGACTACCGCAAGGAGAATCAGATCATCTATCAGAAGAACGGCGTCACGATCCGTTCGTTCCCCGCGATCCACACCGGTGATGGTCCGGTCAGCCTGATCCTGCAGTGGAAGGGCTACAAGATCGTCTATGGCGGCGACACGATGCCCAACACCTGGATGCTCAAATACGCCAAGAACGCCGACATCGTGATTCATGAAGTGATGCCGATGCCGCAGGACATGGTGAAGTACTACAACCAACCGCCCCAGCTTGCGATTCGGGCGTCTTGTGGCTTTCACACCTGCGCCCCTGCATTTGGCAAAATCATGAGCGAGCTCAAGCCGCGCCTCGCCGTAGCGTTCCACTGGTTTAACGAGGAAGGGACCCGGTACAACCAGCTCGAGGGAATTCGAGAGACCTACGACGGCCCACTGTCGATGGCCACCGACAATCTGGTCTGGAATATTCGCAAGGACGAGATCATCGAGCGGATGGCGGTGATCACCGAAGAAGCGTGGGCCGTCCCGGGTCCCGGCAAGCAACCAGATCCGGACCGCACCCGCAAGAGCGAGTACACCCCTTTCACCCTCAGCCACATCTTCGACAC
Organism: Polyangiales bacterium; assembly: GCA_041581895.1. Lineage (GTDB taxonomy): Bacteria > Myxococcota_A > Polyangia > Polyangiales > Houyiibacteriaceae > SG8-38. The sequence goes on along the minus strand of JBFICQ010000028.1, from coordinate 3,337 downwards.
CAGTGACGTCGAAAAAGAAACTGTCGACGAGTTCAACAAAGAGTTCAAGCTGAAGCCGGCGCCGTACAAGCCGCAAAAGCCTAGGTGATGGTGGGGCGACTACCGACCTCGGTGACGGCCATTGTTCTCCTCGCAATGGTTACGTGGTCCTTCGCGGGGTGTAAGCCAAGCTCCAAAGCGGACCTCGGCATGCGGCCCAATATTCTGCTGATCGTGGCGGATGACCTGGGCTTCTCCGACATTGGCGCATTCGGTGGAGAGATTTCGACGCCGGCCCTGGACGGGCTGGCGAAGGAAGGCCTGCAACTCAGCAACTTTCACGTGCTGCCTACTTGCTCACCGACGCGGTCGGTTCTGCTGTCTGGCATGGACAACCACCTCGCAGGCCTCGGGACGATGGGCGAGTTCGTCACGCCAGAGATGATAGGAATCCCCGGGTACGCCGGGTATCTGAACTTCGAGGTCGCCACCCTCCCCGAGGTGCTCAAGCGAGCGGGATATCACACATACATGGCGGGCAAGTGGCACCTTGGCCTTGACGAAAATACGAGCCCACATGCACGGGGCTTTGAGGAGACGTTCGTGCTGCTTCAAGGCGGTGGGAGCCACTGGAATGACCGCAAGCCACTCTGCCCGCCCGAAACGATGGTCTACCGACGGAACGGTAAGGAAGTCGAATCCTTGCCCGACGACTTCTATTCGACGCGGTATTACACCGACCGCATGCTCGAATGGATCGAGCAAGGCCGCGGCGATGACAAGCCGTTCTTCGCCTATTTGTCGTACACCGCGCCACACGACCCGCTGCACGCGCCAAAGGAATACATCGACAAGTATAAGGGAAAGTACGACCAAGGTTGGGACTCGCTTCGGCAGAAGCGGCTCGAGAGCCTGAAACGCCTTGGCACGGTTCCGGACGATGCGGTGCCCTTCCCTCGCCTGCCAAACGTCAAGGCTTGGGATGAGATGTCGAAGAAGGAGCGTGCCCTCGCCGCACGCGACATGGAAGTGTACGCCGCGATGGTCGATTACATGGACGAGCAGATTGCGCGCGTGTTCGACTACCTCAAAGAGATCGGCGAATACGACAATACGATGATCCTCTTCATGTCGGACAATGGGGCGAATGGAGCGCTGCCAACGGCCTACCCGGGTCAAACCGACGAGTATCTGGCCTCGTTCGACAACAGCCTAGACAACCGGGGACTTCCTGGCTCGTACATCGAGATGGGTCCGGGTTGGGCCCAGGCGAGCATGTCCCCGAGCCGTATGTTCAAGGCGTACCCGACCGAGGGGGGCATCCGAGCACCTCTCTTGGCCAAGGTGCCAGGCAAACCTGCTGAGCCTGGCGCGGTGAACCAGTCGTTCGTTCACGTTCGAGATATCATGCCAACCCTCCTCGACGTCGCGGGCACCGCAAAACCCGACGCCATCGACGGTCAGGGAGTTCTACCAATGCAGGGGCGGTCGGTACTGGACCTCTTTGCGGGAAGGAGCGAGTCCGCCTACGCAGGTGCCAGCACAGTCGGTTACGAGCTCTTCAGCTTCAAAGCGTTCATCGATGGGAACTGGAAGATCGTTTGGCTACCCAAGCCGCTCGGTACCGGCGACTGGGAGCTCTTCGACCTGTCGACGGATCCGGCAGAGCTCCGCGACCTCAGCACCGACCAACCGGACAAGGTCAAAGAGATGGTCGCCCTGTGGAACCAGTACAAAAAGCACAATGGCGTGCTCGACATCGTTCCCAAGGTCGCGAAATGATCAGAGCCCAATCGAGCGTCATACTCGCGACAGTGGTTGTCGTGTGCTCGGCGGCAACGGGCATCGCGCACGCTTCGGAACCCGGGCCCGACGAAGCCGCCGAAGTGGGCGAGGAAAGGGAGCGCCTCAATGGTCTCACGCTCGGCGGCGCCTACACTTTTCACATCCTTCGCGATCGCGACTCCGCCACAACTGGGGAACCGCTCCGAACCATCGAGCATCTCGGTGGGTTCGCGATCGCTTATGACCGGGCGCTGATTCCCCAGCATCTCGCGCTCACGATTTCAAAGCCGTTCTATTTCAACAAGCAGCGTTTCGACTCACCCTTCGACGTCATCTTGAGGGGGCTGTTTCGCAAAGGGTCCTGGGAAGGCTTCATCGGGTTCGTCCTCACTTGGAACATCCGGGTCTTCGAGAAAGAGCGCGAGGAGCAGGAGGGAGAACGCAACATCCTGTCTCTTGGCATCGGTGCGGTCATCGGTGGAGCCTATTTTTTTGATCCGCGCTGGAGCCTGGACCTCGAGCTTGGCTATGGCTACATCCCGACCGACGATATCGTCACGCATGAGGTGACCGCCGCTCTGGCTGGGGCGTACCACTTCTGAGCGCCGAGGCGTGCCGAGGTGGAGCACGAGCCATCGTGAGGTAGATTGGCGACCCTGTGATTTCTCTTCGCGATGTCCGATTCGAATACCCGCATGGCGGCTTCTCGCTCGATGTAGCTGAGCTCGAAATCCCCTTGGGAGCCCGGGCGGCAGCGATTGGGCCGAGCGGCTCGGGCAAGACCACGCTCTTGAACCTCATCTCGGGCATCGAGCGACCGCGCTCAGGCGCGGTCAGCACGGCTGGGGTGCGAGTCGATCGTCTGTCACCCGCGGCGCGCCGATCGTTTCGCATCACCACCATCGGCTTCGTGTTTCAAGAGCTTTTGCTCCTGGAGCACCTCGATGTGCTCGAAAACATTCTCTATCCCTATCGCCTGCACCCCGAGCTACGCCTCGATGCCACGGTACGATCGCGCGCGCGGGGGCTAGCTTCGGAGTTGGGACTCGTCGGGCTGCTCGATCGACGTCCGAGCGAGCTTTCCCAAGGCGAGCGGCAGCGCATCGCCATTGCCCGCGCGCTCGTCAGTGGGCCCAGACTGATCCTCGCCGACGAACCGACCGGGAACCTCGACCCTGCAACCAAGCAGCAAGCCCTCGATCTGTTGTTCGAGCAGTGCGACGCGCGCTCCACCACAATGCTCATGGTCACGCATGACCATGGGCTCCTCGATCAGTTCGCGCAGGTCGTCGACGTGAAAGCACTGAGTGCGACCGAGGCATGAGCCGATGAAAGACAGCATCTACCTCGCCTGGCGATACCTCCGTCACCACCGAGCCAAAACGCTCTTACTGGTGCTGTCGCTGTCGGTGTTTCTCGGGCTACCGTTGGTGATGCGTGCGATGAGCCGCGCCACTCAAGAGTCCTTGTTGGCCCGCGCCGAGGCGACCCCGCTCTTGCTCGGGAAGAAAGGGAGCAGCCTCGATTTGGTGGTGGAGGCTCTCTACTTCCAGATGAAGGGCGCCGAGCCGAT
>JBFICQ010000027.1:0-22751 GCA_041581895.1 Polyangiales bacterium | reverse complement strand
CCTCCTGCGGCGTCGCAAGCGGGTCCGCCAAATGGGCGAGCGCCCCGGCTTCTGAGCCTCACCTTCGCGACGGCTTTTCGGTTCTCGGTTCGAGCCGCCTACCGGGGCTCCACTCGGGAGCAAGCTCCGTCCGGGTTTCGAGGAAGCGAGCGAGGCGGTGGAAGTCGCTACCCGACTCGATGTAGCGCACCTCGGTCTGAAGCGTCTTCGGATTGATCAACTTGGAGAACTCGACGTACTGGAGGTCGAGCTGGCCGCTGACGCTGACCATGTGACCGTCGAGATCCTCCTCGACCAAGGCACGGAAAGCGCCAATCCCGAGCTGGCTTGCGAGCATGACGTCGAAGGCATGAGGCGGGGAGCAACGCGACTCGTACCCAAGCTGGATGTGTCGCACCTTCTTGCCTCGCCCGGTTCGTTCCTCGTATCGAGTCTGCACTCGATCTGCCACCATCTTGGCAAGATCGAATGCGCCGAGGCGGATGTGGCCGTGCTCGTCGCGCGGGAGGCCTTGCAAGGAGTTCTCGGGTAGAAGCTCGGCAAGCCCTTCGGCCAGCACGACGGTCCCGTAATGCTGTTCGCGCTTTTCGCGGGCCAACATGAGGTCGACGACGCGATCGACGAGCGCCGTAATCGACAGGCGCTGGCAGATGATCTCTGCACCGGTGTGAGGATCGATCGATGTCTCTTCGATGGCGAGGTCGCCCCGCACGTCTTCGCTCGACAGCACCATGTTTGCCTCGCCAGCAATCGCGACCCCGTAGGAAAGCCAGCCGGCCTTGCGACCCATCGTCTCGACGATGAAATAGCTGCTGGTTGCGATGCAGTCGGCCCGCAGGTTCAGAACCTCCTTTGCCATCACGTCGACCGCTGTGAAGAAACCAAAGGTGAAGTCGATGCCTCGGTAGTCGTTGTCTATCGTCTTGGGCAGATGCACGATGCGAATACGCTCGTCTGCGGCGACCTGATGACGCTGGAATTCATAGAAATAGTTCGCGGTTTTGAGCGTGTCGTCGCCGCCGATCGAAATGAGCGCATCGACCCCCATATCGGCAAGCGCGTGATGGACGCGCGCCAGGCGCGCGGTTTTCTCGGGATCGAGCAGGTCGGCAGGTACCTCGATGCCCGCCCCGGGGTTCACCCGGGCCGTGCCGATGATGACGCCCCGCGTATTCCGAAGGCCTCGGATGTCGCTCGGCGTGAGGCGACGATAGTGCTCGCCCTCGATCATGAGTCGTTTCGAGCCGTCGTACTCTTGGAGGTTGGTGTAACCGTGAAAGATGCCGAACACCTCGACTCCTGTCTCGAGAAACGATGTCGCCGCAGCTCCGATCACGGCGTTGGCTCCTGGCGCAGGCCCCCCCGAAAAGATGATCGCGACTTTCTTCACTTCGTTCACCATGACGCACTCTACCGAGGTGCAGCGTCGTTAACAAGCACACAAGCGTGGGCTTGCCACGGCTTCTTTCAGGCGCTCTACTCGGGCTCATCGAGATGGCCATCGCCCCCGAGACGGTCGGCTACCAAACCGAAGAGATCGAGTTCTGCTATACGTGGCGGGATGCCGTCATCTACGCGCTCGGCGTGGGAGCGGCTGCCGACGCAGAACTGGACTTCTTGTATGAAGGGCGCGGCCCGAAGGTCTTGCCGACCTTTGCCTCGATTCCGACCTTTGCGGCCTTTGACGCATTGGTCGACGCAATCGGCTGCGACCGGCAGGGGATAGTTCACCACAGTCAGCGAATCGAAGTGTCGAAGGCTCTGAAGCCCAACGACTGCTTGAAAGTGAACGGCCGGGTGTCTGGTCTCTACGATTTGAAGCGGTTTGCCATGTCGGTGTTCGAGATCGAAGCAAATGACGAAGCAGGCGACATGGTTGCGAAAGGCGAGGTGACACTCCTGCTCCGTAGCGACGGGAAGTTTGGCGGCGACCCAGCCCCCCGGCGCAAACGGGTCGCGCCGCCTCAACGCGAACCGGACTTCGAGGTGCGCGAGATGATCCCGCTGGCCCAGGCCCTCCTCTATCGACTCAGCGGCGACTACAACCCGCTTCACGCCGACCCCATGTTTGCCGCCGACGCCGGATTCGATCGGCCAATCCTTCACGGCCTGTGTACTCTCGGATACGCAGGCCGCGCGGTGTTGCGCGAATCATGCGACGGTGATCCGGAACGGTTCGCGGCGCTCCAAGGGCAATTCAGCGCGCCGGTGTTCCCTGGCGACACCCTGATCATCCGGGGCTGGAAAGCAGACGACCGCGTATTGTTGAGCGCGATGACCGAAGCACGGCCTGACGACCTGTGTTTGAGCAACTGCTACGCGGAGCTTCGCTAGCGCAGTTACCGATTTTTTCGTCTTGCCGAGGCGTGGATCGCCACCCAGGGTTATCGGGTGTCGCGGATGATGCACTTCGGCTGGCTCTCGGCCCTTGTCCTCGGGCTCGGGTCGGGCTGCGCCTCCGAGGCACCTGCGGCTTCGGAGCCTCCGCCGCCGCCGGTGCACGCGAAAATCCTCGAGCCCGAGGCGATGACGCCGACCTCGACGTCGACCGCCGAGATTCTGGCCAACCGACAATCGGACATGCGATCGGAGACCTCTGGCCGTGTCGTGGCGGTTCATGTCGAAGCAGGAGATCGCGTCGAGGCGAACCAGGTCTTGCTTCGGCTCGATGTCGGCCGGACGGCGTCCGCAGTGCAGGCCGCCCAGGCTGCCGTGGCGCAAAGCGATGCGAGGCTCCACCAGGCCGAGCGAGAACGCGACCGAACCGAACGGCTCGTGCAGACCGGAGGTTTGCCCGAACAACGGCTCGACGACGCCCGCGATGCCGTGCGCATGGCGTCGGCGGCGCGTGACGCGGCTCGAGCTGAAGCCAAGCTCGCTCGGCGAGGTTTGACCGAGGCTGTCGTACGGGCTCCGTTTGGTGGGACGGTCGTCCAACGCGCGATCGAAGTCGGCGAATGGGTGGCGCCCGGAAGCCCGCTCTTGACCCTGGCCGACACGAGCCTGCTCAAGGCGCGGGTGCTGCTCGATCCTCGTGAAGCGCTCGATGTGGCGGTTGGCTCCAAAGTCGTGGTGTCGGTCTTCGCGCGTCCAGGGGAAACGTTCACCGGCCAGGTGGTGCGCGTGGGCGAGGTGATCGATCCGCGGACGAGGCGGCTTCCGGTCGAGATCGAAATCGACGACCCAGCTGCTCGGCTCCGTCCGGGGTTGGTCGCACGATTCACCGTTGAAACGGGAGACCCGAAGAGCGTCCTCCGCGTGCCGATCGAAGGGGTTTTCGAGCGATTTGGCCGCCAGCACGTATACGTCATCGAGGACGGGATCGCGTATCGGCGGGTGGTGTCGATCGGCTCGGTGCGGGGGGGCTTCGCCGAGATCAAAGACGGTCTGGGCGTCGGGGACCAAGTGGTTACCAAAGGGGTTGCGCGGGTCGTCGACTCTTCGAAAGTGCTCGTCGTGCCGGTCGAATCGGCCACGGCATCGACCTCCGAGAAATCCGAAGAGCCATGAGCGTCCCTAGCTTCGCAGTCCGACAACCGGTGCTCGTCAACTTGGTTGCGATCTCGATGGTCTTGGTCGGCGCCCTCGTATTGAGCGACATGCACCGGGAGTCGCTGCCGACGATGCCCACTGGGTGGGGGAGTGTCACCACGGTGTACGTCGGCGCATCGCCCGAAGAGATCGAGCAGCTGGTGGCGATCCCCGTCGAGAACGCCGTCGCGAGCGTGGACGAAGTCGAGGAGATCTGGGCGAGCTCGAAGGAGGGTGTCTCGCACGTGAGCTTCAAGTTCAAGGCTGACGTCGAGGATATGACGAGCGCGATGATGGAGATCTCGAACGAGGTCAATCGAATCGACGACCTCCCTATCGACGCAGAGCGCCCTGTGGTCCGCGAGTTCAAGGTCGATTTCCCGACCATTGCGGTTGCCGTGCGCGGCGAAGTCGCCGAGATCGTGCTCCGCCAGATTGGCAAAGACTTGGCCGAACGGATCGAGCGTCTCGACGGGGTTTCTGGGCTTTGGCGAAATGGCATTCGCGACCGTGAGCTTCGAGTCGACGTCGACCCCGATCGCCTCGCAGCACACCAGCTCTCGCTCACATCGGTGACCCAAGCCCTTCGACTTCGCGCTGCAAACGTCCCCGCGGGGACGACCAAGGGCGAGGGCGACACCCGCCTCGTGCGCGGCATGACCCGGGTCGACAATGCGGCCGAGCTGGCGAAAGTCGTCATACGCCCCGATCAAAGGGGAGGCTCGGTGCGCGTTGGCGACGTCGCAGACGTCAGGGACGCTTTCGCTCCAGGCAAATACAGCGGACGCGTGAATGGTGAGCCGGCAATCGTGCTCACGGTTCGAAAAGAGGAGCAGGCCGATAGCATTCGCATCAGCGAAAGCGTGCATGCGCTCGTCGACGAGTTCCGCAAGACGCTGCCTCCCGGCGTCAGCATCGACACGTTTGGTGATGCCGCACACGAGGTCGAACGCTCGCTCGACACCTTGTACGCCAATGCGGCCGCAGGCTTGTTCTTGGTGTTGCTTCTGCTTTGGGTGGCCGTTGGCGCCCGAAACGCCACGATGGCAGCCGTGGGCCTCCCCGTCGCGCTCGCCGGGGCGATCGTCGCGATGGACATGATGGGCATCACCATCAACATGATGTCCCTTTTGGCGTTGATCCTCTGTCTGGGCGTCGTCGTCGACGACGCGATCATCATCATCGAGAACATCTATCGACACATGGAGGAGGGGATGCCCCGCCGGCGGGCAGCGGTCGTGGGAACCCAGGAGGTTTTTTGGCCGGTGGTATCTTCGACGCTGACCAGCTGGGCCGCGTTTCTGCCGCTTCTTTTGATGGAAGGGGTCCTCGGTCAGTTCTTCGCGATCATACCCAAAGTGGTCGTGGCCGCGCTGGCCGCATCGCTGATCGAGGCCATGTTCATCTTGCCGAGTCACATGGCAGATTTCGGCAAGCTCGGGACGCAGAAGAAGGAGTCGAAACCCCCAGAAACACGCCTTCAGCGAGCCAAGCGCCGGGTCACGTCGGGCTACGAAAGGATCCTCCGGTGGTCGCTGCACCATCGCGCAACGGTGGTGTTTGGCTGTTACGCCTTGTGCGGAGTTCTGATCGTCACGGCCTTGTCCGTCAAAGACGTCATCCTGCTGACCGAGGGCGATGTGGACATGTTTGACGTGCGCGTTCGGATGCCCACCGATGCGTCGAAAGAGGAAACCGAGAAGCTTCTAGCCGAGCTCGAAGGCCGTATCCTCGCCCTCGAGAATCCTGACGTCGAGGCGACGCTCGCGGTCCGAGGAATGGCGCGAACGGACATGGGGATCGACACGGGCGACCACATGGGGATGGTCACGGTCTTCGTCGTCCCGGCAAAACGAAGGAGCAGCCTTCACGGAGGTCGCGACCTCGTGACCCAGGTCAGCAGCCTTTATGATGACGTCGTCGGGCCTGCACGGCTCGAAGTCGTCGAGGTACGCCCCGGGCCGCCGCGGGGTGCGCCGGTCGCGGTGCGGGTGCGAGGCAACGACCAGGAGCGTCTGGTCGAGCTCGCGGAGCAAGTTCTCGCAGAGGTCAGAAAAACACCCGGCACACGAAATGCAAATCACGACTACGAGCTCGGCAAGCAAGAGCTGCAGATCAAAGTCGACGAAGAGCGCGCTGCTCTCAACGGCCTCACGCCGGAAGCGGTCTCGGTCTGGCTTCGAAGCGCGTTTGGCGCAACGCCGACGGCAACCCTTCGCGATGGCGATGACGAGATCGATATCGTGGTGCAGCTCGCAGAAGACGTCCAACGCGACCCCGCGCGGATCGAATCGCTTCGGCTCATCACTCCGACCGGCGACGAAGTGGCAATCCGCGAGATCGCCGACGTGACGCATGGGCGCGGCCCCGGAGAGATTCAACGCTATCAGCAAAAGCGCATGGTCTCGGTGCTTTCAAACGTCGATGAAGAGGTCACCAACAGCAGCGAGGTCAACTCCATCTTGAGGAAGAAGCTCGCCTCTCTCGAGGCCGCCAATCCCGACATCGTGTTCGAGTATGGCGGCCAGTGGGAGGAGACTCAGGAGTCAGTCGACTCGCTGTTGCACGCGTTCGTGATCGCCATGCTTCTGATCTACACGATCCTGGCCACTCAGTTTCAGAGCTTTTCGCAGCCGCTGGTCGTGATGGCTGCCATCCCTTTGTCGTTCATTGGTGTGACGGCAGGATTCCTGTTGTCTGCAAAGCCGGTGGGCCTGATCTCTTTGGTGGGAGTCGTCGGCCTAACCGGAATCGTCGTCAACGACTCCCTCGTGCTGGTCGACTTCATCAACAAGCGGCGGCGACGCGGGATGGCGCTCGACGAAGCGATCGTCGAAGCCGGGCGATTGCGATTGAGGCCGATCTTCTTGACCAGCGTGACGACGATTGCCGGCCTTTTGCCCCTGTCGCTGGCGAGCGAGAGCTTGGCGCATCTGGCGCCCATGGCGCAGGTCATCGTCTGGGGGCTGACCTTTTCGACGGTGCTCACCGTTCTGGTCGTGCCTTGTCTCTATCGGCTCGACGTCGACCTCGCGGGTCGTGCTTCAGACCTGTTTTCTCCGATCAAACGCTGGGTTACCGATCCAGGAGCCGCAAAGGTCGAGGATACCGCGGAGACGAGCGCCGAGTGACGGCACCCGTGGCGATCCCGGGCGAAGCTGCTAGGCGCTGTGGATGGCGAAGCGATTCGAGAACCAGGTCGTGTGGATCACAGGTGGAGGAAGCGGCATCGGACGTGCGCTCGCCCTCGCGTTCGCCGAGGAGGGCGCCGCCGTCGCAGTATCGGGACGTCGTCAAGAGCGACTCGAGCTCGTCGCCACCGAGATCGCCGGCAATGGTGGGAAAGCGCTGGTCGTTCCCTGCGACGTGACCGACGAGGCGTCGGTGGAGCGCGCGGTACAGCAGGTGGTCGATACGCTCGGCCGACTCGATGTCGCCGTGGCCAACGCCGGCTTTTCCGTCGCAGGGAAAATCACAAAGCTATCGGCAGAAGACTGGCGGCGGCAGCTCAATGTCAACGTGGTCGGCCTTGCGATGACCGCCCGATACTCGATTCCGCACCTGATGAAGAGCTCGGGCCGTTTGGTTCTGGTTGGAAGCGTGGCGAGCATGCTCGTCACGCCAGGTGTGGGGGCCTACTCGGCGTCGAAATACGCCGTGCGCGCGATCGGTCAAACTCTGGCGGTCGAGTTGCACGGAACAGGGGTGAGCTGCACGACGATCCACCCAGGGTTCATAGAAAGTGAAATCGCGCAGGTCGACAATCGGGGTGTGTTCGATGCGAGCCGCGAAGATACGCGACCCAAGAAGCTCATGTGGCCCGCCGATCGTGCTGCCAAGGCTATGCTCGACGCGATCGCCGCTCGAAAGCGGGAGTACACGTTCACCGGCCACGGCAAGGTCGGCGCCTTCGTCGGCCGGCATCTCCCAGGGCTCGTGCACGTCGGGCTCACGCGCGGAAAGTAGCGCTACTGCACGACGAAACGGGTCAAGAACAGGAGGTAGGTCTCCTTTTGGGACCCGAGGGTCTGCCGAAGCGCGGCTTCGACACCAAACTTGCCCTTGTTGAAACCCGCACTCGCCGTGATCTGATTGAGATCGCGGCCACCGTCGCGCCGATAGCCGATTCGGAGGGGGGCTACTTCGCTGGCGATGAACTGAATGCCGGCGCCCCCTATGAGCTCGTTCTTCTCGAAGGTCGAAAGGTCGACCAGGATATCGCCGCCAAAGATGACGCTGTCGATGGGCGCGATGCTGACGCTGCCGCCAGCCATCTGTGGCGCAAGCGATGAATTGGTCTTGATCAGATTGTACCCGAGACCGGCCAGCTTGAGCCAAGGGATGGGCGTGATCGTGATCGAAGCGTCAAGCGTGACCCGGTCGAGCGAAGGCGCGAGCGGTTGGCCGCCGAGCGACTCGGCGTTCATTCGCGCCCAGCGAACTCCTAGACCGAGGCCGAGCTGTTTGATCGCCTGGATACCGATCCCGGTCCGCCAGTCCCAGCCTTTGTACCTACGATCGTTTCCACTGAAGACCCCCCGAAAGCTCGTTCCCAACGCGAGCTTCTTGCTGGTCGTGGAGTCGGTCACCGCGCTTCCAATCGTCCAATAGGTGTCGCCTCCGCCAGGAATGATCTGCGAGAACGCTTCGATGTGGTACGCCGAGACCGCCGCCATGTTCGATGTGTTGTACGCCAACGCCGAGGTTCCAACGGCACCCGCACGGACACCCGCACCCATTCCGAGGGTGTAGCCCGTCTCCAAGGTGTCTTCTGGTGGCAGGGGAGGGTTTGCGGGCTGCCCAACGCCGCTTGGTCCCACGGTTTGGGCATGCGCAGCACCGGGAATGCACACCGCGATGAGAAGTCCCACGGTCGCGGCCGCCCAAAAAGCTTTTATTTCCCCCATGGTTGGCGTCCTGGGCGAAGCTAGCAGCGTTGGATCACCCCTCCAAATTGTCGGCCCTCTGATGCCCACTACCGCAACAACGCTACCGGGAGGACCTTCGTTCCCTGCCGGTTGCGACCCTGCGCAAGCACCCGAACCGGTCACATCACCTCGTGGGATCTCGGTGGACAAACTGTGGAGGCAACGCGCGCACACAATCGATCACGGACGATCGTCGTGCACGAAAAAATCAACATGCTGTGGATGATCCGAAGGCGAGTCAGGCGTCGATGTTGCGCGAACGATAACACGTCGTAATTCGAAGTGATTGCAACACTTTGTCAACAACTCAAGAGCGGCGCGTGACGCAGCGCGTGCTGCTGTAAAAAAAATCGCTTTTGAATCTTCCGCGATCCCAAGTGCTTAGCAGTTTGTCGCGGGATCACCGTAGACGCACTCGAAACAGACTGCTAGTTTCGCGGCCCTTCACAAGAAGAGCGCCAGCTGAAGTCGCCGAGTCGGCGGATGGTGAAACGACAACTCGCTCCAAGAAACGTGTGGACGACTTGGGGACGAACACGCTGATGTATGCGGTTTTTGGGGGGCTGAGAGACGATGGATCAGTTGTGGGAACGGACACTCGGTAGCCTCAAGTCGCGCCTCTCCTCGGAAAACTTCGAAACCTGGCTTCAGCCGGTTCAATTTGGCGGGGTCGGGCCCGATTCCATCGTTCTACGCATCCCGAATCAGTTTTTCGCAGATTGGATATCGGCGCATTACCTCGACCTGATCTTCGACACCCTCGACCGTGAGGCTGGCGACTCGATCGTCCCGAAAAAGGTCCGCTGGGAGCTCGACGAAACCCTGCGCGAAAAAGCACAAGCTGCGCGCGAGTCGACCCAACGTTCGCTACCGAGGGCGACTCCCCGGGCACCGTCGGTCTTCGCAGACCTCAATCCCAAATACCGTTTTAAGAACTTCGTAGTTGGGCCTGCCAATCAGCTGGCACATGCTGCAAGCGTTGCAGTCGGCTCCGATCCTGGATGTCGCTACAACCCGCTTTTCATATACGGCGGCGTCGGGCTCGGCAAAACCCATCTGGTGAATGCGATCGGTCATACGATCCTCCAGCGCAACCCCCGAGCCCGCATTCGTTACGTGTCGGCTGAGCGTTTTACCAACGAGTTCATCTGGTCACTTCAGAATCACGAGATCAGTGGCTTTCGAGAGCGTTATCGCTCGCAGTGCGACGTCCTGTTGATGGATGACATTCAATTCCTCGCCGGACGCGAGCAGACCCAGGAGGAGTTCTTCCATACGTTCAACGCGCTCTACCACTCGGATAAGCAGATCGTCGTCACCTCCGACGTCTACCCTCAGCAGATCTCGGAAATGCAGGAACGCCTGGTCAGTCGGTTCCAATCCGGGATGGTTGCCGATGTCCAGGTCCCCGAGCTGGACACTCGGATCGCCATTCTGCAGAAGAAGGCCGAGACCGAAGGGATCGCGCTCGAGAGCGAGGTGGCGCTCTTTTTGGCTCAGACGGTTCGCAGCAATGTGCGTGAGCTCGAAGGAACGCTTCTTCGGGTCGCGGTGAAAGCCGAGCTTTTGGGTCAGCCACTGGAGCTCGAGCTCGCCAAAGAAACGATGCGGCAGGTGGTGCCCAATCAGGATACGGCAACCACCGTCGAGGACATCCAGCGAATCGCGTGTGGCTACTTTGGAGTCCGCCTGGTCGACCTCAAGTCCCGCAAGCGCCACCGCGCCGTCAGTTTTCCCCGAATGGTGGCCATGTATATCTGTCGTCAGCGCCTCGGCACCAGTTACCCGGAGCTCGGTGAGCGCTTCGGCGGGAAAGACCACACGACCGTAATCAGCGCAGTGCGCAAGATCGGCGGTTTGATCGAAGGCCAGGACGAGCGCGTTCTCAGCGCCGTCGGCGCCATTGAACGCAAGCTCGGCATTTGAGCCGAACGCGCAGATCTCGCTTTTTGGGCCTGTCTTGTACCGTCGTGGTGCGTCAGCGGGTCGGGCCTTTCACGTGCTTTTGGTGTATACCCGCCCCTGTGCCTGAACTGCGATCAACTTGGGGAGCAGGCCTTGGAAAGACAGGGGGTTTGACTCATCCCCAGTTGCTGAACGATCAATCAACGCATCGAATTTCGCTCAATAGCTAGTTGTTCCGATTGGTTACCTTGCTTCATTCACATTTCACAGCCGTTAAGACGAAGACTAGATCTTAAAATTAAGGATCCTAAGCAGTGGATAAACAGACAAAGCCTTTCATTGGAATCATGGAGTAACGCTACATGGAGCTCACGATCGAGAAGCAACAGTTCCTCCGTGGTCTTGCACGCACCCACGGAGTCGCAGATCGCAAAAGCTCGATGCACATCCTTTCGAATGTGTTGCTGTCCACCGAAGGGGACACCAGCCTTCGGCTTTCGGCGACGGACCTCTATCTCGGAGTGACCGCGATCGTTCCCGCCAAGATCAAAAAACCAGGCAGCATCGCCGTTTCAGCCCGCACCTTGTTCGACATCGTCAAGAACCTCCCCGATGCCGAGGTGATTTGGAAGCTCACCGACAGCCATGCGGTCGAAGTGAGCTGTGGCAAAGTGCGTTACCGAATCCCCGCAATGCCGGGCGAAGATTTCCCTCCGCTCCCCAATGCTGGCGATGCCGCTTTTGCAGAGCTCGATGCGTCTGTTCTCGCCGATCTAATCTCGCTCACTCAGTACTCCATGTCTCACGACGACACGCGTCCGCATCTGGCGGGCACTTTGTTCGAGTGCGATGGAAAGGTCGTCCGGATGGTCACGACCGATGGCCACCGGCTCTCCAAAGCAGAGCGCAAGCTCGACGCCAAAGGCAAGGCGAAGAGCTTCAGCATGCTCGTGCCGCACAAAGGGATATCCGAGCTCAAGCGTCTGCTCGACGACGTGAGAGCGGCCAAGGGCAAAGGGGAGACGGAGGCAACCATCGGAATTGCAACGGCGGGAGGAAATGCCTTCTTTCAGCGGGAAGACCTCTCGTTGAGCGTGAAGCTCGCCGACGAGAACTTCCCGCCGTACGACAAGGTGATTCCGAGCAAACAGAGCCGCACGGTGATCGCCGCGCGGGGACCCCTGGTGGAAGCCCTTCGCCGGATCAGCCTCGTCGCCAACGACAAGAGCGGCGGCGTGCAGTTGATGATCGAGCCAGGCACTTTGCGCTTGCAGAGCCAAAACCCCGACGTCGGTGAAGGAAGCGAAGAGGTCGATGTGGATTACGCGGGCGACGGCCTCCGAATCGGCTTCAACGCGAGATATCTCCTCGATGCGCTGGGTGCGCTTCCTCACGACGAGGTCGCTTTGGAGCTCAGCGGAGAGCGCGACCCCGGGGTGCTGAAGCCAGTCGGAAACGAATCCGAGTTCATCGGCGTCATCATGCCCATGCGTATCTAAGGCCGGGTCTTTGTCTGTCGATTCGCGCACGGCCGAGGCGCCCACCCGAGTCGCGGCCTTACGCGCTCGCGGCTTTCGAAACCTCGCGCCGTTGACCTTCGAGCCGGGGCCTCACTTCAACGTGATTCACGGGGACAACGGCGCCGGAAAATCGAACCTCCTCGAGGCGATTCACTACCTCGGAGCGCTGAAGAGCTTTCGGGGCGCAAAGCGCGAGGACCTGATCGGACTCAATTCCGAAACAGCCCTGCTCGAAGCCAGTATCTTGGGCGGCGCAGCGCCCCACGAGCTTCGAATCGAGCTCGGGCGATCCGACCGCCGTCGCCTCAAGCTCGATGGAAAACGGCCGCGCTCGAGCAGCATCTGGCATCAAACGGTTCAGATGGTGCTTTTTCATCCAGGTGATCTCGTGCTTGCGGCGGGGGCGCCCGATCGGCGGCGCGCGTTTCTCGACCGCATACTCGAGCAAATCGACCCGATCTATGGGTCGACCTTGGCGAGCTACGAGAAGGCCCTCCGCAGCCGCAACCGACTCTTGAAGGACGAATCCACCGACCGACGTTCAATCCGCGCCTACGACGCCATTTTGAGCAAGGCAGGGGCCGTGGTGGGAAGGGCTAGAGCTCAAGTCGTCGACGACGTGGCGCCGAGGGTCATTCGGGCGTTCGCCGATGTTTTCGCGGGTGATACCCCCCTCGGGGTTTGCTACCTGCCGAGGGTCGAGCCCACCGAGGAGGCGATCGCCCGGGCGCTCGAGACTTCCCTCGAAAAGGATCAAAGGCGTGGCTTCACGGCCGACGGTCCTCACGGAGACGACCTCGAGCTTCGGCTACACGATGTGGGTGCGCGTCATCATGGCTCCCAGGGTCAGCACCGGACGATCGTATTGGCCCTGAAGACCGCCGAGCTCGATCTGCTGACCGAGCGGACCGGGCGGGTACCGATCTTGCTGCTCGACGATGTGTCGAGCGAGCTGGACCGCAGCCGCAATCGGCGATTCTTCGAGGTGCTGAGCCACGCGGGCGGCCAGGTCTTCCTGACGACGACGCATCCCGAGTTCATCTTGCTCGAAAACGATCGCGTCGATTTCCAAGTTGAAGCCGGACGCGTTACTCGGTGATCTTTGCGCTCTTGATGTAGTCGAGGTTCGGGAAGTTCTGCTTGAGATAGGCGTTGCCCTGAGACTGAACAAGCGCCTGCGACGGGCCGCGACCCCGCGGTGCACCTTCGCCATAACCGGCGTAGAGCGCGTCGACCGTGGTCATGTCCTTAACCTTCCCGAATGGGGAAAAGCCCATCGCATCGAGGCGCGAGTTGTCCACGAAATTGATGAAGAACTGGGTGGTACGCGAGTTGGGGCCCGAGGTGGCGAACGAGACGGTCCCCCGAGTGTTGCTCCCCTTGACCGGATCGTCCGGAATGCGGTTCTCCCGCCACTTGGCGTTCAGGGCGGGGTCGCCGCTGATGCCGACCTGCGCCATGAATCCCCCGATCACACGGAAGAACGCGACGTCGTTGTAGTAGCCGTTTTGCACGAGCTCGTAGAAGCGGTCGGCGCCATGCGGGGCCCAGTCCCGCTGGACTTCGATGACGATCGGGCCTTTCGTGGTGTCGAGCTCGACGGTGTACTGGCTCGGCGCTTGGGTTGGCTTGCTGTCGGTCACCTCGGCGGCCTCCTCTTGGCTCGGCGTTTCGGTTTCCTCACCTGAGCTCGCTGTGTTGGTCTTTTCGTTCTTGGAGCACCCTGCTGAAAAGACGAGTGCCCCGGCTATGATCAGCAAAGCTGAAGTTCGCATGGCCGTACATTGGCAAGCCCACTCGACCATGCAAGGCGGTCGTTCGAGTCTGGGAAAAAAAGGGGTTTACGGGGTCAGCCCTCGAAAAGCCCGCGAAGCTTTCGGAGAAAGCTCGCCTGCTCCGGGTGGCTCTCATGACCGATTTCCTCGGCGAGCTCGGTGATGAGCTTGCGTTGGCGGCGACTCACCTCCCGCGGCACCTCGACCACCACCGTGACGAGCTGATCGCCCTTACCGTAACCGCCGTAAACGGGGATTCCTTTGCCGCGCAGCCGGAATACCTTTCCAGATTGGGTTCCTGGCGGCACCTTCATCACCACCGTCCCCTCGAGCGTCGGGACATCGATGCTGGCACCAAGCACCGCCTGGGGAAAGGAGATTGGAACGGACACCAAGATGTCGGCGCCTTCGCGCGTGAAGAGCTCGTGGTCTTGGACGTGGATGTTAATGTGGAGATCACCGTTGGCTCCGTCCGAAGCCTCGCCCGCACCCCGCACGGTGCGCACCGCTCCGTCTTGAACGCCCGCCGGGATCTTTACGGTCATCGCTTCGCCGCGGAGCTTGGTCCCGGTCCCTTTGCACGCTTCGCACGGAGAAGGGACTTGCGTGCCGGTTCCCCGGCATCCGTGGCAAGGACGCGCTGCCGCGAAGAGACCCCGTTGGTACTTCACGTGGCCCCGCCCTTGGCACACGTTGCACTTGTGAACCGGGGTTCCGCGCTTGGCGCCGCTTCCGCCGCAGGTCGCGCACGGACCAGGCCGGTTAACGTCGATCTTTTTGTCGACGCCGAGAGCGGCGTCGACAAACGAAATCTGGAGGTCGTAGTTCAGGTCACGACCACCTCTGCGCTTGTGACGCGTGCCGCCGAAAACCTCCCCGAAGAGGCCCTCGAGGATCTCGCTGACGGCACCGAAGTCACCGGGCTCGAACCCAGGGCCGTTGACGTCGAAGGCGGCGTGACCGTGACGGTCGTAGCGTTTTCGTTTTTCGGGATCGCTCAGAACCGCATAGGCCTCGCTAGCCTCTTTGAACGCGTCTTCAGCGGCGGGGTCGTCCGGGTTGCGGTCTGGGTGATACCGCATCGCGAGCGCGCGATATGCTTGCTTGATCTCGTCGCCAGAGGCAGCCCGGCTGACTTGAAGAATCACGTAGTAGTCGCTTTTGCCCACGGGTTTTGCAGTGTAGACGCGCCACCGGACGGCGCAAACGGCTTGGAAAAGCCCAGCCGAATGTGGGAGGAGAAAGGCGTGGGTACGTTTGAGCTCGAAATCGAAAAGGAGGACGAAGGCGAGCGGCTCGATGTCGTCTTGGCTCGCCGCGCCCCGGGCCTGAGTCGGGGTCGAGTGAGAGCGCTCTTCGAGGCCGGTGAGGTTCGGCTCAACGGAAGGAGAGCGAAGAAGAGCGCTTTGGTCGCGATGGGGGATCGGGTAACTCTCGCAGAGCTCCCGGGCCCGAGCGACTTCCATGCGACCCCGGATCCTGCGCTCGACATACAAGTGATCATCGAACGAGAACAATACGTGGTCGTCGAAAAACCGGCGGGCATTCCAAGTCATCCGCTTGCCGAGGGCGAGCTAGGCACGTTGGCCGGAGGACTGGTCGCCCGGTACCCGGAAATGCGTGGTGTCGGTTACCGGAAGCGCGAGCCCGGAATCCTTCACCGCCTCGACAACGACACATCCGGCTTGATGCTCGCCGCACGCGACCAGTCGACCTTCGAGTCACTCCGTGACCAACTTCGGGCGGGTGAGATCGAAAAGCGGTACGTCGCTCGGTGCGCTGGAGTCGTGGACGCTCCCGAAATCATCGATGCCCCGATCGCCAGCGACCCACGGGACTCGCGAAAGGTTCGTGTGTGTAGGGACCCGCGCGAGGCCAAACGACTGCGCGCTCAAACGGCTCGGACGGAGATCTTGCGAAGCAAGCCGGACGAAGTCGGATCCCGCGTCGAGGTGCGCGCCAACAGTGCCCGCCGTCATCAAGTTCGAGCACACCTGGCGTCGATCGGCCACCCGCTTCTCGGTGACACGCTGTACGGCGGCCCGCCTCTTCCCGGCCTCGGCCGCCATCTCCTCCACGCCAGCCATCTATCTTTCATCGACCCGGCGACGGGAAATCGCTGCACGATCCGAAGCCCGATCGAGCTGTCTTGAGGGTTGAGCCTTTTCAAAAAGGAATTCGAAGGCCTGCTTGGGAGATGACTTGGTTGCCGAAAGCGTTGGTGTTCCAGCGGTAGTTGAAGCTGATGTCGAGCTGGGCGCCCGCGATCGAGCGGTGGGCGCGGCCTTCGAGAAACGAGCCGAGGATGAGGAACTGAACGCCGATCTCGTTCACCTGAAACGCGCTCATCTTGGGGTCGTTGGTGACGTAGCGATCCTGAAACGTGTACGCGTTGGGGTCGCCCTTGTAGAAGAACGCCGATGACTGTTTGTAATAGCGGTAGCGAAGACGCGTCTGGAAGTGCGGAGACATCTCTTGATAGATGCGCACCTCCGGATTGATGGCCGAGATCGACCAGTCGTCGAAGTACGATCGGTAGATCGCCTGGAGTGAAGTCCGCGACCGCGGGATATACCAAGCGAGGCGCGCGTAGAGGAGATTTCGCAGGCGAAGGCCCGGGTGCTCCTCGGGACGTTGTCCGCCGAGCACCGAACGATAGGGATTCGCTAAAAACCCAGACTGCACGGTGAAGTCGTACGCGACCTCGAAATTCAGTGTGCGCGCCAAGGCTTGCTCCCAGCCGACCGCCATCGATACCGCATCGAGCTTTTCACCGAAATCGCTGCCGCGCATCCCGTCCTCCCCCGGCCTCATCTGCGTGCCACCCCGGAAATTCTGGCCGATTTCGTCGTGTAGGTACGTTACCCGCCAGCGGAGCATCGTGGCCCGGTCGGCGAGCCAAAGCGACGGTTGAAAGAAGGTGCTGAACGAGAAGTAGTCTGGTTCTTTGCTAAACCGCATGCCGCCCCACACGTCGACCGGGTTTTCACGCTCGTAGAACTCATGGCCGCCGTTAACCGATACGTCGTGGCGGATTTCGGTGAAGCGCGTGTCCTCGAGGGCGCCTGCCGCGATGCTTGCGCTGGTGATCGAGTCGACGAGATAGTCGACTCGAAGCCGGCTCCCTTGCGGAGCTTCGAGCTGTGCGATGAGCTCGGGCGCCACGACGCGCGTGCTTCGATCCCAGTAGTAGTTCCCTCGTAGCTGCACGTCACCGGTCCAAGTACCGGTCACCTCGTCGGCCCGCGAGCCACGAGAGGGCAGCCCGAGGAGAGCGATCGCGGCCGCCATCAACAGCCGGAGAAACGCCCATCCTGACCGCCGTCGAAGGGCGGTCAGTTGCACCCGCAGCCGCCCCCGGCGTTCCCGAGGCCCCCGGTCGTGCCCTCTCGGGCGTCGAGCACATGCGAATAGAACTTCGCTTCGGTGGCCTCGCGCTGGAGGTCCATGCTCGGCCGGGACAGATACTCACGCTCGTAGGGCTTGACGGTCGCGCAGCCGGCGGTCGACAGCACCGCCAGCAAAACGCCAAGCCTCAGCGCGTGGAACCAGGGTTCTTGCCGACGCCGTCGTCCGTAAGATGACGCGCGAAGGCGACTAATGGAGTGAGAAATATGCGGGTTGTTGTTCGCAGCCATGGGTGCTCAGCAATGAAATCGGCGGCATACGGACCTGCGGCGTAATACACGTCGACAAAGGCCCGCCCCGCGCGGTTGGTCATCAGGTAACGATCACGAAAGCGCCGGAGCGCCCAAATCTCGTCGGCCAGCGGCGACCCATAGGCTGCGGTCGCGACAAAGCACGGAGGAACGGTAGTGAAATCGATGGCGGTGGTAGCGAAGGACGCACTCGCGACCGCGCTCCGACCCTGGCAGATGTCGACGGCGGACATTTCGACCGCGTACTCGGCTTCGTGCCGGTCGAAGCCAATGTCGACTTCGATGAGGTCACCGGCGTCGAGACAATCGCCGTCGCCGTCACGATCGAGGCCATTCTCGCACTCCCCCACGGGGTTCGATACATAGGGAGCGCAAAGAGTCTCTGTCCACGCATCGCCGTTGCAGTCGCCATCCACGGGGATGTGCAATCGGTCGCCGACCACGGGTCTGTCGTCTGCACTGAAGGCGACGGTTCTCGCTTCGTCGACCGCGATTCCATCGGTCGTCAGGATTTCATACTGCCGGAGCGGCACCACGCTAGGGGGAACCGTGAAAGCGAGGCGGCCAACGCGGTGGGACCACTTTGGGTCGGGGTGGTTCTCCAACGCCAGGTCGGCGATCGCAGCGGGCACACCGCCGAGGTCACAAGCACCCACACATCGATTCTCCGGGCCGCAGATGAAGCCAACACCGCATTCATCGGACACGGTGCAGGGCTGAGTGCACTGCGCCGGTGGATCGGGCTGGCGGCAGATATTGGTCGTCAGCACGCTCAGGGTTGCCCGATTCCCTGCGACGTTCTTGCGGAGCCGATCGGCGCCGCTTCCAGGCGCGCCCTCGGGGTCGGCGGTGATAGAGCCGTCCATGGTGATCATCGCGCCGTCTTCGCCATGAAGGCTTCCGTACCCGATCGGGTCGGCAGTGGCGTGGGTTGCGATCGTCACCCCGAGAGTGAACGGGATGCTGTAAACGACCGAAGGTTGCCCGCGATAGGGGTAGCCATAGGTTTGCGCCCAAAAATCAAAACCATCCGAGACGGGTGAAGGATAGGTGACATCGTTGAATACGCCGTTGTAGTCGCCCTCGACGTTCACCTCGACGTAAACCGTGTACTCGCCGTCTTCCCACTCGGTCGGCACGACGTACTGGATGGCGATCGGCTCATCCCCAGCGGGCGTAGCCATCGTCACCGCGTCGATCTCGGGCATGACCCGCTCCGCTTCCTCGATGAATCGCGCCACGTCGGGGTGGTCGAACTGCCCGAGCCCGACGACGTCGCGGCGCGGGGGATAGAGCGAGCCCATGCCGAGGGCGCGCATCGTTTCGACTCCAGACGAGACGACGAATGGTTCCGCGTAACCGTTGCTGACGTCTTGTGCGCTCATGAAGCGACCTTTGTCGCTGTTGAACACGCTGGCGCAGGTGACCGCGTCGAGGGCCTCCCGGGTCGTCGTCGTCTGATCAAACGAAAGGCAGAAATAATTGTCCGGCGATGCGTCAACCGTGTTCCGGGTGGCAAAGCCTTCCGATATTCGATCTTGAAAGATCACGAGCGGAAAGAGCTCCGCGCCTGGTGCCGTCGCCCGTCGCCAACCCCATATTGGCAAGATCCCTTCGCGACGCCCGTAAGGCCAACGAAAGCCGCTGTTCATCTGCAGTGCGCCGGGGCGATTGCCGACACCGCGGAGGGCCACCGACGAGGTCAGCCGCATCGTGCCCATGAAGGTTCCGTCGTCGCGCTCGACCCAGACGGCGATCTGGGCCCGCTCGGTGGGAATGAAATCAAGCTCGAGGAGGCGAACCTGGGCCGCGCTCATCCCGGAGCCCGCCAGCCAGATCGCGGCAACCCACAGGCTAAGCCATCCGAAGCGCATGACTGGGGCAGCCTAGCTGCCCGAGTTTCACGGCTCAAGGAAACGCCGGGAGCGAAAATTTGCACCCTGGTTTCGAGTGGTTAGGCGGAGCTCACCTTCGCGGACGTTGGGCGCGGCGATCGCGCTTGTTCCGTTTGGATTTGCCCGGCTCGAGCATCGCCCGCAGTTGGTCGATGCGGTCGCGAAGCTCGGCGGCCTTTTCGAACTCGAGCTCTTCCGCAGCGAGGAGCATCTCGCTTTTGAGCTCTTCGATCCGCGCCGGAATGTCGGAAGGGTCCGAGGGCTCTTCGCCCGCTCTCAAGATCGGAATCACGACGTAGTCGCCCGCGCCCGTCGAGGGATCCATTTCGAGGACTGCTTTTCGAACCGTCTGAGGGGTGATGCCGTGCTCGTCGTTGTATTCGATTTGCTTCGCCCGACGGCGCGCGGTTTCGTCAATTGCATGCTGCATCGCATCGGTGATTCGGTCGGCGTACATGATCACCTCGCCACCCGCGTTGCGCGCAGCGCGACCAATGGTTTGAATGAGCGAGCGAGGGGAGCGCAGAAACCCTTCTTTGTCCGCGTCCAAGATTCCGACGAGCGACACCTCTGGCAGATCGAGGCCTTCTCGCAAGAGATTGATCCCGACGAGAACATCGAACTCGCCCCTACGCAAATCTCTAAGGATTTCGACACGTTCGAGGGTGTCTATGTCGCTGTGAAGATACCGAACCGCGACCTCGAGCTCGCCGTAGTACTCGGTGAGGTCCTCGGCCATTCGCTTGGTCAAGGTCGTGATCAACACGCGCTCGTTGCGCGCGACCCGCTCACGGATTTCGCTCAACAAATCGTCCACTTGATGTTTGGTGGGACGTACGTGCACCTGAGGATCCAAAAGACCCGTCGGTCGGATCACCTGCTCGACTATTACGCCGCCCGCGCGTTCGATCTCCCAGCTGCCGGGAGTCGCGCTCACGTGGATGACCTGACCGACGCGCTCTTCCCATTCGCTGAATCGGAGTGGCCGGTTGTCGAGAGCGCTCGGCAACCGAAAGCCGTGCTCCACCAGGGTTTCCTTGCGCGACCGGTCGCCGCGAAACATGGCGCCGAGCTGGGGCACGGTAATGTGCGATTCGTCGAGGATGACGAGGAAGTCATCGGGGAAATAGTCGAGTAAGGTGGGAGGTGGCTCGCCCTCCTTTCGACCGGAGAGGTGCCTGCTGTAGTTCTCGATCCCGTGACAGAATCCCATTTGCTCGAGCATCTCGAGGTCGTAGAGCGTCCGCTGCTCGAGACGCTGTTTTTCCAGCAATTTGCCCTCGGATTCGAGCTTGGGAAGCCATTCGAGGAGCTCCTCTCGGATCGACTCGATCGCGCGTCTTCGGTGCTCGTCGGGGGTGACGTAGTGACTCCCGGGGTAGACGCCATACTGATCGAGCTCTTCGAGCACCTTGCCTCGGGTCGGGTCGATCTCGACAATCCGCTCGATGTCGTCGCCCCAGTACTCGATGCGCACGGCCAAGTTCTCGGAGTGCGCGGGGAAGATCTCGACGACATCTCCTCGAACCCGAAACGTCCCGCGGTGGAAGTCGATGTCGTTTCGCTGATATTGGATGTCGACGAGACGACGAAGCAATCGATCGCGCCGATACTCCTGACCGACCTCCAAGTTGATCAGCATTTCTTGGTACCACTCGGAAGAGCCGATTCCGTAGATGCACGAGACGCTGGCAACGATGATCACGTCGCGGCGGGCAAGGAGCGAACGCGTCGCGCTGTGACGCATGCGGTCGACCTTGTCGTTGATGATCGCGTCCTTCTCGATGTACGTGTCGGAGGACGGGATGTAGGCTTCGGGCTGGTAGTAGTCGTAGTAGCTCACGAAGTACTCGACGGCGTTCTGCGGGAAGAGCTCCCGCATCTCGCTGTAGAGCTGGGCGGCGAGGGTCTTGTTCGGCGCGATGATCAGGGTTGGGCGCTTCGTGGCGGCGATGACGTTCGCGATGGTGAAAGTCTTGCCGCTTCCCGTGATCCCGAGGAGGACCTGATGCTGGTCCTTCCCCGCGAGCCCCTCTACGAGGTCGCGAATTGCCGCCGGCTGGTCGCCTTTTGGCGTCAATTCCGTGATCAGCTCGAGCTCGCGCGCCATGGGGAGAGGCTATCACCGCTTGAAAAAGGGGAAAGTCGCCGTCATGAAGCTCCATGGGATTGACGCGCCTCTGGGACCTTACGACCTCGACCGCGGCGAGCGCAGCCCGTCCCAACTTCGGCAACCTTCACTACCCGCGCACGAAGAGCCCCACGCAACCGCTCGAGCTCTACGAGTTCGAGGCATGTCCGTATTGCCGGATCGCGCGCGAGGCCTTTTCGGCTTTGAGCCTGGATCCGATCGTCTATCCGTGCCCCAAAGGCGGTCGCCGTTTTCGCGAGAAGGTGAAGCGCCAAGGGGGCCGGTACCAGTTCCCGTACTTGGTGGATCCGAATACCGGGGTCGCGATGTACGAGTCGGCTGACATCGCGGACTACCTCTTCGACGAGTACGGCGACGGCCAAACGCCTTGGTTTCTCCGACAGCGCGCCTTTGCGGTGCCGACGTCCATGCTCGCGTCGGGCTTTCGGCCGTTCCAAGGCCGCCGCGTCGTGACGTCCCGCGAGCCCGAAAAGCTCCTCGAGCTCTATTCCTATGAGGGCTCGCCGTTTTGCCGGATCGCGCGCGAGGCTCTCTGCGAGCTCGAGCTCCCGCATCGCGTGAGAAACGTTCCCCGACGAAGCCCCGATCGCGAAGATTTCGTGGCCGTTTCTGGCAAAATGCAAGTGCCCTACCTCATCGACCCGAACACGGGAACGCAGATGTTCGAGTCCGATGCGATTCGTCGTTATCTCTATGCGACCTACGCCACGAACGGGCACTAGCGGCTAGGGCCCGCTTTCCTCATTGGTGGCTCTTGGCAAAGGCGAGTGCGAACTCGACGAACCGCTGCACGCTTTCGGGCTCCATCGCGTTGTACATCGAGGTGCGAATGCCGCCCACCGAGCGGTGGCCCTTGATGCCAACCATCCCCGCTTCGGCCGCATCGGCGATGAGCTTCTTTTCGAGGTCTTCCGAGGGCAATCGGAAGACCGGATTCATCACCGACCGCGAGCCGACCTCGATCGGACAGCGAAAGAAGTCCGGGTTTTCGTCGATCATCCCGTAGATCATGGCGGCTTTTTCGCGGTTCCGCGTCTCCATCGCGGCGGCGCCACCCTGCTCGCGTACCCAGCGAAGCACGTTCCGAACCATGTAGACCGGAAAGGTCGGGATGGTGTTCTGAAGGGAATCGCCCTCGAGGATCGTCGAATACCGAAAGATCTTGGGGATCGTTCCGGGGCTTCGCTCCGCGAGGTCCTTTCGCAGGATCAAGACCGTGATCCCGGCTGGGCCGAGGTTCTTCTGAGCTCCGGCATAGATCAAACCGAACTTCGACACGTCGATGGGGCGCCATAGGATGTCGCTCGACATGTCTGCGAGGAGCGGCACGTCGCCCGTCTCGGGAAAGCGGTGAAACTGCGTGCCCACGATCGTGTTGTTGCTCGT
>JBFICQ010000026.1:0-22842 GCA_041581895.1 Polyangiales bacterium | reverse complement strand
GGTCAACTACGGGACGAACAAAGTTCGGTTTCCAGCTCCCGTTAAAGTCGGCTCCAGGATCCGTGGCGGCGCCGAAGTGATCGCAGTCGAAGAGATGAAGGGAGGCATCCAATCGGTCGTTCGCGTGACGGTTGAAATCGAGGGTGAGGACCGGCCGGCATGCATCGCTGAGCCGGTGAGCCTGTACTTCCCGAAGACGGGCTAGCCCCGCGCCGCCAATCGCACGGACACTGTCATCGTCACTGACGCTGACCCAGCTCGAGCCCGTCTACCATGGTTCGCCCAGCGCTCATCGCCGTGACACCACCTGACATGATGAAGGCCATGAACTCGGCCCCATCGGCGTCCAAGGGGTGCACCCTTGTTTTGGGCACGACGATCAAGTTGCCCGCGAAGTTGTAGGACTCTGGCAGGTAGACCGAGACGTGGTCTGCGAGGTGTGGGTCCTCAAAGCGCTCGCTCGTCAGGAACCCCAAGACTTTGAGCCCATGGCGGTTGATCTCGACGGCCACCGGCTTGTCAAACTTGCGTTGGCCGCCGACGAACGCCCCGAATAGGTCCCGCAGCGAGTTGTAGAGGAGCTTGATGATCGGAACGCGTTGGAGCCCTGCCTCCAAGAACGAGACGAGCCGGCTGCCGACCACGTTCCCGGTCAAGTACCCGATGAGGGTGATCCCCACCGCTGCGATCACGATACCGAGACCGGGAACCGGGGCCTTCAGCCATTCGTCGAGCTTGGTGACGATGAACACGACTAGCCAAATCGTGATGGCGACTGGCGCCAGAACCAGGAGGCCCTGCGCGAAGCTTCTCGTGAGTATTCTCATGCGTCTCTCCTATCACCAGGTTGCACTCTGCGCATTTGCATGCACAACCCGCGGCGTGTCGCTCCTCCTCCAGCCCTGGTATCGCCTTTCGCAGGGGCTGCGGCACATGGTGGTCGGCTCGCTGTTTTTCAGCATGATGAGCGTTTTTGCAAAGCTCGCCGGCGAACGCCTCCCCACGATGGAGCTGGTGCTGGCTCGCGTCGTCGTGACGCTCGCGATGAGCTGGTGGGCGCTCAAGAGCCTCGGGCTCGATCCGTGGGGCAACAACAAGCGTCTGCTGGTCGCGCGGGGGCTTGCCGGCTTCGGCGGATTGAGCTGTTACTTCTATGCGGTCACGCATCTTCCGCTGGCCGATGCGACGGTGATCCAGTTTTGCAACCCGATGATCGCGGCTTTGGTCGCCGTGTTTGCCTTGCATGAGCCGCTCCGTCCGGTCGATGTCGTGGCAACGGTTCTGAGCATGATCGGAGTCGTGCTGGTGGCACAGCCGACGTTTCTGTTCACCACAGGCGCCGCGCTCGACCCCGTGGCTGTGGTCGTCGGCGTGTTTGGCGCAATCTTTTCGGGGATCTCGTACGTGATCATTCGCCGGCTAGGAGCGACCGAGCATCATCTCGTCGTGGTTTTCTACTTCCCCCTGATCACGGGGCCCGCATCGCTTCCGATCCTCGCGGTCGAGGGGCTGGTCATGCCCAACGCGTGGGAGTGGCTCTTCTTGCTCGGAATCGGGGTGACAGCGCAGCTCGGCCAGATCGAGATCACCAAAGGTTACAAGCTCGAGACCGCCGGACGGGCCTCTTCGATGACCTATCTGCAGATCGTGCTTGCCTACACGTGGGGCGTGTTGATCTTCAGCGAGTACCCAAACGCCGTCAGCATCCTCGGTGCGGTGCTGGTAGTCCTCGGGGTATTGAGCGTTGCACGCCGTCAGCCTTGAAATAGTGGGTCGAAGAGGTCGGGGCTGACTCCCAACGCTTCGAGGTCTTCGGCGCCCTCGAGGTTGGTAATGAACGTGATCATCTTCCGGCCGCCCTCGTGCTCGGTGGAGATCAGCGCACCGGTGCTGAGCTCGGTCCAGCTCGTCCAAGTCATCGAAACTCCGCCTACCGGAATGATGCTCACCCACATGCGCCATCTCACGGGCAATCCGTTTTCATCGACATACCAAAGATACGCGTCCCCCGGAGTTACTCCGCCCGAGGTGTAGCTCACCAAGAGCCCCTTCTCACCGTCGTCCTCGGTGACGATTTCGCGCTTCACGCCCGGGTCGAAGAGCTTCGCGACGGGGTTGAGCCAAAACGAGTCGTTGATCCAGAATCGGTAAGCAGTCTCCAAGGCCGATTGGGCGTCGTCGCCGGTGACCTCCTCATCGTTGGTCCAGACCCGCCCCGTTTTGTCCGCCGTTCTAAGAAGCACCCGGGTGTCGCCCCACCGCACCTCGACGAGACCTCGCTTTCGGTCCCACACGTAGTGATGCTCGCCAAAGAACGACCAGCGTACTGCTCCCGTCCTGTCCCAGGCCTCTTTGTTGACGGCCCTCTCCATCTTGCGGGCCAGCTCGTCTGCCTCTGGTGCGGGTTGTCCCTCCGGCCTCGGCTCACTCATGAAATAGGCCGCTCCGATCACGACGACCAGGCCGACCAGCAGCACGGCGGCGAGTATCTTGAAGATGCGCATGGTTTACCTCGAGAGGGGCGAGCCTACACTGTGCAGAGGGGTCGCAAAAGCGCTATGAGTCCCTCCATGGGTGATTCCTCAGGACATCGCGCCCGGCCTCCCGCTGGCTCCGAAACGATCGAAATCCTTGAACGCGGCGCGCCACGCGACGGCGAGCCTCAGGTCATGGACAGACGTTTGTTCATGCAGCTGCTTGTGTTTCAAATCCCAACCGGACGCTCGCTCTCCGAGAACCAAGACGCCTTGATCACGGCCTTGCGAGCCGCAGATTTGCCCTCCGTCGTCTACGCCGATACAAACGATCCGCGCGGGGTGGGCCTCCTAACGTTCACTGAAGATCCGACCCAGTTCGTCGATTCGGTGCGTCCCATTTTTGAAGCCAAGCTCCTTCGCGAGTGGGTGCTTCGTCCCGAGCTCACCATGATTGGCCGAACCTACAGCAGCGGCTACGAGCAAGATCTCGAGTTCTGGTTGATCGACCGGCCTCAGCAGACGGTGCTGAACCCCGACTGGGGTTGGGCGGTCTGGTATCCGCTTCGTCGCACTGGCGCATTCGAGCAACTCGAAGGCAGGGAGAAGGGCGGCATTTTGCGGGAGCACGCCACGATCGGGCGAGCGTATGGCGCCCAAGACCTAGCGCACGACGTGCGTCTAGCGTGTCATGGCCTGGATGCGAACGACAACGAGTTCGTAATCGGTTTGATCGGGTCGAACCTCCACCGTCTTTCGCACGTCGTCCAAGCGATGCGCAGCACAGTCCAGACCTCGCAGTACATCCAACACATGGGTCCCTTTTTCGTTGGTCGCGCAATCGCGCGACACGCGGGCACCGAAGGATGATCCGCAATGCCGGGTAGCACATTCGGCCGAGCATTCCGCGTAACCACGGCAGGCGAGAGTCACGGCCCCGCCAATGTCGTGATCATCGACGGTTGTCCGCCAGGGATTCCTCTGACCGAAGCAGACATCTCGGGCGACCTCGATCGACGCCGTCCGGGTCAGAGCAAGATCGTCACACAACGCAAGGAGCCGGACATTCCCGAGATCCTCTCCGGCGTGTTCGATGGCGAGACGACTGGCACTCCGATCGCAATTCTCGTGCGCAACGAAGATCAGCGCTCACGAGACTACACCAAGATCAAAGACGTCTATCGCCCGGGTCATGCCGATTACACGTTCGACGCCAAGTTCGGCCGCCGTGATTACCGCGGCGGCGGACGGAGCAGCGCTCGCGAAACGGTTGTGCGGGTGGCCGCGGGGGCGGTTGCCAAGAAGCTCCTATCCCACGCATTTGGCGGTGAAGTGGTCGGGTACGTCACTCGGATCGGCCACATCGAGGCGGAGATCCCGGAAACGGTTACGCTCGAGCAGGTGGAGACGCTACCGACTGGTGAGCCAAACATCGTTCGTTGCCCCGATCCTGAGGTTGCCGCCCGGATGGTCGCGCTCATCGAGAAGATGCGAAAGGCTCAAGATTCTATTGGTGGTGTTGCTGAAATCGTCGCGCGCAATATCCCTGCAGGGTTGGGAGATCCCGTGTTCGACAAGCTCAAGGCGGACCTCGGCAAGGGCCTCTTCAGCCTTCCCGCCGTCATGGGCGTCGAGTACGGTGCGGGCTTCGGCGTCGCTGCGCTCAAAGGCAGCGAAAACAACGACGTCTTCGAGACCGACACGCAAGGCAATGTCACGACGCGGACCAATCGGCATGGGGGAATGCTCGGTGGTATTTCGAGCGGCATGCCGATCGTGATCCGCGCTGCGGTGAAGCCTACGAGCAGCCTTCCGCGCTCTCAAGACACGATCACTGCGGAGGGGGACGCGACGACCATTCGAACGACAGGGCGCCACGATCCCTGCCTATTGCCGCGCTTCGTTCCAATGGCCGAGGCGATGGTTGCGCTCGTGCTCGCTGACCACTGGCTGAGGTGGCGCGCGATTCGCGCGTGAACGCTAGCGGGCGAAGTTCCACACGAGAATCGCAAGCGCCGCGGTCACCAAAATGGCGGTCCAAAGGAGGTTACTCCCCTTGCGCTCGCCTTTGGCCTCTTCGGTCCCCACCGCGCGGCGAAAACCGCTGATCATGCCCCCCATGACGCCCGTGGTCTGGCCGCCAACCGTGTTGCGCGAAGGGCCGTGGCCGCTCCTGTTTCGCTTTTTCTTGCTCGCGCTCTTCTTTTGATGCGGCTTTGCCATCGCCTCATCTTAGCGAAATTCGGCGCCCGCGTGAATCGCCTTTCGGGGCGGGGGAAAGAGGCTGTATTGCGGGATTGGTTGCCGGTCCCTCCGACACCTCACATGGTCGCGTTCGCAGGCCGCGAGCATCTTTGGGGCCAAATCGGGCGAACGATGTCGGAGCCACGCTTCCTCCGCGCGCGCTGCGTCAGGATGACCGAGGCTGGTCAGCGCCAGCGAGCGGCTTCGAAGAAGGCCTTCGTCGCGAGGGGCCAGTCGTAGACCGAGCTCGGCGGCGGCGAGGGCGTTCTGGTCGTCCGCGAGGCTCCCGTATGAGCGCGCCAAAGCACGCCATGCCGTCCAGTCGCCCGGAGAAGCTTCGACCACGCGGCGGTAGGCGTCGGCTGCCTCGGACCAACGCCAGACCCGCGCATACGCATCGCCCCGAATGCGATCGAAGATCGGGTTAGGACCCACGAGCGCTTCGGCACGCTCGGTGGCTGCGACCGCGTCTTCGGTCCGACCCTGCATCGAGGCGAGGCGTGCGAACAAGAGCTCGACTTGGGCGACGAGCTCCTGGGACCCAGACTCGCGGGCAAGGGCGAGCGCGCGTTCGAGGCTCGGCTTGGTGAGCTCCAGGTGCTCTTGCGTTCCTCGAAGAAGCCCACGCGCCTGATCGAGCAGGCGCTCGACCGTTGGGCGCGAAGCTCCGCCGAGCGCAACCCTATCGGTGGCACCATCTCCCATCCATGCCGTTGCGCTGGCGACCTCTGTGAGAGGCTGACGACTGCAAGGATCGAGCGCCACCTTGCCGAGACGCTGAGCCCAATGTGCGAAGGCTTTGCCTCGCTCAGTGCGGCTTGCCTCGCACGCAGCGCGCTGAAACTCACGGCTGTGCTTTCGGTGCATCAATCGCGCGTCGATTCGAAACGGTAGCGACGCGTCGCTCGACGTGGCGAGCTCGTAGCGCACGATCTGCGCATCGTGAGTTGGTAGGGTCCGATCGAAGGCCGAGGTGGAAAACCGATGCACCTGGTGCAGAATCTCGGGGTCGGCAGACACATCGAGCATCGTCGACCGCAGCACGAATACTTCGTCGTTGTCGTTTTTAGTGGGGCGGGAAACCGCAAGCAGCCGACCCGAGGCATCGCGGACATCGATCTCGATCCACACGTCGTGCATGTCGCGTGTCCCGCCTGGGAATCGATGCCCGACTCGCGCGTTTTGCAACACCACGTCGAAAAGAACCCGATCGCCTGGTCGAATTTCCGCCTCCTCTGGGAATAGCGCCCTCTTTGCGCCGGCGCGCGCAGGTCCAATGTCGATCACGACCGAGCCGACCAACGTGCCTTCCAGACGCTCGCCTTGCGCCGGGTCGGGCAACTGTGCCGTCATCGCTGTATGGGAGGCGGCCCACCGGTGTCCGCTTACGAGCCCGTCGGCGGCGGCGAGGTCTCCCATCGATGCCGGCTCGGGGGTCATGTGACAACTTCGGCAGTCGCTCCTCTCGACGTCGACCCAATGATCGGGCACGGAGCCTGCGAATGCCGACGCGGCCCAGTCACCTAGGTCGTCGATGCCGGGCAGATGGTTCTCGTTTCCGATCGCAGGCCCGGAAAATGAACGATGGCAGGACCCACACAATTCGGCGGTACGCAGCGTCGGCATGGCGAGACGCTGGCGATGCGCTTCGATCTCGGCAGGCACGGCGGGGTCGGGAATTAGCACGGGTCGATCGGTCAGGGTGAAGCTGCCGTTCCCGTCGGCTCGCGTCGATTCGACGCTATGGCAGACCAAGCAAGTGATGCCCGCGTAGGCCAGCTCGTTCTCGGGCTCGACCTTTCCGTCGATGTCACCGGACAACAGCAACAGAGGGTCGTGGCATCCCGCGCAAAAGCGACTCGCCTTCTCGCCCCGGTGCTTCCGGAATTCGTCGACGCTCGTTCGGTACCAGGGGTTGTCGAACGACGCGTACGCGTGTGCGCTGTGCATCCAGTGCGATGCGACATCGGAATGGCATCCCGCGCAATCATCGGTGCTAACGAGTCGCTCAAGATCGATCGTCGCAGGCGCGGAAAGCAAAGACGGTGTCGACACCCTTTGCATCGGATCTCCGAAGGACACTGGGGCTTCCGAGCATGCCGCACACAGCCCCAATGCCATCGAGAACACCCCCAAGAAAAGCCGCCCTACCATGTCGTATTGGACGTTCGCCGCCCCTTTTTGGATCTAATCGCGGTCAGAGGGTGCCAATACTCACGAAAATCTGGGTGAGAAGCGCATCCGCCATCAGGATGCTGATCGAGACGACCACCACCGCCCGCGTCGTCGAGCGGCCCACACCTTCGGTGCCGCCGCGTGTCTGGAGGCCAAAATAACAGCCGAGAAGGGCTATCAAGAATCCGAAAAACGGTGTTTTGAAAACACCGCTGGCGAAGTCGTTGATCTCGAGTGTGTCGAGCGCAGTCGAGTAGAAGAACTCCATCGGAATACCGTAAGACAGCGCGGCGACGAACATCGAGCTCACCATCCCGAGGAGGAACGCGATGAACGTGATGAGCGGCATGATCAAAATGCCTGCCACCATTCGGGGCACCACCAGCTTGCGAATCGGGTCCGCGCCGAGCGCGCGAATGGCGTCGATCTGCTCGGTCACTGCCATCGACCCAATCTCGGCCGCCATACCTGCTGCGATGCGGCTCCCCACCACGAGCGCCGTGAGTGACGGCGCAAGCTCACGCGCCTCGGAAACGCCGATTACGCGGCCGAGGGTGTCCTTGGCGCCAAAGGCTTCCATCGATACTGCGAACTGAATGGTCATGACGATTCCGACGAAGATGGCGGTTGCCGCCGCGATCGCGATGCTTCGAACGCCGAGTTGCTCAATTTGATAGATGAACTCCGGCGTATCGAAACGCGTCGTGAACATCGTGCGGAAGGTGCGGGTCGCCAGAAGGGTTGCCCCGCCCACCTCCTCGACGAACACCCGCAGTTGGCGAATGCGATAGTCGGCCCATGCGGTCAAGCTTCCTGGTCGAACCGAGGGTCGTACCGAAGTCATGAGTTTTCCGAGAAGGTATGGAACCCGTTGACGAAGGCATCGAAGTCCCCAAGCGCGCTCTCGAAGGGGAGCCCTGGCGGCGCAATGAGAGCGAAGTCGTACACACAGGCGTCCTTCTTGAGGATCTGCATGAGGACTTCGCGGGGGACGCCATCGAGGTTGGCGGTGAAGTGCGTGCGAAGCGCCTCCCGCCCATCCATTGGGATCGTTTCCTCGGACAGGACTTCACGCTTCGTGAAGCCAATCATTAGATGAGCGCGAAGCGCCGTGAGCGGGAGGTCGAGCGACGGGTCGCACCTCGAGTCGACGTGCATCACGGCCGTTTTCGAAGAGTTGTGCCAGGCGAGGTCGTTTTGACGGCTGACGGAGACCCTCCGCCAGTCAGGCCCGACGGGACCGATCGAATAGCTCGTCTCGGCGCCCTTGTAGATGCCGTTTTGGAGGGTTCCGGTGGTGGCACAGCCGGTCGCAATCAGGCCCCCCAAAAGCCACGTTCCCAGGCGTCGCCTCACGAGGCCAGACTCTAGCAGCCCCCGGATTCTTGTCTATTTGCCCCTACCGTGCCGGAAGTGGGGCGCCGGCGTTTTTCCTCCGTTAGACTGAAAGGAGCATGAGTCGGGGGGCTCAACAAGAACAGGCAGCCCGCACCCGCGGGGTGGCGATTCTCGATCGCCTCGTGGTGGAAGGCAGGATTCCACCTGAACGGTACGATGAGGTGACGATCCACGCTCAGCGCACGCAGTCCACCGCCGAGGAAGCGATGATTCAGCTCGGGCTCATCGGCGAAGCCGAGCTGCTGAAGTATATCGCCAACCTTTACCAGACCCGGTTCGTGGGCTCGGAGCGCCTCGCAAAGGCCGCCGTTGACCCTCAACTAATCAAGAAGATCCCTCGCAAGTTGGCTAAGCGCCTCACAGCCTTCCCGATCTTGTTCGATAGGACTTCACGTACTCTTTCGGTAGTCGCCGCAGACGTCACCGACGATGACGTCCGCCAGCAAATGCTGTTCACGACCGGCGCCCGCGACGTCAAGATCTACGTCGCCCGCGAGGCAGCCATTCGAGCTGCCATTGCGAAGCACTACGACCAAGACAATCGCCCCTTTGAATTGTTGTTGAGTGGTGCTTCGTCTCGTCAAGTGCGCACATCGCGCGAATCCGATCCCGTGCCGGGGTGGGGTGGTCAGCTCTTTGAAGAAAAGGACGGCCTGCTCGTACATCGGGAGCCAGCGAAGCAAGTGGCGATGGAGCCCGCGAACGACCGCGAGCCTGACCCGGCTGGGGCTGAGCCACCGGTCG
Source organism: Polyangiales bacterium (assembly GCA_041581895.1). Lineage (GTDB taxonomy): Bacteria > Myxococcota_A > Polyangia > Polyangiales > Houyiibacteriaceae > SG8-38. The sequence goes on along the minus strand of JBFICQ010000026.1, from coordinate 13,807 downwards.
ATGCGGAAGCACGGATTACGGGAAGCGCCACGATGATCGAGGCGCTCTCCGCGGCGGCGCAGGACGGCGATCTCAAGGTCGACCCGCAAGTCTACCTCGAGACTCTCAGCGTGCTCGTGACGCTGATCGAGCAGCTGAACGGCGATCGTCGGGGTCACGCCACGCGCGTCGCGCGACTCTGCAACCAGCTTGGCGTCCGCATTCGACTCACCAAACCCCAAGTTCAGGGCATTTTGATCGCGGCCTATCTCCACGATGTCGGTATCTCAAACGAGTCTCACGTAACTCCGCTCGACGTGGCCTGCGATCCAGCCAAACGCGAGCTCGCGCGTCGAGCGTACACGGCGCCAATTCGGCTCCTGGAAGCCGTTGCGCTTCCTGCAATCGCGCTCGATGCCCTGCGACATCGACATGAGCGCTTCGACGGGGGTGGTTTTCCCGAGCGGCTCAGTGGCAAGGACATTCCGCTTGGTGCGCGGGTGTTGGCCGTGGCGGAAAGCTACGTCGATCTCGCCCATAGCCAACAAAACGCCGCGGGGCGTCGGCTGGCGCCGGAGGATGCTTGCGACTTCCTCGACCCTCACAAAGGCACGACCTTCGACCCAGCCGTTGTCGACTGGCTCCGCCACATCGTCCTAGACGATGGCATGCAGCAACACCTGCTTGCTTCCCGCAACCGCGTGTTGATCGTCGATCCCGATCCGGAAGAGACGTCCGTGCTCGAGGTGCGATTCGCCGAGCGCGGTTACGAGGTAGTAATTGAACGAGAGCTAACCACCGCGCTCAGTCGCCTGGATGCCGAGAACTTCGACATTGTCGTGAGCGAAGTGCTTTTGGCGAGTGGCGATGGATTCGAGCTTTTGACCCGCATGCGCGACAACGGTCACACCGCGGTGCCGCTGATGTTTCTCACCGCCAAGCGAGACCAGTCGTCCGTGAACCGTGGGCTCGAGCTCGGGGCCGCGGACTATGTCGTCAAGCCCGCATCGGCCGCAGTGGTGGCAGCGAAAGCGGGTCGCATCATCGCGGAAGCACGCAGTCAAAAGCAAGGTGGTCGCGGGGTGTCGGGATCGCTTCAGGAAATGGGACTGCCAGATGTCATCCAGATTCTCGCCAACGGTCGCAAGAGTGGACGTCTCAAGGTTCGAAACGGGCCCCTCCACGGCGAAATGATGTTCAAGGACGGGTCGATTCACGATGCTGTCTTCGGTGACCTGACAGGAGCCGAGGCTGTCTATGGCATCCTACGTTTGACCGAGGGTGACTTCGCCCTCGATCCAGACATGGATGCCATTGAGGACCGCATCGGGATTCCAACGCACCATCTCTTGCTCGAGGCTATGCGTCGGATCGACGAGGCCGGACGGTAGCACCGGCCAGGTGTTCAGCGGAGCCGTCTGAGTTTGAGCGACGCGGACGGTGAGATATGCTGCTTAGGTGCACTTGTGCGTACAATGCGGCGCCTCGGTCGAGGATGGGGCGCGTTTTTGTTCAGCCTGCGGGGCGCCGGCGGACGAGGGCGGTGGATCGGGTGGCTCGGACCCTTTGATCGGCCGGATGGTTGGCGGCAGCTACCTCTTGCAGGAGGTAGTCGGTGTCGGCGGCATGGGGCGCGTCTACAAGGCTGAACAGTCGACGCTCGGGCGCACGGTGGCAGTTAAGGTGATTCACCCCCACCTGCTCGGCGACGAGCAGACGGTTGCACGGTTCTACCAAGAGGCGAGAGCGTCCAGCCGGCTCAACCATCCGAACAGCGTCAGCATCATCGACTTTGGTCGCACCGATGACGGCATTCTTTACCTCGCGATGGAGTTCTTGAGCGGAAAAGACCTCGCGCTCGTGATGCACGAGGAAGGCCCGCTCGCGGTAGATCGAATCTGCAACATCCTCATCAATACGCTCGACGCGCTCGGTGAAGCCCACGAGCTCGGGATCGTACATCGCGACCTCAAACCCGAGAACATAATTCTTCGCCCGCTTCGCTCTGGCGATGACCTCGTCAAGGTCGTCGACTTCGGGCTCGCGACGATCGTGGGGGGTGAAAGCTCGATTACGAAGCCTGGCCTGGTCTGCGGGACGCCGGATTACATGTCTCCCGAGCAAGGGCGCGGGGACGACGTCGACGGCCGGGGAGACTTGTACGCGCTCGGCGTGGTGCTTTTCGAGCTGCTGGTTGGGCACCTTCCGTACATCGACGACACTCCCACACGGGTCGTTCTTCGCCATCTCAACGACCCAATCCCCGACCCACGCGTCGCGAGCCCAAACCGGGCCGTCCCCGACCGGCTTGCCACCGTCACCATGAAGGCACTGGCGAAAGATCCGAATGAACGGTTCCAAAGGGCGCGTAATATGCAGCAAGCGCTCCATGAGGCTCTCGATGAGCTCCGTATTCAGCGCGCGTCCGTCGTTCCATGCCCCAACTGCGGTGCGCCAACTGCGCTATCTCAAAACTTCTGCGGCGAGTGCGGTGCGCGGCTCGGAAGCGAAATGCCGTCGTACGTCACTCATCGATCGTTGCGTCCGTCTTTCTACCCACCGCTCGGTTCTCAGCGCGATTTCATCGGGCGCGAAGCCGAGTTGCGCTTGATTCGCGAGCACCGTCACGCGGCGTCCCAGGGAGCTCACTGGGTGCACGTCGTGGGAGAATCCGGCGTCGGCAAGACCCGGTTCCTGACTGAAATCGCAGAGGTCGCGGCAGCGGAGGGAGATCTGGTGATCGGCGCGGGGGCCCACTCCTCGGGCGCACCCGTGCCCTACACGGCGGTTCGAACGCTTCTCGCCGAGCTTCTCGAAGTCGATGATTCCGAGCTCAAGAGGATGGCAGACCGGGGCGAAGAGCTCGGTTCCGCATTGGCAACCGCAGGCGTCAAGGAGCTGGTCAAGCCTTCAGGACTCCCTGGCGGCGACGGTCGTTCACGCACAGGCGCCGTGGCCGAAGCCTTGGCGGGCGGCGTGCGCCGGGCCAGGGGCCGAGCTGCGAGCGGCCGGGTCATGTTGATCGTGGATGACCTCCCTTACTGCGACGGATTGACTCAAAGGACGGTGGCCGAGCTCGCTCGCGTCCTCGGAAGTGAGCCGGTACTGCTCGTGACGGCGGGCGAAGACGATCGAGGGGTTCATGCGAACGAGGTCATTCGCCTCGAGGGCCTGAGCTCGGAAGACGCACAGCGATTCCTGGCGGGTTCGTTTCAACTGCGGCTGGTTTCCGGTCTCCATCGTCTCACAGATGCCCTCGAAGGCAACGTCCTTCCCCTTCATCTCGAACAGCTGGAGGCCCTCGGTATTTCTCCCGACGACGGTCCGCCGCCTCGTCTCGCGGACGCGATTTCGCAGCGCATCGAACGGCTGGAAGTCGGCGCGCAGCGGCTGCTCCAGGCGGCGGCGGTCCTCGGTCGCTCATGCGATCTCGATGCACTTCGCAGCGTGGCTGGGAACGACAATCTGGAGGGCCTCGATGAGCTTGCAGGGACTTCGATCGTCCAACTCAATGGCTCACGCGCGAGCATCGTGCACCCCTTCATCGCAGAGCTGGTCGAAGCTTCGATACCGGCCGAGGCGCGGCGTGACCTGCATCGCCGAGCTTACACTGTGCTTAGCGAGCTTCGTGCACCGGAGGAAATCCGTGCAATGCACGCCTTTCGCGGCGTCGACCCGGTGAGCAGCTTGGTAGTCCTCGAACGGGCTGGAGACGCGGCCATGGGCCGAGGCGATCATTTGGGTGCGGTGCTCGAATATCGCAGAGCTCTCGAGCTGGCTCGTCGAGAGACCCTCGAGAGCGGGGACACCGTGCTCGATCGCGCGATCTCGACGTTCAGTCGAAAGCTCGGCGAAGCGATGGCGCGCGCCGGCGATCCGGCTGGTGCAGATGGCGTCCTTCGCGAGGCGCTTGACTTGACGGCGCCGAGGAGCGCGGAGCGTGCCCGCATGTTGCTATCCCTCGGGCGCATCGCCGCCCGTCGCGACCGACCGCGAGATGCCATGCGCCAGTTCGGACAGGCTCTCGAGCTCGTCGCTGGAGTCGAGCCGGAAATCGAGTCACACCTCCAAGTTGCGATCGGTCGCATCCGTCGGATCGAGGGTGACCCGCACCATGCAGCGAACGCATATCGGCGAGCGCTGGAGCTGTTTGATGAAGTAGGTGCATCCGAGTTCACGAAGGCTCGTACAATTCTCGAGCTTGCGGATGCGCTAACTGCCGCTGGAGATCACGAGGGTGCGGCACGCGAATTGTCACACGTCGAAGAGCTAGGCCGCCGCACCGGTTCTCTGAGCCTCGTTGCTCGGGCGATCGGTATGCTCGGCTCGATCGACGAGCTCGCCGGCCGAGCTCGCGACGCGCAGCACCGTTACGAAGATGCCGCTTCGTTGGCTGCGCAAGCCGGTGACGCTCCTGGTTATCGCCGCTGGCTCTCGGCCAGCAAGACCCTCCGCGCCAGCATCTAGGCAATAGCGCGGGGGCGGTGGGCTGGGACCAACTGCTCGCCGAAGGCGTCAGGCCGGTAGCGCGGGGCGGGGGTGGTGGGGCAGGATGACGTCGCCTATGCTTGCGGCGATGCGGGTAGGTTGGTGGCTTTGGGTGCTCGTCGCCGCCATGGCGTGCGATTCGCTGGGCGAGTTCGACACCGGCGATGATGAGATCTACACGGGCTCCATCGCAGGGGTGAACGACCCCGAAAATTGCCCCGGCGGGATCGACTGCTCCTTCGTTCGTCGCGGATTTCCGTATGGCGCGATGTTGGACCTCGAGTTCGACCCTTTTGGCGTTTACGACAAGCCCGGAACGATCAGCACGCGCGGCGAGGATTGTGGCGCAACCTTCGACGACACGCCCCTCCTTCCGATCCCTCCGCTGCAGCATGACCAACTCGGCCTCTACGAGTTCCCCGGGAGCGGGCGGCTTCGCAACTACATCTTCGTTGCGAGGCCGGAAACCGGTCCTTTGGCGGGACGCGACGCCATGGTCTTTCTTTCATTGATCCGTGGAGGCAGGATCGAAGTTCGCATCGTCGCCGGCCCCGGCTTGGTGCTCTGCGATCCGACAGACTGTGCCGAGCTCGACGCCGGTGGGTGCGACTTCTTCGGTTTCTTCTCCCTTAAACGGCAGCAAATATGATGCGGGTTTTGGGGATCGAGAGCTCCTGTGATGAGACGGCGGCAGCGCTGGTCACCGACCAAGGCGAAGTGCTTGCGGACGTTGTCGCGAGCCAGATCGCAACCCACGGCCCCTACGGCGGGATCGTTCCCGAGCTAGCGTCACGCGCGCACATTCGGGCGATCATTCCGGTCATTCGCGAGGCGCTTTCGGGCATTCCCGGGGGTCTTGCGGCAACGGACGCGATCGCCGTCACGCGCGGCCCGGGGCTCGTCGGGTCACTCTTGGTGGGCGTGCAGGTCGCCAAAGCACTCGCTTGGAGCCTCGAAAAACCGTTGGTGGGCGTGAATCATTTGGATGGCCACTTGTTCGCGATCTATCTCCGACGCCCTGAGGGTGTCGCGGAGCGGGCGGTACCCAAGATGCCGTACGTCGCATTGCTGGTTAGCGGAGGGCATACGGCCCTCTATCGAGTCGAAGGATTCTCCGAGATCGCGCTGTTGGCCCAAACTCGAGACGACGCTGCTGGGGAGGCCTTCGACAAGGCCGCCAAGCTCCTCGGACTCGGCTATCCCGGCGGCCCGATCATCGATCGGCTAGCGGCTCGCGGCCAACCCGATGCCGTTTCGTTCCCGCTCCCTATGGCATCACGAAAGACCCTCGACTTCAGCTTTTCTGGGCTCAAGACAGCTCTTGCGCGACATGTGCAGCAAGAGGGCGTTCCGAGGGACGATGAGACGCTCGCAAACCTCTGTGCCTCTTTTCAAGGCGTCATCGTCAAGAGCCTAGTGCGGAAGTCTTTGCTTGCGTGCAACCGCGAAAATATCGACCAGCTGGTGATCACCGGAGGAGTCGCGGCCAATGGTGGTTTGCGAGCCAGCGCAAAAGCCGCATGCGACGAGAACGGGATCGGCCTGTTCGTCCCGCCACCGATTTCGTGCACCGATAACGCGGCGATGATCGCGATGGCCGCCATTCATCGACTGGCGGATGGCCAACGAGACGATTTGTCATTTGCCGTGTATTCTCGCGACCCAGAACGGCGTCGCGGCAAGTTTCGAGCCGATGGAACTCTCGTCGATCACAACCCAGCCTAGGGCTGGCGGCACCGAATCCTCCCTCGAGGCGGCGTTCGTCGAAGTGGCGCTCCCGGTGCCAATTCGCAAGGTGTTTACGTATCGAGTGCCCGACGGTTTGGTCGGTAAGCTGAGCCCTGGCTCACGGGTTGCGGTGTCGTTCAACCGGCGGAAGCTACCGGGGTTCATCGTCGGCTCGCGGACGACCATGCCCGAAGGCGTGAAGCGCGCCTTGCCGGTGGCCGGGCTTCTCGAAATTGAGCCGGTGTTTACGCCCGAGCTCCTTCGCTTTCTGGAACAAGCTGCGAAGTACTACATGCACCCGCTTGGCGAGGTGCTGCGAGCGGCGGCGCCGGCGCTTCCGACCGGAGCGATGCGTCAACTCCGCGACGATGGTTTTCTCGCCGCCGAGGAGCACCTACCTGGGCAACGCGTCGCCCGTCGCACGACCTGGAAGATCACGGCCACGGGAAAGGACTCCTCCGACGTTCGACTGGGAACGCGCCAACGAGAAGTCATGGAGCGCATCGGAAGGGGTCAATCGGTGTTTCTCGATGAGCTTCGGGGCATGCTGGCGAATCCGCGTGCGGTCGTTCGAAGGCTGGCGACCAAGGGCCTCGTCGAGCTCGAAGAGGTCGAAGCCAATCCCGACCCGTTCTTTCGTTCCCCCGTGGCGCGCGATGAGCCGCCAAATCCGACGGCAGAGCAACGATTTGCGATGGACGCGATCTGCAAAGCCGTCGAGGCTCGCACGGGCGAAGCATTTTTGCTTCATGGCGTTACCGGTTCGGGCAAGACCGAGGTGTATCTGCGCGCAATCGACGAAGCTCGAAAGCGTGGTCTCGGCGCAATCCTTCTCGTGCCCGAGATCGCGCTGACGCCTCAACTCGTGGCACGTTTTCGCGCACGTTTCGGCGATGAGATCGCGGTGCTTCACAGTGGGCTCACGGCCCGGCAACGCGACGATGCGTGGCAGGTGCTCCGCCGTGGTCACGTTCGGGTCGCCATCGGTGCACGGTCGGCGTTGTTCGCACCAGTCGTGGATCTCGGGCTCATCGTCGTCGATGAAGAGCACGACCCCTCGTTCAAGCAAGACGAAGGCTTTCGCTACCACGCTCGCGACATGGCTCTACTCCGAGCGAAGTACGCAAAGGCGGTGTGCGTTCTCGGAAGCGCCACGCCTTCGATGGAAACGTATCACCGTGCGACCATGGGCGGAATCCGTCTCTTGTCGCTTCCGACCCGCGCGACCGGGCAACGGCTGCCCGTGGTGGAGATCGTCGACCTGCGCAGGCATCGTCAGGGTCCGACGGGACATCCATTGCTTTCGGGCCCGCTTCATCGCGGTCTCGACCAGTGCTTGGAGTCCGGTCACCAGGCGATTCTGTTCCTCAACCGACGTGGATTCTCGCCGAGTGTGCGATGTGTTTCGTGTGGGGTCGTTGCCGAGTGCCCCGCCTGCAGCGTCGCGCTGACCGAGCACCGGAGACAAAGCGCGCTGCGCTGCCATTACTGCGACTTCCAGCGGGCTGTCGCGGTGCCTTGCGCGGCGTGCGGGGGCTCGGAGTACGACAGGCTGGGCATTGGCACCGAACAACTAGAGGAGGCCATCTCCCAAAATTTCTCGAAGTCCACGGTAGTGCGTCTCGACCGCGACACGGCGACCGGCCAGGGAGTCGAGGAAGTTCTAGACCGCCTTCGCGATGGCGAAGTCGACGTCATGGTCGGTACGCAGATGGTGACCAAAGGACACGATATCGCCCGCGTGACGCTCGTGGGCGTCGTCCTTGCCGACCAGAGCTTGGCTTTTCCGGATTTCCGTGCGTCGGAGCGCACGTTTCAACTGCTTGCACAAGTTGCCGGAAGGGCAGGGCGGGCCGACACGCCAGGGAAGGTGATCTTGCAGACCTATCAACCTGATCATCCTGCGGTACGTCTCGCTGCACAGCACGACTACGAGAGTTTCTACGCCGCCGAGATCGAAGCTCGGCGTGAGGTGGGTTACCCTCCGTTCGCTCGCCTCATCAGCGTTCGAGTACACGCTGGCGCCGAAACCGATGCGCGTGCCGCCGCACAGACACTTGCCACGATCGCGCGTCGACACGGCGCTGCACGCGACGGCCTCGTCGAAGTGTTGGGCCCGGCGCCGGCTCCCCTCGCAAGGCTTCGAGGGCGATACCATTACCGGCTTCTTCTGAGGTCGTCGGACCGAAAAGCGCTCCGTTCGGCGGCGGCCCAGCTCGCCGCCAAAATCGACGAAGGCCTTGCTCCGGCCCGCGCCTCCCTCGACATCGACCCGCTCTAAGAGAGGCTTTCCGCAATACGCAACTGCTCGGAATCGTGATGGATTTCAGCCGAAATCTGAGAGACTGCTGCCGCGGTTTCCGCGGCGAGAAACCCGAACGTGAGGGCCGGACCAATCGTGCCGCCCGCGCCGGGATAGGTGCGTCCCATCATCGACGCAGTGGAGTTCCCGGCGGCATAGAGCCCCGCGATGGGCTGCCCGTCCTGGTTCAAGACGCGGCTGTGATCGTCGGTGAGTAGGCCGCCTTTGGTGCCGAGGTCGCCCGGATACACCCGAACTGCGTAGAACGGCGCGGTTTCGATCGGACCTAGCGAACAATTTGGCTTCACGCGCGGGTCGCCGTAGTAGCGATCCTGCGCGCTCCATCCGCGGTTGTAGTCCGGATCTTCGCCCTTGATGGCGTTCTCGTTGAACCGCGCGACGGTGCTCTTCAACGAATCGGTGGGTACGCCGATTTGGTCGGCGAGCTGCTCGAGCGTGTTCGCGCGGAAAAGGTACTTTCCATCGCGGTAGCGACGAGGCACTTGACTGTCAGGCATGACTTTACCGGGAGCGATCGGCCCTTGGATGGACGATCTTCGGTAGGCGCCATCGAAGATGTGATACCAACGCGGGTCTGGTGTCTGGGTCTTGGCGACGTCTTCGTACATCCCGTTTACGACGTCGATGTAAGGCGCCGCTTCGTTCGTAAAGCGCTTTCCATCCTGGTTGACGAACAGCCCATGAGGAAGGCTCTTTTCGACCACGAGCACCCACGAAAAAGGCGAGCTCGGCACTAGAGAGACGGGTGTCCACCAAGCCTCGTCCATCAATCCGAGGACGCCACCGGCCTTTTCCCCGAGAACAATCCCGTCACCGGTGTTAGACGGGGTCCCTGCGGTCCACTCGGTGCTGATCGGAGGGCGTTGGTATTTTCTCCGCATCTCCAGATTTCGCGAGAAGCCGCCGGCAGCGATCAGCACTCCCCGGGTGCACTTGATTCGAAGCTTCGTACCTTCGTGATCGATGATTGCACCGATCACGCGCCCGTCTTCGAAGATCAGATCTTCGACGGCGGTATCGAGCCAAGCCGGGATGTTTCGCTCCTTCAGTGAAAGCAGCAGGCGCCCCATCAGAGAGTTCCCCGCACACAACTTGGTATCACGTCCCCAGCGTTTTCGTTTTGGATACCGAAGCAGATAGAGGAACATCTGCCATGCCATGAAGAGCATCGTCCGGAGCCCAACTCCTATCGCGGCCTGCGCCTCGCGCGCGGTGATGCCGAACTTGCCTAGTATCTGCGACTGAGGGTGCGGCCTTCGCAGCTGAATCAGATGCTCTCGAAGCTTTGCGCCATCGAACGGCACTGGGTCCATCGAGCGACCCCCCGAACGACCACCGGGTGCCTCGGGATAGTAGTCGGTGTACTTCCCCAGCGAGACGTATCGCACGTGGGTGTTTTCATGGAGATAGGCCAGCACGCGCTTGCTTTCGCGGATGTACAACCAGAGCCGCTCGTCGGGAACCTCGCCCTTGGTGATGTGCTTGAGGTAGGTAAAGCCGTCCTCGTCGGAGTCTGCCAAGCCCTCCTCGGCCATCCCCGGGTTGTTCGGCACCCAGCAGACGCCACCCGACATCGCCGTGTTGCCACCAAACAGATCGCTCTTTTCTACTAGGAGAACGTCGAGGCCGAAGTCGTGCGCTCGGATCGCCCCACTCATTCCGGCAGCGCCACTTCCCATGACCAGCAAATCGACAGTACGATCCCACTCCGCCATCAAGGCGCTCCTGTTGCTCGCATGCTTGCGAATAGAACATGTTCTAGTAGGCCGTGCCTGTCAACTCGCCCGGGATCTTGCGGTTGGGGACGCTGGGCGCTAAAAAAAAACAATCGTTCCAAGGTGTTGAGCGGCCAGCCGCTCGGAGGTCCACGTTGATTCGCCCGATTCTCTTGTACCCAGACAAACGTCTACGCAACCCCGGCGAAGAGGTCGAGGAGTTTGACGCAAAGCTCCACGAGTTGATCGAGGACATGGCCGAAACGATGTACGCCGCCCCCGGGGTAGGTTTGGCTGCTCCTCAGATCGGGGTGTCCAAACGGTTGTTCATCGTGGATGTCGCGACCGACGAAGACGAGCCAAGCGACCTTCGCGTCTTCATCAATCCGGAGATCATCGAGGCCGAGGGCGAGACCACGTTCAACGAGGGTTGTCTCTCTTTTCCGGGCATCCGCGAAGACATCGATCGCGCAGAACGTGTCAAAGTCCGGGCTGTCGATCGTGACGGCAAGCCCTTCGAGCTCGAAGCCGACGGGATTCTCGCTATCGCAATTCAGCACGAAACCGATCATCTCGACGGCAAATTGATGATTGACCATCTCAGTGTGTTGCGCCGCCGCCTCGTTCATCGCGCTATGAGCAAGCGGGCCGCGGTCGACGCCGCTCAGTGAGCGGCTCATGAGGTCGGTGTTCTTCGGCAGCCCCGACTTCGCCGTGCCCTGCCTCGAGGTGCTCCACGAGATCAGCGAGATCGCCGCGGTAATCTCCCAACCGGACCGCCCCGCAGGGCGGGGGCTATCCTTGCGACGACCGGCTGTCAAACAGCGTGCGCTCGAGCTCGGTCTCGATGTCTGGCAGCCGAAGAAGGTTCGAACATCGGCCTTCGCAGAGAGGCTGCGCGCGCTCGAGGCCGATGTGGGTGTCGTGGTCGCCTACGGTCGGATCCTGCCCCGCGCGGTTCTCGATGCCCCGAGGACCGGCTGCGTGAACGTTCATGCATCGCTCTTGCCACGATGGCGGGGCGCAGCGCCGATTCAATGGTCAATCGTACACGGAGACTCGGAGACCGGAGTCACCCTGATGCAGATGGATGAGGGGATGGACACCGGCCCCATCTTGGCCACGGCGACGACCGCGATCGAGCGCGACGAAGACGCAGCAAGCCTGGGTGAGCGCCTGTCGAAGTTGGGCGCGGAGCTGCTGCGTAAGGAGCTTGCACGATACGTAGACGGTGCGCTCATTTCAACGCCTCAGGATGATGCCAAGGCCACGATGGCTCCGCTCCTCGACAAAGCGGACGGGAGGATCGACTGGAACAAGCCTGCTCGGGAAGTGCACAACCACATTCGGGGGATGAATCCATGGCCGGGCGCGTTCGCTGCGCTGGGAGGGCGCCGCATCAAGGTGTATCGCTCGCGGGACTCGACGCTCGATCCGGAAGGGGCTTCACCGGGAGAGGTCATCGCTCTCGACTCCGACGGGATTCTGGTCGCTTGCGCGCAAGGCACGATCGAGCTTCAAGAGCTTCAGGAAAGTGGACGCAAGCGGGTGGATGCCCGAGCGTTCATTACGGGACGCAGCATCCGGGTTGGGGACCGATTTTCGAATGAAGGGACCGACGCATGAAGATCTACACCAAAACGGGCGATAGAGGCGAGACCGGCCTCTTCGGAGGTGCCCGAGTGTCCAAAGCTTCCCTTCGGGTCGCGGCTTACGGCGAAGTCGACGAGCTCAACAGCGCGATCGGCTGGGCGCGCGTTGCGGTCTCCGACGACGACCTCGATGCGCTGCTCAATCGAATCCAAAACGACTTGTTTGAGGTGGGAGCAGAGCTCGGTTCGACCGCCAATCGCAAAGAGAAGGGTGGCTTGCCGCTCATCGAAGAAGCTCAAGTGCACGCACTCGAACGAGCGATCGATCAATACGAACAAGGGCCGCCAGCCCTACAGTCGTTCGTGCTCCCAGGAGGGAGCGAGAGCGCTGCTCGTTTCCACCTCGCCCGATGTGTCTGCCGACGCGCCGAGCGCGCAGTCGTTGCACTCGCTGAGCAGGAAACGCTGCGGGGGGAGCTCTTTCGGTATCTCAACCGTCTGAGCGATCTTCTCTTCACCTTGGCTCGCCATGCCAATCATGTCGCCGGGGTCGAGGACATCCCTTGGAAGGGCCAAGGCGCTTAGGGCATATCGTCTGGGTCCAGCGCAAAACCGGGGGTCGCGCTGATCCGTCCGTCATCGCGCACCCGCCCTGGTAAGTCGAGCCCTTGGCTGATTTCCTCGAGCGCTTCAAACAGAGTGGCGCGCTCTCGGGAGAGCTGTTCGATGATCGTTGCCCCCCACTTTCGTTTCGCCCGAATCTTGATCGACGTCCAGGTGCGATCGACCAGCTCGAGGTAGATCAGCGCAAGAGCTCCGCCGAACGCACCAATCAGGAACGTGGTGACGCCCGCCGCCCAAGGGGCTCGTGGAATTCCCGCGAAGGATTCGTGAATCTGAATCTGACCCAACGCAACGAGCAGGGCTGCAGTCAGCCACGTCAGCGGGAAGAGAATCATGCCGGCGAGCAGCTTTACGGTGGCCGCGTCTTTGTACTGCTTTGCCGCCAGCTTGGAGGCCAAGTTGGTCAAGAAGTAGGGGCCGACGTTGATCAGCGAGCCTAGAACGAGCACCGGCGGAAAGACCAAGAACACGACTGCGGCCTGGAGCGCCAGAATAAGTGGAATCCACTTCGACTCGATCGGCGGCGGCTTGTCGAGGTCATCGTCTTCGAGCTTGATCTCGCGCAGGGCTGCGTCATACGCCGCCACCCTTTCGAGCAACGCTTTGACGGCCTTCGGCTCGCTCTCGAGGCGGGCGTAGTACGCCCTCCAGACACGCGCCATCCCGAGCGTGCGTTCGGCCATGTCGGGCGCCTTGAGATTTGCCCCGGCCCTCTTGGCGCGCTCGGCTCTCATCAACGAGCGTACCCGGCCCATCAGCCGGTTCAACTCCCAGCTTTCGGTTGCATGGGTGACTTCTCGCAGAATCGGCTCGAGGTGCGCAGTGAGCTCGCTACTTCGAGCTCGAAGCATCTCGTCGTCGTCTTCGGGAATCGGCCTGTCGAGCTCAGATGGCAACTCGATCGGCGAATGAAACTCCACGAGAGCGTCCGAACGAAACGACGTTTTGTCGTCGTAGTGGAGGCCCACGGGGATGATCACAGGCGCCACGGTATTCGGGTCGCGCAGTTGTTTCGCCCGATAGTAGAGCCGGGCGGCACCGGTTTTCAGCTCCTGCAGGGAAGGGGCGTCGTGGCTCACACCCTCGGGGAAAAGCGTGGCGAATCGCCCATCGCAGACCGCCTGCGCCAAGGCATCGAGGCTCTTTCGATTTGCCGCCCGTCGTGCCTCATCGTCCGCATTCTTGAGGTCGACCGCTCGGTAGATGGGAACCGTGCCCAGTGCGCGCATCACCTGGCCCACGATCGGCCACTTGAAAAGACCATGTCGCGCGCCGAACACGACTCTCCTTGGAAACGTGCTCACGATGAGCGCAGGATCGACGAGGCCGTTAGGGTGCCAGGCGATCAGAATGCCTCC
>JBFICQ010000025.1:0-23542 GCA_041581895.1 Polyangiales bacterium | reverse complement strand
GGACCGACTGCGACAGCTCGTATCGGGGCGGCGATGGGGACAGTCGCTCGATGTTCGGGCGACCACTGGCTCGACGATGGACGACGCTGCCGAGGCCGCACGCGCTGGAGCGCCCGACGGTCACGTCGTGCTCGCCGATCAACAGACGCACGGACGGGGCGCCCACGGACGGACGTGGGTCTCGCCACCGGACACCGACCTCTACTTTTCGGTCGTTGCTCGTCCCACCATAGAGCCGGAATCGAGCGCCATGGTGACCCTAGCTGCTGGGCTTGGCGTGCGCGAGGCGGTGGGTGCCTTGGTGCCGGGGCGGCGTGTCCTCGTAAAATGGCCCAACGACATTTGGATCGACCGCCGTAAGTGCGCCGGGGTTTTGGTTGAGAGCAAGACGGTCGGGACCTCGATCGATTCGGTGATCATCGGCGTGGGCGTGAACGTCAACCGCATCGAATGGCCCAAAGAGCTGGCCGCAATCGCGACCTCGCTCCGCGCAGAGCGGGGTGAAGACGATCTGCTCGACCGCGAGCAGGTCTTTTCCGACGTGCTCTTGCGGATGGAGCAATGGGTCGATCGTTTCGTCAGCCACGGCGCATCCGTAGTCGTGGGAGCGCTCGAGCCCCATCTCGCCTTGGTTGGGGAGCGCGTGAGGTGGGAAGATGGCACCGGTGTGTTCCAAGGGATCGACCACCATGGAGCGGCGCGCATCGAGGTTCGAGGGACGATGACTTCTCTGCAGGCGGCTCGCCTGGAGCCTCTCGATGGCAGCCCCGAAGCACTTGCCTGAAAGCGCCTAGCGCACCAGAACTCGCCCCGTGGGCCTCGAACAGGAAGCAGAGTGGCTCGAGCATACCGTCGGAGTACGAGCACTGGACGAACGCGCGGTGATCGCGGTCCGCGGTGATGACGCGCGCGAGTGGCTCCAAGGGCAGATCACCAACCAACTCAAGGACGCCAAGCCTGGGGAATGCATCTACGGTTTCGTTCTCACGCTCAAGGGCAGAGTCCTCGCCGACGTGTGGGTGCTCGTTTCGGAGGCGGAGATCTGGTTGGACGTTCCTCGACTCCAAGTCGACGCCCTTCTCGAACGGCTCGATCGCTACATCATCATGGAGGACGTCGAGCTCGAACGCCGGGACGACCTGCGCATCATCGCTGCACAAGGACCGAAAGCCGATTCAATCGACGGAGGAAGTTGGCCGGCGGACAGGCTCGGGGTCGGCGGCCGACAATGGGTGGTCGCGAAAAAGGAGCTGCCCGCCGAACTCCGCCGAATCGCGTCGCAGGCCGAGGCGCTCGGTGGTGGAGAGATCGGCGACGAAGGGTGGAGTCGCGCGCACGTGCTACGGGGGCGTCCTCGATTTGGCATCGACTTCGGGGAGCAGACCTATCCGCAGGAAACCGGGCTTACGTCGATCGCGGTCTCCTTCGCGAAGGGTTGCTACATCGGGCAGGAAACTGTGGTCATGCTCGAGAATCGAGGAAAGGCTCCCAAAGTGCTGTGGCGTTGGAAGATCGAAAGCCCGACTCCCCCGTCGCCACGGACGCCGATCATGTCTGGGGAATCCAAGGTCGGCGAGTTGACCTCCGCGGTCGAGGTCGGAGGGCAAAGCGTCGGGCTCGGGTATCTCAAGCGCGGCCACGAGCCCGACGACTCGACCCGCTGGACCATTGGAGGGCGGGATGCCGCACCCACCTCGCCGGTCGAGGAAGGCCCTGGGCTCCGAGACCGCCCAAAGTGACGCTACGGAACCTGGCAAGTAGCGAGATCGGTGGCGCGACCTTATAGTTGAATGCTAAAGGAACCCTATGTTGAATCTGACACCAAAAGCTGCCGATAAGGTCAAAGAAATCCGAACTGCCGAGGGCCTCGAAGAGCAGGGCCTGCGAGTGCGGGTAATTGGCGGCGGTTGCGCCGGATTCTCCTACGACCTGTTTTTTGAGGACGAAACCACCGATTTGGACCAGACGTTCGTGTCTCACGGTATTCCGATTTACATCGACATGATGAGCGCCCAGTACGTGGAGGGAACCGAGATCGACTACGTCGAAGGCCTCCAGGGTGCG
The DNA here is from genome assembly GCA_041581895.1 of Polyangiales bacterium. GTDB lineage: Bacteria > Myxococcota_A > Polyangia > Polyangiales > Houyiibacteriaceae > SG8-38. Next base: position 21,478 of record JBFICQ010000025.1, on the reverse strand, counting down.
GGGTTCAAGTTCGTCAACCCGCAGGCGAAACAGACCTGCGGTTGCGGCTCGAGTTTCGCGACCTAAATCCTCAACAATTTCATCACGGTATGTCTTTCTCCGGCCCTTGCGCCCAGGGCGCCCGTTGCATTTCTGTTCAAAGTGGCCTACTCTGAAGTTAGACAAGACCTAGACAGGATCCAAGCTCCGGCGAATTCGGGTAACGTTACGTCACCAAAGTCGTATAGGTGATCACCATGCAATCCTCCGCTTCCCTCGATCGATACATCCAGCAGGTTCGGGCCATCCCGAAGCTGTCCCGGGAGGCCGAGCACACGCTCGCTCTTCGGGTGGTCGAAGGCGACCAGGAAGCGGCGGACAAGCTCGTCGAGGCAAACCTTCGGTACGTGATCGCGATTGCGCTTCAGTACCGACGCTACGGCGTCAAGCTTGGCGATTTGATCGCCGAAGGCAGCGTCGGTCTCGTCACGGCCGTCCGCAAGTTCGATCCGCATCGTGGCACCCGGTTCGTGACGTATGCCGGCTACTGGATTCGCGCTTTCGTCCTCGAGGCGGTCGTTCGATCGAGCACCATGATCGGCGCCGGCTCTGGCCCGTTCCGCTCCAAGCTCTTCTTCCGGCTCCGACGTGAGAGGGCGCGTCTTTCGAATCTGATCGCCGACCCCGACGAGTTGATTGAGAGGCTGGCGTCCGACTTCGAAACGACTCCGAAGAAGATGTCCGAGCTCCTCCGGCGACTCGACCAGCGCGAGATTTCGCTCGACGCTCCCGCCTATCACGACTCTGATGCAACGCTCGTCGAGACGTTGCCCGGCTCGGAAGAGCGGCAAGACGCGATCGTGGAACGCCGAAGGCGCCGGAGCGGGATTCGCACTCGCCTCGAGGATGCGCTCGCGGCGCTCGACGATCGCGAGCGGTTGATCGTCGAAAAGCGGATTCTCAGCGACGACTCCGCTTCGCTAGCATCCCTCGGGCGCGAGCTCGGCGTGAGCCGGGAGCGCGCTCGCCAGCTGGAGGCGCGCGCCAAGAAGAAGCTCCGCGACGAGCTTCAAGACTTGGCACCAGCCGCCTGACCTTCGTGTAGGATAATTGCCTACCTTTCGCGGGGCGATGCGCTCTTGGGAGAGGCGGGGTAGCATGAGGGCTACGATGGGTCTGGAGGACGGGGACATCACCGCCCTGCGTCGGGAATTAACGCAGGAGCTCGGGCAAGACGACCTCGTCGAAGAAGCGGACCATGGCCCACCAAAACCCCCCCCGGCGTTCGCCCACGACGTAAGATCGAAACCGCCGCCGCGGACCCCAGTTGAGCAGGTGCGCCGCGCGCGGGAGTGGGTGGAGGAATGCGAGCGAGAGCTTCGGGACCAGCCCGATATTCGTCGCGCAGCGCGCCTCTACTTCGAAATGGCACGAACCTGCGAAAGGCCACTCAGGGATGCACGACGGGCCCTCCAGTATTACCAAGCTGCGTTCGAGCGAGCGCCCGACTACATCCCCGCGATTCGAGCGACCCGCCGTCTCCTGCTCGGATCCAGGATGTTCCCTGACGCCCTCGCGTTGTTCGATGCAGAGGTACGGGTTACGCGCCAACCGCGCGACAAAGCGACCCTCTTCTTGCTCAAGGGGCGCTTGCTCGAGGACGTTCTTGGCAATCGCGAGGCCGCCGAGGAGGCTTATCAAACCGCGCGCGCACTCGACCGTAGCCACGCTGCCATCTTGCATGCTACCGAGCAACGCGCCTTCGCGAAACGTACGTGGGCAGACGTCGATCGGAACCTTGCCGAGCTCGCCAACGCCGCCGCTTCGGACGGCAATCATCGTGCAGCCCTGATGGTTCGTCGTGCTCAGCTCGTCGAGAGTCGCCAGGAGCGGCCCGAGCAGGCAGCGGAGCTCTACGAAACCGCGCTCCAACTCGACCCGAATGCAACCATCGCGGTTCAAGCCCTCAAGCGCCTTTATTACAGCCAAAGGCGATGGCGTGACTTGATCCGGACACTCGAGGCGGAAGCCAGACTAGCAATCGATCCCAGGAATCAGGCTTCCTCTCTGTACCGTGCCGCGCGCATCCACGCAGAGCATCTCGGCAACCGTGATGAGGCAATTCGCGTCCTGGAGCAGGCGCGTCGGTTGCGGCCCGACGATCCGCTTATTCTCGCGGAGCTGGCGCGTCACTACCAAGCCAGCCAGCGATTTCAGGCTCTGGTGGAGACGCTCGAGGCCCTGACTGATGCTACGGATGACGACGCGGAGCGGCTGACCTTCACGCAGCGCATTGCCCGACTGTACGAAGAAGAGCTGCGGGACGTCGACCAGGCGATCGTATGGCATGAGCGAGCGGTGGAGCTCAACCCGACGTCGCTCTCGAGCCTTCAGGCCCTCAGCCTGCTTTACCGCGTCCGAGGCGCCTGGCCCAAGCTCATCGAGATGTGTCTTCGTGAAGCGCGGTACACCACCGATGGTCAACGCAGGGCGGATGCTCATGCGCGTGCGGCCGAGATCTTCGAGACCAAGCTCAGCGGCGTCGATGAGGCAGTGGATCATTACCATCGCGCCCTGAACGCGATGCCCGACCACTCGACGGCGTTTAAAGCGCTTGCGCGGCTCTTGTCGGATATCAATCGTCCCAAAGAATTGATTCAGCTGTACGAAAATGCACTCGACCGCACCACAGGAACCCGAGCGGTGGCGTACCTGTTGAAGATTGCGCAGATCTACGAAGACGTTCTCGCGGAACACGCGCTTGCCGCGCAGACTTACAAGAGAGTACTGCAGCAGGATTCGAGTCACCTGACCGCGGTTCATGCATGGCAGCGCTCGGCCGCACGAGCGCAGCGCCCCCGTGAGCTTCTCGAAGCCCTCGATTACGAAATCAACCTGACTGTGGAACGCGACCGACTAGTCGGCCTGTTACACCGCGCCGGCGAGGTGTTGGAAGAGCAGCTCGATGACCGCGACGAGGCCATCATTCGCTATCGACGCGCGCTCGAAAAGGACCCGAGGCACATTCCGACGTTGTCGAGCCTCGGACGCCTTTACTACGCGGCAGGCCGCTGGAACGACTTGCTCGACGTATACGGGCAGGAGCTGCGGCTAACGTCTTCGAAGAATCGGCGCGTAGCCCTGCTCCAGAAGATGGCCGAGATTTCGCGCGACCGCCTTGGGAGTAACGAAGACGCGCTTCGCTATCATCGCGAGGCCATCAAAGTGGACCCTGGGCACGCCCCTTCGTTGCAGGAGCTTGCGCGCCAACTACGAGAGCGGGGCGCGTGGGAAGAGCTGGTAGACATCCTAGAGCTTCAGCTCCGTAACTCGAGCGCATCCCGTGTCCGCGCGCGCGCGGCGTTTCTTTTGGGGCAGGCCTACGAAGAACATCTCGAGGACCGCACCAAAGCCGTGACCTCCTACGAAGCAGCGGTGTCGGCCGACTCGAGCTATCGGCCCGCGGTGGACGCGCTGGCTCGCGTCCGCGCCGAGGAACACGACTGGGCGCACCTGCTTTCGGACCTCGACCGGGAGCTTAAGCTGACGGACGACCCAGGTCAGCGCATCGCATTGCAGGCTCGAAAGGCGCAGGTGCTCGAGCGCCAGGACAAGCATCGGCAGGCGATTGCGGCATGGGAAGAGGTGTTGTCGATCGACGATCGGCACCTTGGGGCGCTGCTCGCCCTCGAACAGCTATATCGGCAGGTGGGAGCGTGGGAATCGCTCTGCGGGGTGTATTCGACGCAGGCCGAGGTCTTCCAGCAGCCCTCCGCTCGCGTCGCCGCGCTGTATGAGCTCGCCAGGCTACTCGAGCATCAGGGGCTCGGCGAGCGCCAAGACATCGTCGGTGCCTATCGACGCGTGCTCGAGGCGGCGCCGTCCGACTTGGGAGCGCTTTTGGAGCTCGAAAGGCTGGCGTCGGACTCCCAAGACGCGGAGCTTCTCACCGAAGTCGATTCGCTGTTCGCCGAGTCCGCACAAGACCGAGCTGTGCTGGCCGCTCATCGCGCGCGCCTCGCCGAACGCGCAGAAGGCTCGGACGTGGGCGAGGCGATCGAACAATTCCGCGCTGCTGCGACAGCCGACCCTCACCACATCGGCGCCGCCAGGGGCCTCACGCGTGTCGCACAAGAGACCGACGACCCCAACGCGCTCGTCGATGCCCTTCGGCGCGAGGCCGTATCGGAAAGAGACGGCAAGGTGGCTTCGGACTTGTACGTCCAAAGCGCACTCGTGCGCCTCGAACGAGCGGGGGACCACGATGGAGCGCGCAGCGACTTCGAGCGAGCGCTGGAGCTGTCGCCCGACTCGGAGCCCGCGGCTGAGGGTTTGATCGATGTTCTAACAGTCGATGGGAACTGGTCGGCTTTGGTCGACCGATTGTCTCAAGCCGCCTCGAGCGCAAGCTCTGTCGACCGTGCGAGCGCGCTTTGGCTCGAGGTCTCGCGGACTCAAAGCGAAGAGCTCGGAGACATCGCGGGTGCGATTCGAACGCTGCAGCGTGTGCTCAAGGTAGAGCCTCGGCACCTGGACGCGCTCGAGCGGCTATCTCTCCTGTTTCGCTCGAATGAGTCCTGGCACGAGGCTGCCGCCACCATGGAACAGCTGCTCGCCGCGGCCCCTGAAAGCGATCAGCTTCAACGGATTCAGCTCGAGGTCGCTCAACTCTACCGGGAGCGCCTCGGCATGCCGGAGAAAGCCTTGCGACACGTCGAGTCGCTGCTGGCGTCCGACCCCTCTCACGCGTTCGCACTCCGAGAGCTTTCCCTCGTGCACGAAGAGCTTGGGCAAATTCCCGAGGCGCTCCAAGTGACGCGCCATTTGCTCGAGGTCGACGTTCACGAAGCCCATTACGGAGACGCGCTGGTGCGCCTCGGCAACTTGGAACACGCGGCCGGAAATGCCGCCGAGGCGCTCGAAGCGCTCGAGCGAGCGATCGAGCTCGACGGACCGCGCAGTAAAGCAACCGTTCAACTCGAGCAGCTATGCGACACGATTGACGACTGGAGAGGCTACGCAGATGCGCTGGGCCGCTACGAGCCCAGCGACGAGCCTGACCGCGTCAGAACGGTGCTCGAGGTTGCGCGTATCCTCTCAGACCAATGCGGCGACGAGGCGGCTGCGATTGGGGTGCTCACCTCGACGCTCGAGGAGGGCGTCTCCAGCGGCGACCTGCGAAGAGAGCTTGCGGTGAGGCTTCGGAAGCGCGGAGACAGCGTCGGCGCGGTCGGACATCTGCAAGCGGTGCTGACTGCCGATCCCTTGCGTGAAGACGTTTGGAGAGAGCTCGCTCGGACCTACGAGTCCAAAGGTCGTGCGCAGGAAGCCCGGATCGCGTCGCTACCGTTGCGCTTGCTGGGAGTCGAAGATGAAGAGGATCGTCGACGCATCGAAGCCGTATCGCCAGCCCCAGCTCACGCGCGTCCGAAGTCGCTTCGGGGTCAGGTCTTGGACCAATTGGGAACGCCGCGCGCCGAAGACGAGGCGGCGGGCGCATTGCTGGCGGCGTTGAGCCCGGCTTTGGCCAAGCTTTATCCTCCCGAGCTCGAAAGCTACGGTCTCACGACGCGTGATCGCCTTGCGACCGAGGCTAATCATCCGTTGCGCGACATTGCGAACCGGATCGCGACGACGTTGGACGTTCGAAGCTTCGATCTGTTTCTCCACCGCGTCCGCAATCGCGGCATCACCGTGGAGTTCGGCACCCAACCCGCGCTTCTCGTACCGGCCGCGATCATGGAAAAGAGCCCGAGTAGCCAGACATTTCTGCTGGCCCGGCCTCTGACGCAAATCGCCCGCGGCTACCATGCGATCGAGAAGCTGACCCCGCGGGAGTTGGACGTTCTTCTCGCCTCGGCTGCGCGGACCGTGAAATCGGACTTCGGAACGGGTTTGACGAGCGAGGAGTTCCTCAACGAGCAGGCACGACGCCTTCAGCGGGCGATTCCCAGACGCGACCGCAGGCGGGTACGCGAAACAGCACTCGCCTACGCTGAAGCTCGGCGCGTCAAGTTCGAGCGCTGGGTCAATGCGGCAGAGCGTACGGCCGTCAGGGTTGCTCTACTGCTCTGTGACGAGCTCGAGCCGCTAGCAGAAGACATTCGGAGTCGGGCTACAGCCGGACGAGAGACTGAAGGCGTGGACGACCACCCCGCCTATCGAGATGCATTGAGCTTTTGGGCATCGCCCGCCGCGATGCACTTGCGAGAGCACATGGGGTTGATCACACCACCGTAGCGGTCTCGCTACATCCCCTCGTGCGTGTGATCATCGATGCGATAGACCACCCAGATGAACGAGGCGCTCAGCAGAATCAACATCACGAGGCCCGCATAGAACGCTGCGCTAGAGAAGTAACCCGTGAGCCCATAATCCCTGGTGAACTGCCGGTACGAACCGACGAGCGACAGTCGCCCCCAGGCCAGCGGCCAAACCCCGAGGGCAATGAACAATGTCGCACCGGCGATGCGACGAACGGCGACGTCTCGGTCGACACGGCACAAAGCAGCGCTGAGGCCGAACCCGATCGCCGCCGCGCCAGCCACCGCGGCCAGCACCAAGACCCCCCATGCCCAGGGCGCGCGGCCGGTATCGACTCCGTAAAAGAGAAACCAATCGCCGTGAAATACATAGAAGTAGAAAGCTGTTGGGATTAGAAGCAATCCAACGAAAAGTGCGTAGGCGAGGAAGGTCTCCATGCGCCACATCGGGTCGGCGCTATGGCGCACCTCCTCGCGCCCTGCGTGGGCAGCGAGGGCGCCGGTCGCGAAAGCGATGAACAGCAAAAAAAGTAGCGGCAAAGTGTTCCCCAGCAGGAGGCTACGTCCCCGGTTCATGGACGGTCAACCAAACGAGCACCATATTGGGGCCATGCGTAGGGCTGCATGGGTCGGCACCGCGGCGTTCGTCGCGGCTCTAGTGCCGGAACTACGAGCGTCTGCCGACGCGCTCTCGGAGTTGACGGGCCCCTTCGCCGATGCACTCCAAGCTGGGAGCTACGCCGGCGCCTTGGGGCTGATCTTCGTAGCAGGGCTTGCGACGTCGCTGACTCCGTGTGTGTACCCGATGGTCGCGGTCACTGTGAGTGTCTTCGGGGCTCGTCAGACGGACAGCCGCGCGCGAGCCGCGGTGTTGTCCACAACCTTCGTGCTCGGTATCGCCGCGTTGTTCACTCCCCTCGGCGTCATCTCGGCGCTGACCGGAAGCGCATTTGGTAGCGCGCTCGCAAGCCCCTGGGTGGTCGGTGCCCTTGCCGCGCTTTTTGTTTTGATGGCCTTCAGCATGTTCGGTCTGTTCGATCTGGCGTTACCCGCGTGGTTGCAAAACCGTCTCGCACGGGCGGGTGGCTTCGGAGTGCGGGGAGCGTTCGTGCTCGGCTTCGTCAACGGCTTGATCGCCGCCCCTTGCACCGGGCCCGTGCTCGCCGTGCTTCTCACCTGGGTAGCCACAACCGGCAACGTCGGGTTTGGCGCCCTGGCGCTCTTTACGTATGCGATCGGCATCGGCGTTCTCTTCTGGTTCGTTGGGACCTTCGCGATCACTCTTCCCAAATCCGGTCAATGGATAGAGTGGACCAAGAGCTTCTTTGGGATCGCGATGCTCGCGCTTGCGCTTTATTACGTGCGGAGTGTCCTCCCCTACCCGCAGCCGGCGGTGCGAGACGGCACCTGGCTTGCGATTGCGATCGGTCTGGTCGTCGGCGGCATCGCAGCCGGAGCCATTCATTTGTCTTTTCGAGGGGGCGCTTGGGCGGCCCGAATACGAAAAGGCATTGGCGTCGCCGCGTGCGTCGCCGGTCTATTGGGAATCGTCGGCTGGGCCGAAGCGCTGCCTGCGGGCAGCCACATTGCATGGGTCGAAGACTACGAAGCAGGCAAGCAAACTGCGCTCGCCCAGCAGCGCCCGATGCTGGTCGATTTCGGTGCTGATTGGTGCGGCGCGTGCCTCGAGATCGAACGCGATGTGCTCAGCGATCCGAGAGTCGTAGCCAAAGCCCAGGGGTTCGTGACGGTACGGGTCGACCTCAGTGCCGACAAGGCGACCGACGAGAAATGGGCGTTGCTCAAATCGTACGAGCAACCGGGGCTCCCGTTCGTGGTTCTGCACAATAGAGACGGCTCCGAAGCTTCACGGATCACCGGGCTCGTCGAAAGCGACGAGTTCCTCGAAATGATGAGTGCCGTTCGCTGAGGGCGCGCCGAGCTAACCCGATTGCAGGCGGGAAAGGCTGCCTTGCAGGGGTTCCATGGAGTTCCGCACAGCCTGTAGTATAAGGGCGGCGGAAGTCCGCGCATTGGAGTGAACATGAAGAAGACGACGGCACTGTCGAGACGCGAGTTGCTTCATCTGCTTCGAGGGGGGGCGCACCTGGCGGTGATCGCCTCTGCACCAGTCTTGCTATCGAGCTGCTCGAAAGAGAAGCTCGACTGCACGGACACGAGCGGCCTCAACACCGCAGCCGAGCAGCTACGCACCGCGCTCGAGTACCAGGACCAGTCGCCACACGGAGAAGGCAAGAACTGTGAGAACTGCCAGTTCTATAGAACCGCCAAAAAGAAGAACGAATGTGGGGCATGTACCTTGGTCCAGGGTCCGATCAATCCCGCCGGGTACTGCAACTCCTGGGCTCCGAAAGAAAGCTGAGCCGCGGAAGCCATGGCTTTGTTCGAGGTGCGCGACGTACGAAAAGCTTTCGCCCGCAATGTCGTGCTCGACGGGCTCGACCTCGACATCTTCGAAAGAGAGGTGGTCACGATCATCGGCGAATCCGGATCGGGTAAGAGCGTATTGTTGAAAGCCTTGATGGGCCTCATCGAGATCGACGCCGGCACGATTCGGTTCGACGACGAAGTGGTGTCTGGGGCATCGGAGAAGGACTGGATGCAGATTCGGCGGCGTATCGGCATGCTGTTTCAGGAGTCCGCTTTGTTCGACTCACTCAGCGTCTTCGAGAACGTGGCGTACGCGCTCCGTGAGCAAACCAGCATGACGGAGGCACAGATCGCAAAGCGCGTGGACGAAACCCTGACCCTGGTTGGGCTGCCGGGGATCGAAGCGATGTGGCCGGCAGACCTTTCCGGTGGCATGCGCAAGCGGGTTGCTCTAGCGCGGGCGGTCGCCGTACAGCCTCAAATCGTATTCTACGACGAGCCAGCCGAGGGCTTGGACCCCATCAATGTGACGCGCGTGAACCGGTTGCTGTTGGGCTTGCAGAGTAGGCTCAAGGTGACTTCGGTCGTGGTTACCCATAACCTCAAGGCCGCCTTCGCGATCAGCGACAGGCTCGCTCTGATTCACGACGGCAAAGTCGCGGCCACTGGTGCTCCTCAGAGCTTCCTCGACTCTCAAGATCCGATCGTGCGCGAATTCATCGGCGAGCGGATGCGGCGCGTGCTCATGGCGAGTTGAGCTGACCGGAGGCTGCTAAGGGTCGCTGTCCAGGCGCCCGTGCCAGTAGACCCAGTTTGCCCAGGCTTCGGGGATCGAGCTGGCGGGATCGACCCGGAACGCCACCGCGGGCAACCACTTGGGCTTCACGGGAACCCGGCGGAGCCGCAAACCGACCTCCGAGGGGATGTGACTGCCTTTCTTTTCGTTGCAGCGGTAGCAGGCCATGACGATGTTTTCCCAGTTGGTCTTGCCACCCTGGGATTTTGGAATGACATGGTCGTAGGTGAGGCCGCGGAGGCGACGACGGTCGCCGCAATACTGACACCGGAAGTCGTCGCGCATGGCCACGTTGATTCGGGAGAACTTGATGGCGCGCTTGCGGCCTACCAGAGCACGGAGCAGTCGAACAACGGCGGGCATCTTGATCGTGATGCTCACCGAGCGGACGTCTTCGTCGTACTCTTCGACCACCTCCACCTTGCCGTCGAAGATCATACATACGGCACGTTGCCACGTAATGACTCGGTGAGGTTGATAGCCTTGGTCTAAGACAAGCGTCCGCATCCGTTGAAGGCCCCTATAGCGCGATCGGAAGGAGAAGTGAACCGCGTTTGCCTTTTTCAAGGTAGCAAGAACGAGCTCCCTAATCTCGCGTGATTTCGTGCGAAATGGCGCCCCCGGGAGGATTCGAACCACCGACCTTCGGTTTAGGAAACCACTGCTCTATCCTACTGAGCTACGAGGGCTTAGGGGGCAGCGTATAGCATGCGATGCGCCGAAAGCGACGACCAGTTGACCTCCGTCAGCGGTCTGTACTAGTTGTAGTGACTCACCCCCAGGAGGCGCCCATCTCCGGCAAGCCACGATACCCGGTCCCCGTCGCCGAAGGCTCCGCACGCTCACGAAGCGGGGAGGATGAGCCGATTTCGAAGATCGCGAAGCTGCCGTCGGCCGATCCCGAGGGAAAACTCAAACGCAAGACCACGTTGCCCGACGACCTCTTGAGAAGGAGCGAAGAGGAAGCGGCACGTCGTCTCGCGCTCAAACGTCTGGACGCGGCCGTCGCTGCTGACCGGCGGCTGGAAGATCGCCTCGATCCCGAGGCGCTGCATGATTTCCGGGTCGCGATTCGCCGACTGCGGAGCGTGCTCCGAGCCTACCGAGTTCAACTCGGCGGCGCGGTTCGGGCGAAAGATCGACAGCGCCTGAGGAAGATTCAGCGCGCCACGGGAGCTGGCCGTGAAGCCGAGGTCGCGCTCGCATGGCTCACCAAACAGCAACCAACCCTGCAGCCCGAGCATCTCGCGGGGCTCAATTGGCTTTCAGCAGTGCTTTTCGAACGGCGGCGTCAGTGTTCCGAGACACTGGACGACGAACTTCGAACTTCTTTCCGACGCACTGCCGATAGGCTTCAGGGGCGGCTTGCGATCTTGCGCAGCGAACGAAATCTTCTTTCCGAACACGCACAAACCAGCTTCGCTCGATGTCTGGCGAATCTCACAGAAGCTCACGCCACCGACCTGTTGGTCACCCTTGGCCAGGTCGCGAGCATGAGCGACTTCGAAAAACTTCACGAGAGCCGCATATCGGGGAAGCGCTTGCGCTATCTGCTCGAGCCCGTGCGTCCCTATGTGAACGAAGCACAACAGGTGGTGAAGCAGAGCAAGCGACTTCAAGATCTGCTGGGTGATCTCAACGACGTCCACGTACTGACGCGCGAGATCGACCAGGCCTTCGAAGCCTCGATGGAGCAACGAGGCCAGCGCGTTCGGACGACACTTCGTAACGGTGACCTCAGACGAGCCAAACGGGAAGCGATCATGTCCGAGTGGCCGGGTTTCATCGAGCTCCACCATCGCCTCGACCAGGAACGGCGGGTGCTCATCGCAGAACTCAGAGACCGTTGGCTGGCCGGCGGACTGGACGCGTTGGTCGCAGCGGCGCGCGATCTTGCACTGCGATTGCGGTTGATGGAACAACTAGCCTGACATGTCGGCGCAGACCAACCCGCTGATCGATGACGGTCTAGTCGATTTTCTGCTCTACGACGTGTTGGACGCAGAGTCGCTTTGTGAGCTCGAGGCGTACGAGCATCACTCGAAGGAGACGTTCGACCTGTTTCTCGACAGCATGCGGCGTCTTGCCCGACAGGATTTGCTCCCGACCTACAAGCAGATGGATGAAGAGGTCCCGGAGTTCCGAGACGGTCGGGTCGTCACGCACCCGGCGCTTCCGAATCTGTGGCGGAAAATGGTGGAGGTCGGCGTCCTGACGGGAACACGCCCCGAAGCCGTCGGCGGCGAACAAGTCCCGATGTTGGTGCACATGATGGCGACCGCATACCTGATGGCCGCCAATCTGAGCGCGTATGGGTACATCGGCCTGACGCTCGGCGCCGCACATCTCATCGAGGCTTTTGGAAGCGAGGACGTCAAAGCGCGGTTCATGACGCCGATGTACGAAGGCGAGTGGACCGGAACGATGGCGCTGACCGAGCCTCAGGCGGGAAGCAGCCTCGCTGACATCACCACCACGGCGACACCGACCGATGAGGGTTATTACCTCATAAAGGGAAGCAAGATCTTCATCTCCGGGGCGGATCACGCTGTCACGGAAAACGTCGTCAACCTCACGCTCGCGCGCATCGACGGCGCTCCCTCGGGCACAAAAGGCATTTCGCTGTTCGCGATTCCGAGGCTGCGACCTGAAAACGGCCAGCTTGTATCAAACGACGTCACCGTCGCGGGGCTCATCCACAAGATCGGGTGGAGGGGCCTGCCGAGCTTGGCTCTCGAGTTTGGCGATGTCGGCGACTGCCGCGGTTGGCTCGTCGGCGAGCCGCATCAAGGGCTCCGCTACATGTTCCAGATGATGAACGAAGCTCGCATCATGGTAGGGGTCAATGGCGCTGCAACCGCCTCCGCGGCCTATCACGAGGCACGGATGTACGCGCTAGAGCGCAGACAAGGCCGTCGACTCGGAGACCGCGGGGCCGACCAAGTCCCGATCATCGAGCACGCCGACGTCCGTCGAATGCTTCTGCGCCAAAAGGCAATCGTCGAGGGAAGCTTCGCCCTGCTCGGCACGGCCGCCCGTTACGCCGACATCGCGAATCACGGCGCGGAATCGGAGCGGGAGCGAGCGACACTGCTCCTCGATCTGCTGACACCGATCGCCAAGACCTTCCCCGCGGAGCGCGGCTTCGAAGCAAACGCGCTCGCGATTCAGATCCACGGGGGCTACGGGTACTCGAGCGAGTACCTGCCCGAAGCGTACTTGCGGGACCAAAAGCTCAACAGCATTCACGAAGGAACGTCGGGCATCCAGAGCATGGATCTACTCGGCCGCAAGGTCGTCGCCAAGGGCGGCGCACCCCTGCGGGCTCTCGGCGAAGAGATCGCGCTCTCCATCGCGCAGGCCCGCGAGGCGGGCTGCGAAGCGGAGCTGTGCGATGCAGTGGAGCAAGCTACCAACGAAGTGGTGGCGATCACCATGGAGCTCGGGCAGCGCGGAATGGCGGGCGATGTCGATGGCATGCTCGGCCACAGCTGGGACTATCTGGATATGATGGCGACCTTGATGGTGGCATGGCAGTGGCTCCGTATGGCTGCCGTTGCCCGAAGGCGATTCAAGACTGAGCCGAGCCAGCAAGCGCGCCTTCACGGCACCGAGGCAGCCGCCCGGTACTGGATTCGCAACGAGATTCCGAGGATTTCGGTTCTCGCCGAGGTTTGCCGCACCGCCGAAGATTCCTACCTGACAGCCGAGCCCGACTGGTTCTGAGAGAAGGAAGCCATCCCTTGCTCTAGTAGTCGAGCAGGGAGATCACTTTGTACCCGTCGAGCTTGTCTTCGCCTTTCAGGAAGCGAAGGTTGATCAAGAATACGAAGGAACCCACTTCGGCACCACACCGTTCGACCAGCTCGGCCGTGGCTTTCGCGGTGCCACCCGTCGCAATCAGATCATCGACGATGACGACCCTCTGACCCGCGTGAAGGGCGTCCTGATGGATTTCGAGCGCGTCGGTTCCGTATTCGAGTTGGTATTCGGCGCGATAGGTTGCGGCGGGAAGCTTTCCGGGCTTGCGAACCGGGACGAATCCGAGACTGAGCTTGTCGGCGAGCGCTGCACCAAACATGAAGCCGCGCGATTCAATCCCGATGACCACGTCGAAGCGCTCCCCGTCCAATCGCTCGGCGATCAGCTCGATGCTGGTCCGAAAGGCTTCGACATCCGCGAGCAGCGGCGTGATGTCCTTGAAGAGGATACCCTCCTTGGGGAAATCGGGAACGTCGCGGATGCGTGCGCGTAGATAGTCGATTCGTCTGTCACTCATTGGTTCCTTGCTCGTGCACGGGCCCTGCGATGTACGCCGCCACGCCGAAATGGTCGGGCTGCGTAGCCTCTATGCTCAGCGGGGTCACCGAGATGTATCCGTCGTCGATAGCCTCGGTGTCTGCTCCTTCGACCGGTTCGTTCTCCACGCCACCGGGGCCGCCGATCCACAGGTAGTGTCGGCCACGAGGATCGTCGCGAACCTCGACGTCGTCCGAGTAGAGCCTCAACCCGAGTCTGGTAGCTCGAATCCCTTGTGGCGGGCGCCGAGGGAAGTTGATGTTGAGCAAAACCGCTTGCCCCTCAGGCGTGGTGAGGTCGAGCAACTGCTTGCAAAATCGCTTGGCATACTGCGCTGCGCCCTCCATATCCGACGACATGTTGGAGAGGGCGAGAGATGGCACCCCACGGAGCGCACCCTCACGTGCCGCAGCAACCGTACCGGAGTAGTGCACGTCGTTGCCGAGGTTGGGACCGTGGTTGATTCCAGACACGACCAAATCGGGTCTGCGTGGAAGCATGTCTTTTAAAAAGAAGGCAACGTAGACGCAGTCGGCGGGCGTGCCGTCTACGGCCCACACGCGCTCCTCGACTTGGCGAAATCGAAGGGGGTGGTGAAGCGTAATCGAGTGGCTCTTGGCGCTTTGCTCCGTCTCCGGGGCAACGGTGTAGACGTCCGCGAACGTCGCCAAGGCCTCGCGCAACGCGATGTTGCCCGGTGCCTCGACTCCATCGTCATTGGATACCAACAAAAGCGGACGGTCGGCCATGCCTTGCTCGGACTATCGCGGAAGCACACGGCGAGCAAACACTAGAGGGAGGTGGCGGCGCGTATCGGTGAGAGGGAGGGCCGGGGGCTTTCGCCCTCCGGTCCATCCATGGTCGGGGCGACTGGATTTGAACCAGCGACCCCCTCACCCCCAGTGAGGTGCGCTACCAAGCTGCGCTACGCCCCGTCCACCCTCGTTCCCGAGGGCAGACGACCTTAACCCAGGACGCATCAGAGGCAACCCCAAGCGCTTCGGGCTGCCTAGGGCTCAGGGCTGCGCTGCGCAGTAACCGGCACCACTTTGTGAACGGTCACCTGAACGGGCTCCGATTCCGCTGGTGGCTCCTCGAGAGCCTGGCACTGATCGAGCAAGTCGGAAAGCTGCTCGCGCAAGCCTAGAAGCTCGGCTCGAAGCGCGACTTCTCGTGCCGCCCGGGGCTCGGGCGGGCTGCTTCGCTGGTGGCGTCCCAAGTCACGAATACGCTTTCGAGCGCCGGGAATGGTGTACCCTTCGTCGTGAAGCAGCTGGTGGATCAGCATTGCGAGCTCCACGTCTTTGCGGCTGTATTGCCGGTGCGCGCCGCGCGTCTTTTTGGGCCGCAGGGCGGGAAACTCGGTCTCCCAATACCGCAACGCATGCGGCTTGACCCCTACGATGTTTGCGACTTCGCCGATCTTGAAGAACAGCTTGTCAGGCAGTTGCGTGCGCCGTGTCATGAGAGCTGCTCAGTATGAGTTTGCGCTTGCATCCGCTTCTTGCTCCTCTTTGGCGCGGTGCGGATTGAGCACGGTTTTTAGGACTTGGCTTGGCTTGAACGTCAAGACTCGCCTTGCGCTGATCGGGATCGGAGCGCCCGTTTGTGGGTTTCGACCGATGCGCTCTTTCTTCGCGCGCACCACGAAGTTCCCGAAGCCCGAGATTTTGATCTTTTCCCCTTCCGCGAGCACGTCTTTCATTGTGTCGAACACCGCTTCGACGACCTCCGCCGCCTCTTTCTTCGAGAATCCCCCGACCTTCTCATAGACGGCATCGATGATTTCGGCTTTGGTCATTCGGTTTGTTCCTCCAGAGCCCCGGTACACGCGAGAAAACCACAAACGGGTTTGAATCTCAAGGCTTTGGCGCCGATTTCGCCCGGAGAACGGTGTGCTCTCTCACCGATGCCTCTATCTGCTTAGCGGATGGTGGCCTGAAAGCGATCTCGGGCAAGCTTTGCGACCTTGGCATGGACCTTGTCTACCTGCTTGTCGGTCAGCGTGGCTTCGGGATCTCGGTAAGTCATCCGGAAAGCGAGGCTGCGGTGCCCCTCGGGGATCTGGTCGCCTCGGTAGAGATCGAACAGGCGGACCGACTCCGCCAGACCTTCCGACGCCTCGGACAGGGCCGAGGCGATCTCGCCGGCGGTGAACTCCTCGCGCACGAACATGGCGATGTCCCGCGTGACGGCGGGAAACTTGGGAAGCGCTCGTGCCTGCGGAGGACCGAGCTCTTCGGAAACGGTATGGAGGGCGGCGACGTCGATCTCGGCGTAGACCACTCGATCATGAAGCTCGAGAGCGTCACCGACATCTGGGTGGAGCTCTCCCACGAAACCAACTGCTTTCGCGTCCAGCGAGAAGACCGCTGAACGCTTCGGATGCATGAATGGTGGCACGTCCCCCTCCTTGAAGTCGGTGGGCTGTCCGATTACGCGATCGAGGATCGCTTCCACCACACCCTTTCCATCATAGAAGTCGAAGGGTCGATCGTCGCCAATCCAACCCGAGCGAGCTCCGGCAAGAACGATCGCCAACATGGTCTCCTCCCGCGGAAGCACATCGTCGCTTGGATGGAAGGTGCGCGCGAGCTCGAACAGCCGAACCTCGGTGGCACCGTGACGCTGTGCTCGAGTCGCCGCAGCCGTGAGGCTGGGCATCAACGACGTGCGCATCGCCGAGCGCTCCTCGGACAGGGGGTTGGCGAGGGCGACCACATCGGTGGAAAGACGGGCTTTTTCGAGGTCTTCGACCGACAAGAACGCGTAGTTGACCGCTTCGTAAAGGCCCGCGGTGGCCGCCGCGCTGCGCAGGGCCGACACGAAACGGAAAATGTCAGGGGTGCCCGATTCCGACGGACGAACATGGGGCACGGCGGTAGGGATTTCATCGTAGCCTCGGACCCGAGCGACTTCTTCGATGAGGTCGACCTCACGATCGAGATCGGGTCGCCAGCTTGGGGCCTCGAGCGTCAGAGTGTCGCTTGTCTCTTCGACGAGACGACACCCGACTGCCTCGAGGATGCGGCGGCTCTCTTTCGCTTCGATGGGCATTCCTAGGAGGGTCGAGGCCCGTGTCGGGCGAAACGAGATCGATTTTGGCGAGTGAGCCACCGCGACGCGATCGATGGCGGTAGTCGCTGATGCGCCCGCGCCCAACTCGGCAATGAGTGAAGCTGCGCTTGCCAACACCCGAGGCACGGCCTGGGGATCGACCCCTCGCTCGAAGCGATGACTCGAATCGGTCTGGAGGCCGAGCCGACGCGACGTACGACGAATCGACCTGGGGTCGAAGTACGCGCACTCGATCAAGATGTTCTCGGTGTCATCTCGAATCTCGCTTTCGGCTCCGCCCATCACTCCTGCAACGGCGACCGGCCCCTCACCATCGCAGATTAAGAGGTCGTCGGCGGTGAAGGCCCGCTCGATCCCGTCGAGCGTCGCCATGCTTTCGCCGTCTTTCGCCAGGCGAACGACGACTTTGGAGCCGCGAAGCCGGTCGAGGTCGAACCCGTGGATCGGGTGTCCCCATTCGAGCAAGATTAGGTTCGTTGCGTCGACGGCGTTCGAAAGCGCGCGAAGACCGAGGTTGTGCAACCGGTACCGGAGCCAAAACGGAGATGGCGCTACCTTGACGCCGGAAACCAGGGCCGCGCCGTATCGAGGACAGCGATCCCCATCGACGATCTCGATCGAGATGCTCGGGAGGGCGGGTGCGTCGATCCGCTCGCTTTCGCCGTCCCACAACCGGACGAGGTCGGTGGTCCGCTGGTCCGCGAAGGAAGCTCCAGCGGCGAAGGCCCGCCGCGGACATGCCGCCTTACGCGGTTTGTAGGGCTTGCCGAAAAGGAGACCGACCTCGCGCGCTATCCCTACGTGACCGAGACAGTCGGGCCGGTTTGGAGTGAGGCCGATGTCGAGGATGAAGTCACGGAGATCGAGAGCCTGTGCGACGTCGTCGCCGGGCAGCGCTTCGTTCTCCGCGTCCATGACGTAGATTCCTTCTGTGTCCGCGCCGACGTCGAGCTCTGCTTCGCTGCAAATCATCCCCGAGGACTCGATGCCTCCGACTTTGCGCGACTCGATCCGAAGCCCGTTTGGAAGGACCGTTCCCGGACGCGCAAACAACACGCGTCCTCCCGGCTCCGGCACGTTTGAGGCGCCGCAGACGACTTCATGCTCTGCCTCGCCGTCGAACACGGTGACGAGCGTGAGCTTGTCGCGCTGGGGATGAGGGGCCCGGCTGCGCACCTCGGCGATCACAACCCCCGAAAGGTCCGCGCCCTTCTCTTCGATCCCTTCGACCTCCAACCCTGCCTGCGTGATGCGATGCGCTAGCTCGTGGACGTCGGTCTCGATGGGACAGAGCTCTTGCAGCCAGCGGAATGAAGTCAGCATCGTGGTTCCTAGAACTGAGACAAGAAGCGCACGTCGTTGTCGTAAAGAAGCTTGATGTTCGGAATGCCGTACTTGAGCATCGCAATGCGATCGAGACCCATGCCAAAGGCAAAACCGGTGTACTTCTCGGGGTCGTACCCGACGTTCTCGAAAACTACCGGGTGGATCATTCCGCAGCCAAGAATCTCCATCCACCCGCCGCCTTTGCACACGCGACAAGCCGCAGTACGCGCTTTGTCGCCTTCCCACGCACGGCAAAAGACACAGCTCATGTCGACCTCGCCACCCGGCTCGACGAAGGGGAAGTAGCTCGCGCGAAAGCGAAGAGCCACGTGCTCATCGAAGAGCCGCCGCAAGAAGAGCGTCAGCACGCCTTTCAGCTCCGCAAACGTGACATCAGTGTCGACGAGGAAGCCCTCGAGCTGAAAGAACATCGGCGAGTGAGTCGCATCGTCGTCGCGGCGATAAACGGCGCCGGGCGATACGATGGCCAGCGGGGGCTCGCGCTGGCTCATTTCGCGAATTTGAATCGTCGACGTTTGGGTTCTGAGAAGAACGTTCTGGGGCCCGGAGCTTTGGCCGCCCTCGATGAAGAAGGTGTCGTGTTCGTCGGTTGCCGGGTGGTCGGGGGGAAAGCCGAGCTTGTCGAAGCAGTTCTCGTAGAGCTCGATCTCGGGACCGTCGGCGACGTCAAAGCCCAACGAGACCAAGATCTCGAGGACGTCGTCACGAATCCGCATGATTGGATGGAGCCGCCCCGGCCTCAGCCAACGCCCGGGGAGCGTTATGTCGAGCGGGGGCCCCGTGAGCTCGGCATCGCGCGCACGCCGATGAATGCCGTCGAGCGCGGCGTCGAAAGTCTCTTGGATCTCTTGCTTGAGCGCGTTGGCACGCTGGCCTAGCTCGCGGCGGCGGTCGCCGGGGAGCTTTGGCATGAGCTTGAGCAGCTTGGTTAGCTCGCCTTGTGGGCCTACGTACCGTCCGTTGACGAGTCGAAGCTCGGGCTCGTCCGTCGCGTCGCGGAGCGCCTGCTCGTAGGCGCCGCGGATTTTGGCAAGTCCGTCTTCGAATGTCTGAACCGCATCAGGCTCTGCCATCGCGCGTCCAGAATGATCTACTCGATGGCGTCGACGACTGCTTTGAAGCCGCCGGGATCGGCGACGGCGATCTCCGCGAGGATCTTGCGATCGAGCTCGATACCTGAGCGCTTCAGACCGGCGATCAGCCGGCTATAGCTCAAGCCGTTGGTGCGAGCGGCGGCGTTGATACGTGCGATCCAAAGACGGCGATACTCTCGCTTCTTGGTGCGACGGTGCCGATACGCATCTTCCCACGCGTTGTGCACTTGCTCGATCGCGACGTGAAATGCTTTGCGGCGCGCGCCGTAGTAGCCCTTGGCATGCTTGAGTAAGCGCTTGCGCCGGCGGCGGGCTTTGAACCCTCGTTTCACTCTAGGCATGGCGTACTCCCTAAAAGTCTCAGAGCTCGTAAGGAAGCAAACGCCGGATTCGAGGCTCGTCGCTCGGATCGACCATGGAGTTCTTCTTCAGCTTCCGAAGTCGATTCGCGGACTTGCCACGCATCAGGTGCTGCTTGCCGGCCGTGGAGCGGCGAATGCGCCCTCCCCCGGTCGCCTTGAACCGCTTTGCAGCAGCACGCTTGGTCTTCATTTTGGGCATTCGACTATCCTCGCTTGAAGCTCCCAAACCAGCGGCACCCGCGGCGGGGGAGCGGAGAGCGAGCGGTTTAGCGCGTGGTGTGGGGGAGTCAAGCAGGGCGAATTTACAGTGCCAGCGGCGGGGCGCGATCGCTACCCTCGGCGCCGGCGCCGCATGATCGACAGGCCAAGCAGCGTCACCGCGACCAGGGCAACACCAGAGGCGCGTTCGCCCGCGGCAGCGCCGACGATGCATCCGCAACCACCACCCTCGGCGCCCCCCTCGGAAACCAGCCCGGCCATCCGCGGACCGGAGCCCGGCGGTGCACAGGTGAACGTGAGCGGTTGTCCGGGGATTTCGGCAAGCGCGAGCAACTCGGACTCCGAGGTGACGCCGTTTCGGCTTTCAAACGACCCGTCGCTCTGGCGCAGCCAAATCCGTCGCTTGCCCTCGACGACGCCCGACACCACGAGATCGCATTCGGTGGCAGCACCGGCGTTCGCGATGACGAATGGTGTGCCTGCGCGCTCGATCAGCAGGTCGACACGTGCTCGCGAATCCGGCCGACTCTGGTCGGTCAAGGTCACTTGTTGGCCGACGATGGGGGCGAGATTGGAGTCGAACGCCATGATGAAAGCCTCGAGGTTTTGTCGTTCGGTCAGTGTCACCCCCGCGAACACGAACGAGCCGAGGAAATCGGTGACGGTGTGAATGCTGCCGTCGTGCAAAAAGCCCGTGCCTCGGACTTGATCGCCGGTGAACGCCGTGTCGATCTCCAAGAAGCGCGGATACGGAGCCATTCCAAACATGCCGACCTTTTGATAGGCGTTGCGAAGATGCGGGACCTTGAACTCCATGCTTTCACCCTCGAACACCGAGCCCCCGTCGGTTCCAAACAAACCGAGCTCCCGGTCGACTGTGTGGCAACCGGCGCAATTCGAGACGGTGTCGGTGACGCGCCCGTTGAATAGGTCGAAACCGGCCTGCTCTTGCGGACGCAGCGAGTTGTCGAGGCTCCGAATTGGATTCGGCGGGTAGGTGATCTGGAGCGCGAAATCGGTAAAGGCTTGCATGTCTGCCTGATCGAGCTCCCCCTCGTCGCGCCCGACGAGACCAGGGAAGGCGACGTTGAACGCGTTGAAGGCGGCATTGGTGTCGAGCGGATCGCCACCATCGCTGCCGCCCGTCCTATCGCCACGCCAGTGCATGGGGCCCGCGTTTTCGAGACCCCGAAGGCTTTGGGTGGTCATCGGGCCCTTGAGCGGATCGAAGGGCTCCAGCTCACCTATACAGAAATCGCATCCGGTGGGCCTGGGGTTGGGGTTGTCCGCGGGCAGCATGTCGGGATCGCCGAGGTCCCATGCGAGGTCATCCATGTCGCCAAACACATGACAGCTCGCGCACGAGGCCTCGCCGTTGCTGCCGGTGAGCTTCGCGTCATAGAGGAATCGGCGACCTTCGAGGATGGACGCAGGCTCGGGATTGTCCATGGTGATGGTTTGCAGCACGGTACGCGTCTCGGTGTCGACCACGACGATCGAATTCTGGAACCGGGTCACGACGTAAAGACGATCGCGTGCTTCGTCGAGCACCAGACCGCTCGGTCCGCCATGGGGCAGCAAGATCATGTTGCCGGCATCGGGTGTAAAGCTGTCGTTCTCGAGCGCCGCCGTATCGTAAACTCCAATCGC
>JBFICQ010000024.1:0-23778 GCA_041581895.1 Polyangiales bacterium | reverse complement strand
CTCGTCGAACTCTTCGCCGGTCAACAGGCCGAGCTCGATCGCCGCCTCGCGGAGGGTCGTGTTGTTTTTGTACGCGTGCTTCGCCACTTTGGCCGCATTGTCGTAGCCGATCGACGGGTTGAGGGCGGTCACTAGCATCAAGGAACGCCGAAGCTTTTCGTCGATCGTGTCGAGGTTGGGCTCGATCCCGACGGCGCAATTGTCGTTGAAGCTCTGCGCGGAATCGCCGAGAAGCCTCACCGATTCGAGCAGATTGTGGGCCATGACGGGCTTGTAGACGTTGAGCTCGAAGTTTCCCTGGGAGCCCGCAACACCGATGGTGACGTCGTTGCCCATCACCTGGGTGCACACCATCGTAAGCGCCTCACATTGAGTGGGGTTCACCTTGCCCGGCATGATGGAGCTTCCCGGCTCGTTTTCCGGAATCCGAATTTCTCCAATGCCGGACCGGGGGCCTGACGACAGCCACCGAACGTCGTTGGCGATCTTCATGAGCGCGACTGCCAACTGCTTGAGCGCGCCGCTCGTGCCGACAAAGGCATCATGGGCAGCGAGGACGGCAAACTTGTTCGGCGCCGTCACGAACTTCTTCCCGGTGAGCTCCGCGATCTTGGCCGCCACGCGCTCGGCGTACTCTGGATGGGTGTTGAGGCCGGTACCCACGGCCGTGCCCCCGAGGGCAAGCTCGCGAAGTTGTGGGAGGGTCGCCTCGATGGCGCTCAGCGCGTGGTCGATCTGCGAGACCCACCCGCTGATCTCTTGCCCGAGGGTCAAAGGTGTCGCGTCCTGAAGGTGAGTTCGTCCCATCTTGACGATATCGGCAAAGGCTTCGGACTTTTGTTGCAGCGTGTCGCGAAGGCCCCGAATCCTCGGAAGAAGCTGGTCCTCGATCTGAAGCACCGCGGCGATATGCATGGCTGTTGGAAACGTATCGTTCGACGATTGAGATCGATTCACATCATCGTTCGGGTGAACGGGCTTTTTCGAACCCATCTCTCCGCCCGCAAGCTCGATGGCGCGATTCGAGATGACTTCGTTGACGTTCATGTTCGACTGGGTGCCCGACCCGGTCTGCCAGACGACTAGCGGAAAGTGATCGTCGAGTTTGCCCTCGATCACTTCATCGGCGGCCCGCACGATCAAATCGCAGATGTCTTGGTCGAGGTTGTCGAGCTCCAGGTTGGTGATCGCGGCGGCCTTTTTGAGAACGCCGAAGGCGTGAACGACCTCGATCGGCATGCGTTGTTCACCAATTTTGAAGTTCATGCGCGACCGCATGGTCTGCGCGCCGTAGTACTTGTCGGCGGGCACTTCGATCGGGCCCATCGAATCGGTTTCTACACGCGTTGCCATCTGACCTCCGGCGCTCCCTTACCGCGTCCTTGACCCAATGTCGATTCCTCGTAGGAGGCTCAAGATGCTGCCCGAGCGACCCCACGTGCCGCCGCGCCAGTGCCCATCGTGTGGGAAACGGGTCGACCCGCTCCGCGCCCCGAGGATGTTGTGGCGCGAGGGCGGAGCTCGATACCTGTGCAGCCAAGCGTGCCAAGAACGCTTTCTACGGGGTGACCGCGAGTTCGACTCGCCGGTCTCGACGCGAGCGAAGGAGCCGCGCGTCGAGCGGCCTTCGATTCCCGATCTCGTGCGGGGGGCGACCCTCGCCCGGCAGGACGGTGAGTCCGCCGCAATGGATGAACGCAAGCGCCTTCGAACCATGGACGCCAGTCGTATGGTTCAATCGCTCGCACCGATCGGCTTGGTCCTCGCGGGGGTATCCGCGTTCGCGGCATCGGGCGGTCCGTCGACTTGGACGATGATCGGCCTTGGAGTCGCAGCTCTGGTCGTGTTGCTCCGGGGGTGGGTGCACGCGTCGATCCTGTCGTCCGTGCACAAGGCCCAGCAAGAGCTCATCTGGAACCTGCCCATCAAAGCCCGGGTGCCCTCCCCCGATCACTCGACCTACGAAGAGGTGCCGATCGAGCAACTGCAACAAGGCGACGTAGTGGTGATTCTCGAAAGGGAGGTCGTTCCCGTCGACGGCGAGATCGAACAAGGCGCTGGTGTCGCCTCGAGATACCCCCATGCCGCACTCTCGAGACCGTACGCCGACGGCGACTTCCTGCTTGCTGGCACCCGCGTGCTCGACGGCGCGTTGACCGTTCGCGTTCGCCGTACCGGAGACAGCCGCGGCATCGTGCGTGCGGCCGAGCTCGCGCATCGTCGGCGGCAAGGCGCAGGAGCCGTGTTCCGTTTGCACTGGGCGGTCAATCAATGGAGCTGGGTCTTGCTCGGGCCGGTCGCGATTGCTTTATTCGTTTGGAACGGACTCGATGGCGCAGCAGCGGTGTTGCTCGGAGCGCCGCTGATCGGCGTGCTTGGTTCTCTCGACGTTCCCATCGCAGCCGCCTCCTTGGCAGCCGCGCGACGTGGGATGTTCTTTGGTAGCTCGAGGGCGCTCCGCGACGCGGGCCGCGTGCAAACCACAGCGATTGTCTTGCGGGGAGCCCTCACAGCTTCCGATCCCATCGTCCAACGGGTGCACAGGTTGGGAAAGACCGACGTTGCTGAGCTTCTCGGCATGGCGGCGGCCGCGGAGCAAATTGTCGCGGACCACCCGATCGCCCGGGCGATTCGTCACTATGCGGCCGAGCACGGCGACGCAGGACCGCAAGTGCGTCGGTCGAGCTTCCGCCCTGGGTTCGGCGTGATCGCAGTCACACAGTCGGGGAGCAACCTGGTCGTCGGTAGGCGCCAGTTGCTCTTGAACGAAGGGATCAGTGTCGCAAGCGCAGACGCCGACGCGGAGCACATCGAAAACGAGGGGATGACCTCGATCTTCGTCGCGGTCGACGGAAGGCTCGAAGCACTGTTCGCGATTCACGATCCCACCCACGTCGGCGCGCGAGATGCCGTCCAGCGTCTTTCCGACTTGCCGAGCGAGGTCGTCATTCTTTCCGGCGACGACCGTAGGACGGTCGAGCGGATCGCCGCGCAGCTTGGCGCCCCGCAGGTGAAGGCTCCGTTGTTGCCGGTTGAGCGCGTCGGTGAAGTTCGGGCCCTTCGAGAGACCGGTGGAATCGTCGCGGCAATCGGCCGAGGCGGAGACGACGACAACCTGCTCGCCGCTGCCGACGTCCCGATCCCTCTTCGACTCGTCGGTTCCGCACTCGAGGACCGCGGCATCGCTATCGCCAGCCACGACGTCCGCGACGCCGCCGGGGCGCTTTGGATTGCCCGAGCCGCTCGTCAGACGGTTTGGCGGAGCCTCGGGGTCTGCGCCGCGGCCTCGCTCGTCTTGGTCGGCGGAGCCGGGCTCGGCTGGATGACGCCGATGGCCGCAGCTCTGCTCGGCCTCGGAACCGAGGCTTGGACGCTCCGGGCTGGCTCCCGACTGCTTCGGCGTGTAGACCTGCGGGTGCCGATGCAGCAATAGCGGAGAACGACAATGAGCAAAAAGGCATGGGGCGGGCGCTTCGACGAGGAGCTAAACGCCATCGCAGCGAGATTCAGCGCGAGCGTGGATGTCGATCGACGCCTGTGGCCGCAGGACATCGATGGTTCGATCGCACACGTGCGCATGCTCGCCGATCAAAAGGTCCTGCCGGTGAAAGACGCGAAAAAGATCGTGGCCGGCCTGGAGACGATCCGCGCTGCGATCGAGCGAGGCGACTTTCAATGGGACCCTGCCAAGGAAGACGTACACATGAACATCGAAGCGGCGCTTACCGAAGCGATCGGCGAAGCGGGCGGACGCCTGCATACGGCTCGGAGCCGCAACGACCAAGTAGCGACCGACATGCGAATGTGGACGCGCCAAGCATGCCACTCGATCGCAGCCGACATCGACGCGTTTCTCGAAGCGCTGCTCGACAAGGCCGAGGCTCACATCGACTTCTTGATGCCGGGCTACACCCATTTGCAGCGCGCTCAACCCACTCGTCTCGCGCATCATTTCCTTGCGTGGGCTGAGATGCTGGAACGCGATCGGAGCCGTGTGCTCGACGCTGCCAAGAGAATGAACGAGTCGCCACTTGGCAGCGCTGCCCTCGCAGGAACGACTTTCCCAATCGATCGGGCGGCCACGGCTGAAGCCCTCGGGTTCGATCGAGCGATGCAGAACTCGCTCGACGCGGTCGCCGATCGGGACTTTCTTCTCGAGGCGGTGAGCGCGTTGGCGATCTGCTCGGTGCATCTATCACGCATGGCTGAAGAGCTGGTGCTCTGGTCGAGTCAGGAGTTCGGCTTCGTGCAAATGAGCGACGCGTTCACCACAGGCTCCTCGATCATGCCGCAAAAGAAGAACCCCGACATGCCCGAGCTCGTGCGCGGCAAGACTGGCCGAGTCGTGGGCGCTTTGGTGAACTTGATGGTCATGCTCAAGGGGTTGCCGCTGGCGTACAACCGCGACCTACAAGAGGACAAGGCGCCTGTGTTCGACGCTTTCGACACGGTTCACGACTGTCTGGCCGTGCTGACGGGGGCGATCGCCTCTGCCACGTTCGACAAGGCACGGATGGCCGAGGCACTCCAGATGGGATATCTCGATGCGACCGAGGTCGCCGATTGGCTCGCTGCCAAAGGCGTGCCCTTTCGCGAGGCTCATCGCGTCGCAGGCACGCTCGTCAACCAGGCGCATCGGCTCGGCAAGACGTTGGCCGAACTGCCGCTCGAGGCCTATCGCGAGGCGCATGCTTCGTTCGACGCGACGATTTTCGAAGCGCTCGACATGGAGACGGCAGTCGAGCGCCGCGACGTGCTCGGCGGCCCGGCTCGGAATCGCGTCGCGAAGGCGATCGACGTACTACGGGGTCGACTCGAGGCCAGGCGCGGCTCATAAAGGGACCGCCATGTCCAATGTGCACATTCCCGAATCCGAGTGGTTCTCGTACCAAGACGGCGCGCTGTCGTGCGAGCAGGTTCCACTCGAATCGATCGCTGCCGAGGTCGACACGCCGGCATTCGTCTACTCGGGGAGCGCGATCGACGATGCGTACAGGTCGATCGACGATGCGCTCGGATTCGCACCGCACCTGATTGCCTACGCCGTCAAGGCCAACGGTAATCTTTCCGTGCTGGCTCGCCTCGCATCCCAAGGCTGCGGTGCGGACATCGTGTCACTCGGAGAGATGCAGCGCGCTCTCAAGGCCGGCTTCTCACCGGACCGCGTCGTGTTTAGCGGTGTCGGCAAGCGGCGAGAAGAGATCGCGGCTGCAGCCAAGGCAAGCATTCGCGCGATCCACGTCGAAAACACCCAGGAGCTCGACGTCGTGGAGAGCGTCGCGAACGAAGTCGGAAGGCCATTGCCCATTGGCGTTCGGGTCAACCCAGACGTCGACGCGAACACGCACCCCTATATCGCGACCGGGCTCCGCGAATCGAAGTTTGGACTGGCCGTCCCCGTAGCCGAAAAGCTGATTCCGCGGATCGTACAGAGCCCGCATCTCGTGCTCGAGGCGGTCGCCTGTCATATTGGCTCCCAGCTCGCCTCCCCCGAGCCACTTCGCGACGCGATCGAGATCTTGGGAAGGTTCGCAAAGCTTTGTCTCGACCGAGGCGCTGAGCTGCACGCGATCGACGTTGGGGGTGGATGGCCGATGCACTACGGTCAGGAGGTCGACCCTTACCCCCCTGCCGAGGTGTTCGGTGAGGCCATTCGCGAAGGGCTCGAGGCGTCCGGTATGTTGCGGCCCGACATCGAAATCATCACTGAGCCTGGCCGCGCCATCGTCGGTGATGCCGGTGTCCTGCTCACGCGCGTCCTATACACCAAGACCCAAGGGGATCGTCGCTTCATCATCGTCGACGCGGCGATGACCGAGCTGATCCGACCCGCCTTGTACGGGGCGTATCATGCGATCATGCCGGTTGCCGAGCCAGCACCCGACGCCGCGCTCGCCCCGGTGGACGTGGTGGGCCCGGTTTGCGAGTCGGGTGATTTCGTCGCGAAAGATCGACCCTTGCCACCGGTAAACCCCGGTGACTTGCTGGCTATCCGTGGAGCCGGCGCGTACGGACGGGAGATGCAAAGCATGTACAACGCGCGACCGCTACCACCCGAGGTGATGGTCGACGGAAAGCGCTCGCGCGTGATCCGCGAGCGGAGCGGCCCCGAAGCCTTGTGGCAAGGCGAGATCCTCGCCTGAGCGGCATCATCGCGCTGGTCATCGAGTTGCGATGCGGTTCAACCGCGCAGGACGTCAGGACGCTCTCCGATCTTGGGGCGCACGACCCCGCGCTCGGTGTAGATCGCATCGACGAGCTCGGCGGGTGTGATGTCGAACGCAGGGTGTCGACAGGGGATTCCTTCCTCGACCAAAGTTCTCCCCCCAATCTGTGCGACTTCGACGCGTGACCTCTCCTCGATCGGAATGTCGGCACCCGAAGCGGCGCGAAGATCAACCGTGCTCCACGGAGCAGCGACGGTGAAGGGGACGTTGTGATGATTGGCGAGCACGGCAACGGCATACGTGCCGATTTTGTTCGCCACGTCGGAGTTGGCGGCAATCCTGTCGCTCCCGACGACGACGAACTGAATCTCGCGCTTCTGAAAAAAATACCCCGCCATGTTGTCGGTGATGACTTCGACCGGAATACCGTCTCGATGAAGCTCCCAAGCTGTAAGCCGCGCACCCTGAAGGTACGGTCGCGTTTCATCCGCTAGCACGCGAATGTCTTTGCCCTGCGCGTGCGCCGCACGAACGACTCCAAGGGCCGTTCCGTAACCTCCGGTCGCGAGCCCGCCCGCATTGCAATGTGTGAGGATGACCGCTCCCTCCGGAACGTCCGCAGCGCCGAGCTCTCCCATTTGACGACAGGCGTCGACGTCCTCGCGGTGAATTGCTTCGGCCTCCGCCAACATCGCTTCGAAACGCTCGTGTGAAGGACGCTCTGCGACTTCCCCTGCTTTGCGTGACATTCGCGCGATCGCCCACCCGAGGTTGACCGCCGTGGGGCGGGTCTCGTTCAGAATGCGCCCGGCCATTCCGTTGGCAACCAAGAACATCTTCGCATCGCCATCCTGATGCCGCGAGAGCAGAGCGAGTCCGTACGCGGAGGCGATGCCGATCGCCGGAGCGCCGCGAACCACCATCTCGCGAATTGCTCCCGCCACCTCGTCGGGCGTTCGATACCGGTGGTACTTCACCTCCCCGGGCAACAGACGCTGGTCGAGCATGACCACCTCGTCTGTGGCCGGGTCGTACTCGACGGCAAACCAATCGGCTCCGCTCAGTGGTTGGCGCGAGAGTTGGTGGCTCATTGAGTGTCCAACAGACGTTTTAGCGTCTCGTTGACGAGTTTGGGATTGGCAGCGCCTTTGGTCGCCTTCATGACCTGGCCCACGAAGAACCCGAGGACGCCGGTCTTGCCGCCTTTGTACTGCTGTACTTGTGACGGATTGGCCTCGAGCACCCGACGCACTTCGTCTTCGATTGCGCCGGAGTCGGTCACCTGGGCGAATCCGCCCTCTTCGATGATCGTTCGCGCTGACTTTCCGGTATCGACCATCATCGCGAACACCTTCTTGGCGATCTTGCCGTTGATTGTTCCGTCTTCGACGGCTGCAAGAAGCTCCGCGACCGCGGTGGGGCCGACAGGGAACGTCGCGGCAAGCCCATCGGTCGAAACGTGCCGAAGCACTTCGGACTGGATGAAGTTGCCGATCTTCTTTCCCGCCTCACTCGACTTCATCTTGCTCGCCCGCTTGGAGAGCCCTTCGGCCGCTGCTTCGAAGTACTCGGCGATTCGTGGATGCGCGGACAGCACGCCCGCGTCGTAATCCGTCAATCCCAGCTCTTTTTGCCAGCGCGCTCGTTTCGCCTCTGGTAGCTCAGGCAAGGCACTTCGCAGCGCCTCGATACGCTTTGGGTCGACGGCCAACGGTGGAAGGTCCGGATCGGGGAAGTACCGGTAGTCGTGCGCCTCTTCTTTGCCACGCATCGAGACTGTTTTGTTCTGGGCTTCGTTCCAGGTTCGAGTTTCCTGGACGACTTCGCCGCCTGCTTGCAACAGTCCCTCTTGCCGCGCGATCTCGTGCTCGATGGCCTTCTTCACGAAACGAAAAGAGTTGATGTTCTTCAGCTCGGTGCGGGTCCCGAGCTCCTCTTGCCCCACCGGCCGAATCGACACGTTGGCATCGCACCGAAAAGACCCCTCTTCGAGGTTTCCATCGTTGACCCCGATGAACATCAAGATGTCCCGGAGCTTCTTTAAATAGGCCTCTGCTTCGTCCGCGCTTCTGAGATCCGGCTCGCTCACGATCTCGATCAGCGGCGTTCCAGCCCGATTGAAATCGACGAGAGTGCCCGCACCCGACCCTACACCGTGTAGATTCTTGGCGGCGTCTTCCTCGACGTGAATCCGGGTGATGCCGACGCGCTTGGCCTCTCCGTTGATCTTGATATCGAGGTGACCCTTCTCGTTGAGGGGCAGCTCGAACTGTGAGATCTGGTATCCCTTGGCCAAATCGGGATAGAAGTAGTTTTTCCGGGCAAATCGGCTGCGCGGCGCAACCTCGCAGCCAAGCGCCAACCCGGCCCGCACAGCGAGCTCGATCGCGTTCTCGTTGGGCACGGGAAGCGCCCCCGGAAGGCCGAGGCACACTGGACAGGTGTGCTCGTTCGGGGGCGCCCCGTAGTCAGTTGGGCACCCACAAAACAACTTGGTGCGCGAGCGGATCTGCGCGTGCACCTCGAGTCCAATAACAGGCTCATAGGTGGCCATGCGAGCGCGTTATAGCGCACCGGGAGCCGATAGCCATCGCGTGTGGCGCGCGAGATAGAGTGGCAATTGGTAATGGATTTTACCAATATGGGGGACGGGGGAGAATGCCTTCGAGCGCGGGGCGACAGAGCGATACGGCCGAGACTTTTCGGGTATTGGTGGTCGACGACAGTCCGTCGATTCGTCGGCGCGTGGTGCAAAAGCTCGAAACGAAGAACTTCGACATCACCGAGGCTAGCTCGGGCGAAGAGGCCTTGGAGCTCACCCTGGACAAGACCTTCGACTTGGTCGTGAGCGACATCGAGATGGAAGCGATCACGGGGGTTCAGCTTTGCCGTGTGTTTCGAGGAGACCCCGGCATGGCGGACATCGCGTTCGTGTTGTTGACGGCGGCCAAAGAAGCCAAGACTCGATTCTGGGGACGGAACGCCGGCGCCGATGTCTACCTCGCCAAGGAAGACATGGATGATGAGCTCCTTCCTGCAGTCGAGAAGCTCATGCAAGGTCGTACTCCACGCGATAGCACGCGCCCACAGTTGACCGGCACCCCTCTCGAGCGTGTCAGCGCCGTGCTCGACCACCATCTGTTCGACGTCGTCGTTGCATCCGAGGTCCGCAAGCTGATGGACCACGTGCACGATCGCCTCGAGTTTGGCGAGAAAGCACTCGAGCTGGCGTCCGAAGTGATCGGCTGCCCGTATCTCGTGCTTCAGCTCTTCGGCCCGGGGGGCCCAACTTACTCGGTTCGCGCGCGCGGTCCCTGGCCTGAGGGCAATGCCACTGCCGGCTTGGCCGCGCTCGCCATCCCCGAGCGCTCCCTTTCCGCCGCCTATACGAAGGTCGATCCCGATCCGAGGTTCGGCGTCGGCAAGAACGTCATCGCGGGCAGGACTCATACGTGTGAAATTCGGGTTCGCGACGAGACTCTCGGCAACCTGCAGATCTTCGGTGGCGCCCACGACTGCGCAACGGCCGACATTCAGAGCGCCGAGCTCATCGCCAGCGCGCTTGGGATCGTCGTGAAGTCTCTTTTTCTCGTGGAAGAGACGCAACTCCTAGCGCTCACCGATGGCTTGACCGGCCTCTACAACCGCCGCCACGCCGGAACACGGCTCGAGGAAGAGATCGCGCGCTCGCATCGAAACGGCACCGGTCTTTGTGTCGCGATGTGCGATGTCGATCACTTCAAGGCCATCAACGACGAGTTCGGGCACAGCGCCGGCGACCGTGTGCTTCAACAGATTGCGAAATCCCTCACCGAGTACGTGCGACGAAACGACATCGTTGCGCGATGGGGCGGCGAAGAGTTCTTGGTGATCTTCTCGGAAATCAAGCTCACCGCCGCGCGCATCGTGGCCGAACGACTCCGAGGACGACTGGCAAACATGCCCAAGGTCGAAGGCGGTCCGGACCAGATTACTGTAAGCGTTGGGCTCGCAATGCTCGGTCCTGGTATCAGCGCGGAAATGCTGATCGAGCAGGCCGACCAGGCGCTCTACCGTGCGAAAGCGCGCGGTCGCAATCGCGTCGAAGTCGCTGGCGAAGAGCGGCGAAAGACACCGACCGTCACGCAAACGCTGGTGGAGGGGAAGTAACCAGCCCGCAGGCGTCTTCGACGACTTGCGCGGCGGAACAGAGCCGCTCTTCGTCGAATGGAGGCGCGACGATCTGCAGGCCAACAGGAAGCCCCTCGGCCGAAAGCCCACAGGGGGTGCTCAACGCAGGCAGCCCCGCAAGGCTCGGCGGCAAGGTGAAAATGTCGGCGAGATACATCTCGAGCGGGTCGCTCACTTTCTCCCCGAGCCCAAACGCCGGCGTCGGCGTAGTCGGCGTGCACAACACGTCACACGACTCGAATGCGGCGTCGTAGTCGCGGCGAATCAGCGTACGCACGCGTTGCGCGCGAAGATAGAACGCGTCGTAGTACCCTGCGGAAAGCGCATACGTGCCGAGCATGATGCGTCGGCGGACCTCGGGACCAAATCCTTGCCCCCGCGTCTCCGAATACGTTTCGGCGAGGTCTTTCCCCGAAACCCGCAAGCCGTAACGAATCCCGTCGAATCGAGCTAGGTTGCTCGACGCCTCCGCCGGGGCGATCAGATAGTAGACGGACACCGCGTGTTTCGCGTGCGGAAGCTTCACGTCGACGAGCTTCGCGCCCTGCTCTTCCAGACTTTGAAGGGCTGTTTCGACTGCGGCGCGCACGTCGGAAGCTTGGAGATCGTCGACCTGTTCGCGAACGACGCCGACTCGAAGCTTGTTCACCCCCCGACCACACGCGGCGTGGTAGGCGCCGAGCTTCTGGTTTGCAGAGGTAGCATCGCGCTCGTCGTGGCCGGCAACGACCTCGAGCAAGAGCGATGCTTCGCGAACCGATCGCGCCATCGGGCCTACCTGGTCGAGCGACGATGCGAACGCGATCAATCCGTAACGAGAGACGCGGCCGTACGTCGGCTTGATCGCGGTGATTCCGCAAAACGCGCCGGGTTGCCGGACCGAGCCCCCGGTGTCGCTGCCGAGTGCAAGTGACGCGAGCCCAGCCGCGGTTGCGCAGGCGGAACCACCCGATGACCCTCCAGGTGCGCGATCGAGGTTCCAGGGGTTGTGCACGTTGCCAAAGGCGGAGTTCTCGTTCGACGACCCCATCGCGAACTCGTCGAGGTTAGTCTTTCCGAGAATCACGGCGCCGGATACTCGAAGCGCTTCCACCACGTGGGCATCATAGGGAGGGATGTAGTCACCGAGGATCTTGGAGGCACAAGTCGTGCGAACGCCCCGGGTGCAGAGGTTGTCCTTGATGGCGACCGGCACGCCTGCCAACGGTCCGAGCTCTTCGCCAGCCTCACGGGCGCGGTCGACCTGAGCCGCTGCGGCAAGCGCACCTTCGTGATCGACGTAGAGAAAGCACGAGAGCGTCGGGTTGAGCTCTTCGGCCCGCGCAAGATAGGCCCGCGTGACATCGACCGCGGTCGTCGCACCGCTTGCAACCTGTTCGCGGATGTCAAACGCGCTCTGCCACGGAAAGCTCGTCATCAATCGACCTCGAGAACCAGAGGCACCGCGAAGCCACCGGCTTCGGTTTCGGGGGCCTCGGCCAGGATCTCCGATCGGTCACTGCAGGGGACCGGCACATCCCGTCGAAGAGGTGCATCCATGGGGATCGAGTGAAAGGTCGGCTCAACCTCGGAGACATCCAGCTCATCGAGCTCAGCGAGGTACCCGAGGATCGAATCGAGCTGGGCCTGCATCTGGCGCGCCTCGTCGTCGGACAGCTGGAGCCTGGCCAGCTCGGCCACGTGCAAAACCTCGTCGAGCGTGATTTTCGGCTCTGCCATGGCGGCGCCGAAGGTAGCAGATCCGGCCTTTGAGGCGAGGACTGCGCACTTGCTCACCAAAACTCGCCTTTCGATTGACGAAACCCTGGGAAACAGCGTACATTTTGGTTGAAACGGACGTTTGCGGTGTCATTAGAACTAATTCGTTGGCTGGCTAACGAACTCCGTCTGTCGCTTCTCGCGGAGGACTCGACCGGGACGGTAAGCGCCAACATCCATGCGCTCGAGCGACTCGGGGCAACGAAACCAAGCGGTGTTCTCGAAGACGCGCGAAAACTGACCGATGCCGAAGACACCGCACTGCTCGAGGACCTGATCGCAGAGGCGCGCTCGGGCCGGCAATCCGCGCTCACCCCCCGACCCGGTGTGCAGGTGCTCGGATTCCCGACAGACGCGGGTGGGGTCGCCCTCTTGATCACATCGCAGGAGAGCCCAGTCGCCGAGAGCGTGCAAGCCAAGGCGGCGGCGGCGGATCTCGCGGCAGGCGTTTCCCACGAGGTCGCCAACGCCCTGAGCGCGATCGTCGGTTGGGCCCAGGTCGCGCGCGAACGTCCCGACAAGGCACCCCCCGAAGAGGCTCTCTCGCTGATCGAGAAGAGCGCACAGGTAGCGCGGGATGCCACGCAGGACTTGTTACGAATGGTGCGACACACCAATCATGAGCGAAGTCGCACCGACCTCACGGTGGTCGTCCGCGATGTCGCACGTCTGCTTCGCCCGGAGGCACAGCAAAAACGAGTCACCGTTCATGCAGAGCCGGAAGACGCTTGTTGGGTGGACGCCAAGCGCTCGCAGCTTTTCTCAATCGTCTGGAACCTCGCACACAATGCAGTGCAAATGGTACCAACGGGCGGGAAAGTATCGATCCATGCGCGACACCACGGCGAGCTCATCGACCTCGAGGTGCGCGACGACGGACCAGGGATGTCCGACGCTCAGCAGCAACGCGCATTCGAGCCGTATTACACGACGCGCTCGGAGGGAACCGGTCTCGGCCTTGCGATCGTCCGTGGCACTGTGGAGTCGCTAGGCGGTCGCATCCGCTTGGACACGTCACCAGGACAAGGAGCCAAATTCAGGATTCAGCTCCCTGCCGCAGGCGCCAAGCGCGAGTCCGAGCTCGTTCCCCGGCAAACCCGAATCAGTCGCGTCATGGAGCCCGAGGAAGCCCAGAGCATCCACGTTCTGGTGGTCGAGGACGACGAAGGGGTGCGCGGTTTGATCGCCACGACCCTCGCTCTTGGGGGAGTCACCTCGGTGTGCCTTTCATCGGGAGCCAAGGCGCTCGCGCGCGACGATAAGTTCTCGGCAGCCTTGATCGACCTCACTCTTCCCGACACCCGCGGCGACATTCTCCTGGGCAAGCTTCGCAAAAAAGGCGTAGTGTCACGCGCTGCCATCATCAGTGGCGCGCCCCCGCCCGAAGACATCGATCCAAACGGCCGGCCCGATCAATGGCTCCGAAAACCGTTCGACCCCTCGGACCTCGTGTTGTGCATACGAGAGCTCGTCGAATCAGGTCTGGGAACCAAGAACGTCGCCAGTTCCTGACCCGAAGCGTCTGTTCAACGCACGAATGTGAAGGGGTCCAGTCCCGCAACACCCGCCGATGACCGTGGCGCCCAACTCCGCCCAGCGCTCGGCGAGCTCGGCGTAGCGCTCGGCCGCCTCTTCGGTGGCGTCTTCCCATCCAAGCCGTTCATCTTTGGTCCCCGCATTGGCATACACGCCCACGGGGACATCGAGCGCGGTCAAAGCCTCGACGAAGGGAGCGATCCGCGTCGCAGCAATGCAGTTCGCCAACAAGCGATCGACACCGAGCGCCACCGCCTCACGACCGATGCGCGCGAAATCCGACGGCGTCAAAAGATCGCCGAAGGGGCCCGCCGTCAGCGAGAGCCAAGTCGGCAGCTCGGTCTCGCGCGCTGCCTCCAAAGCCGCGAGTGCCTCGGCCTGGTGCGCAAAGGTCTCGCAGAGCAACACATCGCAGCCCGCCTCGGCCAACGCACGCGCCACTTCACGGTGTTGAGGCAAGGCCGCGCTTCCCGGGCTGAGGTCGGGACGGTAGCAGTCTTCGATTGGAGCGATGCTGCCGAGCACTCTTTGTCCCTCGGGGATCGCTGCTTTCGCGATCCCAACCGCGGCGCGGAGATCGTCCCGCCAACGATCTCCGAGCACGCCTGGCTGCGTGCGAAAAGTGTTCGCCGTATGAAGGGTCGCCCCTGCCTCGGCATACGCAGCATGCACCTCGGACAAGACCTGCGGCGCGAAGCGGATCGCACGGGCGCTCCAATCTGCGCCCTCGAGCCTCACCCCTCGCGCGATGAGCTCGGTACCAATCGCTCCGTCCAAGATCTCCACAATTCTCTCCGTTACTGTAGCAACTGACCGGGCACTAGTGAGCTGATGCGCTTCGCGCGTGGATGCAGCGCATCGTTTCCGAAGCGGGCGGCCGGATTGACGTGCGAAGCCGTCAGGGCTCTGGCACGACATTCGTCGTTCTGCTTCCTGCGGAGGAGCCCGACTCGCCTTTCGAGATACTCGACTCCGACCGGGAAACCGTATCGTCGCCCGGGCCCGAGGGAGGCTCCCCGCGCCTCGAGGCGGCAGAGCCGTGATCCACCGCGATAGTCTTCATCCGCAGGCGGTAGAGCCGTAGGTCCGTTCGATCGAAGCTTTCCTCCGGGAGCCCGTTGTCGCGAAAGAGCTCTCGGTAAGCGTCGGTCGGACTCTCGC
The DNA here is from genome assembly GCA_041581895.1 of Polyangiales bacterium. Taxonomy (GTDB): domain Bacteria; phylum Myxococcota_A; class Polyangia; order Polyangiales; family Houyiibacteriaceae; genus SG8-38. The sequence goes on along the minus strand of JBFICQ010000024.1, from coordinate 8,986 downwards.
GCGCGTGCGTGGCGGTTGGCAACGAGTAGCGCCACCGCGCGGGTTGCTCGTAGGCCACGCCGTGCAGCGGCTTGACCAACGAGTCGATCAAAGAAACCGCGCGCGGGTCGAAGGTGCCGTCGTCGAACAGAAGTGCGACCTCCACGTCGAGCCCATCGAGTCGCTCCTCGAGCGGGCCGCCCATCGTCTCGCTTCGTTCATCCCAACGCTTGCGCGCCGCAAGGGCTGCGGTGTTGAGCCCTTCGGCGATCGATTCGGCACGTGCCGAACGCCAAAGTCGAAGCCCGTCGGGCCCCCGAAGGAGGACCAACACTTCGACCGGTTGCGGCCGGGTGAGAGCCTCGGGAAAGGCATCGAGCGGGGGCGGGTCGCCCCCTTCCAAGATCTGACGTGCAACCGGTCCGAGCACGCGCTCGGTGAGCCCATCGGGCCACTCGGTCCTGTCGACGGCGTAGAGCAACCCTTCCGGAGTGAGGTGCACTCCGCGAAACCCCCGAACGACGCCGCCGGCCGCAAAACGATCCGCAAGCGGAAGCTCTGGGCCCCACGTAGCATCCGGCGTCACACCAACCCAAAGCGCGTCGAGGCCGGCTTCGTCTAGCGCCTGACGAAGCGCCTCCGGATCGGACCCCCGAAGGGCTTCGCCCACGGACGGATAGCGCTTCACATCCGGCCACTCGAGGCCACGTGGGGGCGACACCAAGGCCACGACGTCCGTCCAAGGAACTAGCGCTGCGGGTGGCTCGGGACCACGGTCGTACTTCCAGATCGCAAACGCCACCACGCCCACGAGGAACAGCCAGAGCCAAGTCCGCTTTGCCACGTCACTAGGCTCTATCGTAAGAACGGTCATGCCCCAAGGCCCAAAGCTCCGCGCGCGGCCCCTCGAAACTCCGTTTCACGTGGTGCTGGTCGAACCGGAAATCCCACCCAACACCGGCGCTATCGCCCGAACCTGCGCCGCAACGGGCTCACCGCTTCACCTCGTCGGACACTTGGGCTTCTCGATCGACGAGCGCGCAGTGCGTCGTGCGGGCCTCGACTACTGGGATCTGGTGGAGATCCACCGCCACGAATCGTTTGGCGCATTCGAGGAATCCATTCGATCCGACCGGATTCACTTTTTTTCTGGAACAGCCCCGAGCTCGTATTTGGAGGCTGATTTTCGCCCCGGGGACGCTTTGGTCTTCGGCCCGGAATCGGTCGGGCTTCCCGAAGCCCTCCTTGCGAACCGGGATCGCGTCTGGGCGATTCCGACCCTGGGACCGGTCCGGAGCCTGAATCTCAGCAACGCCGTCGCGATCGTCCTCTACGAGGCGCTGCGTCAAAATCACGCGTTAAACGACACGTTTTTGGGCTAGGCGATGGCGTGAAGGCCGCGGGGCAGGCGCCGATCCGGCCGGCCGACAGCCGCCCGGCGCCCGGCCGGCTGAATACCCCCCGAGCCCGGGCGTCCGAGTGACATGGCCAAAGCACGCATATTCTCATTGCTCCCCGCAATGCTCCTCCTCGTCGGCTGTCCCGTCTACGGACCAGACCCCGTGAAACGCGATGTGCCGGTTTCCTGCTTCGACGACTTCGATTGCCCTTCGGAGGCCTTCTGCGACCTCTCGACCAATCAGTGCGTCGCCATCGATTTCGGAATCTGCCTCACCGATGGCGATTGCCCGGTGGGCAGCTACTGCGAGCGGTCCGAGGGCGCCTGTTTGATCCCGAGCCTTTCTGAATGCCAAGAGGCGACCGATTGCGCGGTTGGGTTCGAGTGTGACTTTAGGGACAGCTGCCGCCCAGAGGTGGAGAACAACTGCCTCGTCGACGCCGATTGCGGCGCCGAGCAACTTTGCGTGGAGAACCTGTGCGTGGGGGCGATCGAAACGTGCCAGTTCGACTTCCAGTGCGCTGCCGGCTTCACCTGCACCAACAACCGTTGCCGACTGCTTTGCGGGGAGAACACACGCTGCCCAAGCGGCACCACTTGCCAGGATAGCCTCTGCCTTCCTGAGAACGGGCAATGCATCGATAGCAGCGATTGTCCAGACCTCAGCACGAACTGCGTCGAGGGCGCCTGCCTACGGCGCTGCGACGTGGGCTGCGATGAGGCTACCGAGACCTGCGATGCCGAGGGCTTCTGTCGCCCGCGCACCCTCCCCGACCCCAATGCGCCCAACCCGTTCTGCCGCACGGACGCCGACTGTGACGGGACGGTCTGCGTAGAAGGCGTGTGCCGCACTCAGTGCGATGCGACGGCGCCCGATCCCGATGCGATCTGCGAATCGTTCGACGGTCAGGTTCCGCTCTGTGGTCTCGACAATCTCTGCTACGCGCCGAGCGAAGTCGAGAGCAACTGCCGGATGCAAACCGAGTGCCCCGAAGGCCAAGACTGCATCGACGGCAAGTGCCGCTGATTGTGCGCTAGATCAGATATCGGAGGCGCTTGAGGTCGCGAAGCGCTCGGTCGATCGAATAGGCCGGCTCGTACCCGAGCTCTTCGCGCGCCCGCGCGTCATCGACCATGCACACATAGCGCAGGTGGTCGAGCTCTTGGGACGGGAAGCGACTGAGACGCAGCCGCCACAACTGGTCGATCGCCAAACGCGCAAGCGGCGACGGAAGCACCCTCGGACGGCCCCCTGCTTTGCGAACCAGATGGGAAAGCGGCATCTCGCCAGGACCGCGGATGTTGAAGATGCCGCGAACCCCCGGCCGCAGCGCAAGCTGAATCACCCGGACGACGTCTTTCTCGTGGACGACCTGCATCATCGGGTCGAACCCCAAGATCATCACTGGACGATCCAGCCTCAGGTAGTTGCTCGCGGCGTTCTTCACCCGCCCCACGATGTGACAGGGACGCAGAATGACCGTCTCGGTGCTCGGATGTTTCCAAAAGAAGCCTTGGGCCAGCATGTCGAGCTCGACCAGATCGCGCATTCCTCCGAAGTGCTGAGCGCCGAGCAGCGGCGCGTCCTCGGTCAGGAACTGGGGATTGTTGGGCTGCGGGCCGTAGACGTTGGCGCCCGATAGGACCACGAGTTTCGGCACTTCGTACTGCGCCATGTACTCGAGCAGCTTCTGGAACGCGACGATGTTCCAGGAGTGGCGTTCGCGGTCGCTGCGACGAGGGTCGTGAAGGACCCCGACGTGGACCACCGCTCGGATGTCCCGGCCGCGAAAGATGTCTCTCATCTTCTTGCGGCGCATGTCGATTTCGTGGTGGGTGATGTCCTTGGGCCTGCCGACGAACGGCCTCCGATCGACCCCCACCACCTTGTCCGCCCGGTGGAGCTCACGGGCGAGCAGCTTGCCGAGGCGCCCGCATATCCCTGTGACGAGCACCGCGCCCTCGGTAGCGGGCTTGGGCCGTACGCCGCTGTCGTGCGACGGTTTGGCGCTCGGCTGGGTCGAATCGCCAAATACGCCCCGCGCCACCGACGCGCGCGCAGCAGGGCGGGTCTCGGCGTCTCCGGGGCGGGCGCTTGGTTTGCTTGGGCGGGTGGGTTGTGGGTCAGGCATCAAAAAACGGCTGAGGGGCTAAGTCAGATGAACACGCCTTTACGTTCGCGTAGGCCGCGGTTCACCATGCTTTGAATCGTGCTTTTGACGAGCCAAACTTTCTCTTCGACGGCGGAGTCTTCGTCATCGGGGTCGCCTGCGAACCGGAACGGCTCCCCGAAATAAAGGCGATACTTCGTGGGCAGGGGCGCCACCATGCCGAAGAACAACTGCGGCACGACCGGAAACGCCGGCATTCGAAGGAGCTTGGCTAGCGGCTTCAAATCCGCGATCGACGGGTACTGCTCTTCACCGCCGATGACGGCGACTGGAACGATGGGGGCGTTGGTCTCGAGCGCGAGCCGCATGAAACCGAGGCCGAAGTCCGTGAGCTGATAACGCTGATCGAAGGTCTTGCTAATCCCCTTGACCCCCTCGGGGAAAACGATCAGCGACTCCTCTTGCCTCAATAAGCGGCGGGCGTTTTCCGGCGAGCCGACTACCTGGCCGACGCGCGGGAAGAAGGTCGAAATGAAGGGTAGCTCGGCAGTCCAGGTCTCGACCATGCTCCTGGGAAACCGCGGCGGATTCGCGTCGAGCATCAGGGCGCTGGCGATCAACACTGCATCGATCGGGATCTGGCCCGAGTGATTGGCAACGATCAGCACCCTTCCCTCGGGAATGCGCTCGATTCCAAACACCTGGGTGCGAAAGTAACGGCGGTGCAGGAGCCCCGCCATGGCGAGGGCATAGCGGCTGGTTTCCGGGTCGAAGCCGAAGGGATCCTGGCCCACTTCGTTGGGGTGGGTCCGGATGCCGGCGATCCGCGCATCGATGTCCTGGCCGACTACCTCTTCGGCGATCCGCACAACGCGGTCCCCGACCGAGCGAAGAGCCGCCCGCCAGGGAGAATCCCCTAACAATCGTGGTCGTCGCCAGCCGGCGAACGGCACGATCGACCCCCTTTGCGACATACAGCCATCGTGGAGAAGAAGCTCGGGGGCGTCAATGGGAAACCGTGAAACGAACCCCGCAAAAGTGCCCGCTTCACGTCACGGGGCTGTCGGGTCATGCTCCGCGCATGGGCAAGGGGTTTGACGCAGATCGCATTGGTGGCTCGGCCGCGTTACAGGCGCTCACCGATGTGACCGTCCGGGCCGGCGAGATCGCTCTGAAACATTTCAATCGGGGGGTCGTGCCGGAAATCAAGCCAGATCGCAGCCCCGTTACCGTGGCCGATCGGGAAGTGGAGCGGGCCATCCGCGAGTTTGTCGCGAAGCGCTATCCGAATGCCGAGTTTTGCGGCGAGGAGACCGGCCGACACGGCGACAACGCCGAGCTGCGTTTCATCGTTGATCCCATCGACGGAACACGCGCGTTCGTCCGGGGCCTTCCCACGTGGTCGGTGCTTGTTGGGATCGAGATCGAGGGAACCCCGGTGGTGGGGATCGCCTACATGCCAGCAGCCGGCGACCTGTTCGTCGGGGTCTTCGGGGAAGGCACCACTCACAACGGGAAGCCCACGCACGTGTCCAAGGTGGCGTCGCTCGGCGATGCCATGGTGATGCACGGCTGTCTTCAGCAGTTCACCGAAGCGGGGGTCGGCGATGCGCTGGTCCGGCTCGCCGACGCCTGCGATTCGGCGCGTGGTTTTCCGGACTTCGATGGGTACAGGCAGGTTCTGCTGGGTCGCGCGGACGCGATGGTCGACCCCGGTGTCAAGCCCTGGGATATTTGCGCCGCGGCCGTTTTAATCCGCGAGGCTGGAGGAAGGCTCACCTCGATGACGGGCGAAGAGACGATCTACGGAGGCACCGCGGTGGCGAGCAATGGGGCCATCCACGGCGACCTCGTCGCCGCCCTGGCCGCTACGTCTAGGGGTTAACAGCCTTCTGAACTAACGACTTGCCTCAGAGGCCGTCTTGCGGAAGGTTCTCACGCTCTACTAACAGGAGAGAGGTATGACCAAACCAGTTCGGCGAGCAGGTGTGATCGGTGCAGGTGTCATGGGGAGCGGCATCATGGCGCACTTTGCCAACGCTGGGATCGACGTGGTGATGCTCGATATCGTGCCCCCGGGATTGAGCGACGAAGAGAAGAAGAATCCAGCCAAGCGCAATCAGTTTGTGGCCGACGGCCTCAAGGGCGCTTTGAAGTCGAGACCGGCTGCCTTTTTTCATCCGGTCTACGCAAGGCGGGTCACGATCGGCAACCTCGAGGACGACATCGACCTCCTCAAGGGCTGCGACCTCGTGATCGAGGCGATCATCGAAAACCTCGACATCAAGCGAAGCCTATTCACCAAGCTCGAGAACACCCTCGACGAAGGTACGGTCATCGCCTCGAACACTTCGGGGCTTCGCATCGCGGACATGCTTCAGGGGCGCGGCGATTCATTCCGCAAGAACTTTTTGGTGATGCACTTTTTCAACCCGGTTCGCTACATGAAGCTTCTCGAGCTGGTCGCCGGCGAGGAGACCGACCCTGCCGTGATGGATCGCATGCGGCTCTTCGGGACGGACCAACTCGGTAAGGGCATCGTCATCGGCAAGGACACGCCGAACTTCGTGGGGAATCGCATCGGTTGCTATTCGATGTCGCTCACCATGAATCAGATGCTCGAGGCCGGGCTGACGCCGGAAGACGTCGACGCGATCACCGGACCGCCGATGGGGCACCCCAAGAGCGCGAGTTATCGCACCGCCGACATGGTGGGGCTCGATACGTTCAAGCACGTGTCGGACAACTGCTACGCAGCGCTGCCTGACGACCCGGAGCGAGAGGTCTTCCAGCTACCGGAGTTCGTGAACGTGATGGTCGAGCAGAAGCTCCTCGGTAACAAGACCCGCGGGGGGTTCTACAAGAAGACCAAGGAGGGCATTCAGACCTTCGATCCGGTGAAGCTCGAGTACCGGCCCAAAGCCGGCGATGACGAGATCAAGAAGTTCTGCAAAGGCCTCAAGGGCTCGCCGTCGGACCGGGTGAAAGCCTTGGTCGAAAACGACGGCCCCGCGGGGAAGTTCGCCTGGGCGGTTCTCTCGAAGACCCTGGTCTACTCGGCCAAGAAGATCGGCGAGATCACCGACGACGTCGAAGCCGTCGATAATGCGATGAAGTGGGGCTACAACTGGGATCTCGGGCCCTTCGAGACCTGGGACGCGATCGGATTCAAGGCGGCGTACGAGCGGATGAAAGCCGATGGTCTGTCGCTTCCGGGTTCGGTCGACAAGATGGCCGAATCAGGGGCCGAGAGCTTCTACACCGAAGACGGCCGTGTCTTCAATTTAGTGAAAGGCGAGTACGAGGCTCGTGACATCGATCCGCGCAACGCCAGCTTGACGGTGATGCGGCGGGGCGATGCGGCGGTGTTCAGCAACCGCGGCACCGAGGCTTGGGACCTCGGCGACGGCGTTTTGGGCCTGACCTTCACCACCAAAGCGAACAGCATTGATGACACGGTCGTTGAGGGCCTCGGCCGCGCGGTCGAGATTGCTGAGCGCGATTTCCGCGGGCTGTTGATCTACAACGAAGGCGACCACTTCTGCGTCGGCGCCAACCTCTTTGCGGTCGTCATGGCCGCGCAGCAAAAAGCCTGGGACCAGCTACGAGGCACCATCACCGGGCTGCAGAACGGGCTACAGCGCATGAAGTATTCGACCATTCCCGTCGTGGCGGCGCCGTTCGGCATGACCGTCGGCGGCGGTTGCGAGGTCTGTCTTGGTGCAGACGCCGTGCAGGCAGCCTCCGAAACCTTCATCGGCCTGGTCGAGGTGGGCGTGGGGCTTCTTCCGGGAGGTGCGGGCAACATGAACATGCTTTGGCGCGCCCTCGAGGGGGTCCCCGACGGCACCGACGTCGACACGCTCCCCTTCGTTTCGCGTACATTCCAGAACATCGCTATGGCGCGCGTCGCCACGGGAGCGGGCGAGGCCAAAGAGTTCGGTTACCTTCGCAAAACCGACGGGATTTCGTTCGACAAGGCGAGGTTGCTGACAGAGGGCAAGGCCCGGGTGATCGGCATGGCCGATGCTGGCTATCACCCACCGCCGCGTCGGGCGTACCGGCTTCCAGGCGAGAGCGGCATGGCAACGCTCGACATGATGATCGACACGTTGGTCGCCGGCGGTTACGCAACCGAGCACGACGCATTGATCGCTCGTAAGGTCGCGATGGTCCTGTGCGGCGGCCCGTCGGGAAGCGCGCACGAGGTGACCGAGGAACAGATGCTCGAGCTCGAGCGGGAGGCCTTCATCAGTCTCTGCGGCGAGCCGAAGAGCCAAGAGCGCATGCAGCACATGCTGACCACCAACAAACCTTTGAGAAACTGACCGGAACCCGGCACTCGCGGACATAGGAAGCAGGAGAAGAGACATGAGTAAGATTGTCGTCGTAGATGCGGTTCGAAGCGCCGTCGGGCGCGCGAAAAAGGGTTCGTTGGCGAACCGGCGGCCCGACGAGCTGGCGGGTGAGGTCGTTCGGAACCTGCTCGCGCGGAACCCACAAGTGAAACCCGAGATGGTCGAGGATTTCGTGTTGGGCTGTGCGTTCCCGGAGGGCGAGCAAGGCATGAACGTCGCTCGGATGGTGGGCATGCTGGGTGGATTGCCCGAAGAAACCTCTGCCATGACGATCAACCGTTTCTGTTCGAGCGGGCTTCAAGCGATCGCCATCGCGGCAGGATCGATTAAGGCCGGATACAACGACATCGCCATCGCTGGCGGCGTCGAATCGATGACGATGGTTCCGATGACGGGCAACAAGCCAAGCGCTTCGCCCGAGGTCATGGCCGAGTATCCCGAGACGTACACGCCGATGGGCATCACGGCGGAGAACGTCGCGAACCGCTTCAACATCAGCCGCGAGCAACAAGATGAGTTCGCCGCGCGAAGCCACGAGCGGGCGCTTGCAGCAATCGAAAAAGGCGCGTTTGAAGAGGAGATCGTGCCCGTGCACGGCGTGAAGTTCGACGCCACTGGCGAACGGCAAATGTTCGAGTTCAAGGTCGACGAGATGCCACGCCCCGGAACGACGGTCGAGGGGCTGGCGAAGCTGCGTCCCGCGTTCTCGGTCACGGGCAGCGTCACGGCAGGCAACTCGTCACCGCTCTCCGACGGGGCAGCAGCGGCCATCGTAATGAGGAAGAAAAAGGCCAAGCAGCTCGGCCTGGAACCGCTGGCGATCTTCAAGTCGTTTGTCACGGTGGGGGTCGATCCCGCGATCATGGGCATCGGCCCCATCCCGGCAGTGCAAAAGCTCCTTCGCAAGAACGATCTCAGCATCGACGACATCGACGTTTTCGAGGTCAACGAGGCCTTTGGCAGCCAGGCCGTCTACGTACAACAACAGCTCGGAATCCCCGACGACAAGCTCACCGTCAATGGGGGCGCGATCGCGCTCGGCCACCCCCTTGGCTGCACTGGTGCAAAGCTGACGGCCACGGCCCTCCAAGAGCTCAAACGGCGCGGAGGCAAGCGAGCCGTGGTCACCATGTGCATCG
>JBFICQ010000023.1:0-24190 GCA_041581895.1 Polyangiales bacterium | reverse complement strand
CTTCCCGGCGCGGGTGGCGTTCAAAGTCTCCCAACGCCAAGACTCGATGACGATCTTGGGTCGCTCAGGCGCCGAGCACCTCTTGGGCATGGGAGACATGCTCATGATTCCACCGGGCTCGAGCGAGCTCAGGCGCGTGCACGCCGCGTACGTCGGCGAGGAAGAGATCCGAAGGATGTGCGATTTCCTTCGGGAGCAAGGAGACCCCGAGTACCAAAACGAGATCCTAAAGCCGCGTGACGACGACGGGACCGTTGCCGAAAGCGATGACCCCCTCTACGACAAGGCCGTCGCCGTCGTGGCAAATGCTGGCTACTGCTCGATCAGCCACGTGCAACGGCAGTTGAGCGTCGGATACAACAAGGCCGCCAAGCTGGTCGAACGCATGGAGCAAGAGGGGGTGGTCGGACCGCCGAGCTCCAAGGCGGGCGGCCGCCGAGAGGTCCTGATCAGCCCGCACTAGCAGCGTCGACCAGCGCCCTCGGCGCTGCGTCGTTTGTACTCCGGTCCGCGTTCGGCACGGCGCGGGACACGGCCATGGGTCGAACGGCTCGCTTGCACTTGTCGACAACTGCTTTGGTCGCGGCACAGGTCCGCCCTCGCCCGCTCAGACATCCTCGGCGCGCGAGCCGAATCACCTTAGCCTCCACAGCGAGTGGGAGCGCCCTGTCTCGCGGAAGGGGTACCGCGGTCGAGCCGCAAGGCCCAGGGGGGCGGAGTAAGCGGTAGCTCCGGCGTAAGAGACGATTCTAACCGGCCGGCGATCGGGGCAGCCCCAGTACCGGTCATGGCCGGCGAAGCCCCCGTTGGCTTGCGGCTGCGACCGCAGTATGGATGACGCAGAGTGAACCGGCCGCCGCGGAGCCGCGTGCCGCGCCCGCCTGCGACATTCACCGAGTTCCGCACGCCGAGGCCGGGCTGGCGCCTTACGTCCCGCTGACGCATGGTTCCGCGCATGCGCCTTTCCGACGACGAGCTTCTCGCCCTCGATCGCCGGCATCTCTGGCGGCCTTATACCCCAAGCGAAGATCATGAGAGCCGCCCGCTTTTCATCGTCGATCGGGCCGAAGGGCCTTGGCTGATCGGGCCCGAAGGGCGCCGGGTGCTCGATGCAAGCGGGTCCTGGTGGTGCAACAACCTCGGCCACCGGCACCCGCGACTGCGGGCGGCACTAAACCGTCAAGCGGCGGACCTCATGCATGTGACGTTTGGCGGGGCGACCCACGAGCCGGCCGTCAGGCTGGCAACCGAGCTGGTGGCGATCGCGCCGCAAGGATTGGAGCGCGTGTTCTTCAGCGACAACGGATCGACCGCAGTCGAAGTAGCGCTGAAGATCGCGTTTCAGTATTGGCAGCAGAACGGCCGAACCGAGCGGGATCTCTTTCTGACACTTCCGGGCGGGTATCATGGCGACACCCTAGGGGCGATGAGCGTCGGCGCGGTCGACGAGTTCAGCGGCGTCTTTCGACCGCTCCTGTTCGAGGCTGCGCGACCCTCCGAGCCGATCGAGCACGACTGGGAGCCGGTGTTCGATGCTCTTCTTGCTCGGCTGCGAGAGGAGAGCGACCGCATCGGGGCCGTCATCGTGGAGCCGATCGTGCAAGGTGCCGCCGGCATGCGGATGTATTCTTCCAAGCAGTTAGCCGCCCTGCGCGAAGCGACGACCCGCGCGGACACGTTTCTCATCGCCGACGAGGTCTTCACGGGCTTCGGGCGGACCGGCCCCATGTGGGGTTGTGACCACGCAGGGATCGCCCCGGACCTTCTTTGCACGGCCAAAGGGCTGTCTGGCGGAGTGCTTCCCTTCGCGGCGACGTTGGCGACCGAACGGATTTACGACGGCTTTCGCGGCGGAAAAGAGCGAGCACTCATGCATGGGCACACATTCTTCGGCAATCCGCTGGGTGCCGCCGTGGCTCTCGAGGTGCTCGCGATCTATCGCGAAGAGCGGATCCTCGAGGCGGCAAAGCCAAAGGCAGCGGCGCTTGCCAGGGCGATCACCGACCTGGCGTCCCTCCCTCAGGTGCGTCATCCACGAGCGCTCGGGATGTGTGCTGCGTTCGATGTGGGCAAGACCGGTTACATGGGCAAGATCGGATGGGAGATCTCCGATGCGGCACTCGAGCTGGGCGCACTTCTCCGACCGCTTGGCAATACGATCTACGTCGTACCCCCGCTCAACATCGATGACCGCGATCTCGAGCAACTCCTGCACGTCGTCCGCAAAGCCACTGAGCGCGTATTGGTGCAAGCTCCGTGACCGAAGCCCCACAGGACAACAATCGCACCCGGGCCTACGCGTGGGCGGTCCTTGGCGGGGTGCTCTACTTCCTAGGATGGGCTGGCTTTGGGTATTGGCCGCTTGCCCTTTTCTCTCTCGTGCCATTGTGGGTCGCGCTCGAGCTGTCGATCGAAAGACCTTGGCACGATGCCCTCGGCGTCAGCTGGGTCTACGGCATCGTGATGGTCGCAGGCGGTTACCATTGGCTCGTGCCTTTTTTCGAGGTTTTTTCGGGCTACGGATCGTTTGCCAGCGGGGGGTTTTGGCTCGCGTTCTCGACCTTTATTGGCGCCCAGTACGGGGTCTACGGGTTGCTTTACGCCTGGCTGAGGCGCCGCGGTTGGTCGGTGACGCTGGCAGCGCTTCCAACCCTGGTCGCTGCGGAGTGGCTCTACCCAAAGCTGTTTCCGGTCTATCTCGCGAATAGTTTCAGCCAACTCCCCGCGCTCGTACAGGTCGCCGATCTCGGCGGTCCCCTGTTGGTCACCGCGGTCGCCACCATGGTCAACCTCACGGTCTTCGAGACCTGGCGGTGGCGGAGAGGCGTGCGTGCTGCCCCTCGGGCGGTGTGGGGGGCCACGATCTTCTCGGTCGGTCTCACGGTTGCGTACGCAATGATTCGGATTCCACAAGTCGAGGCCACGATGGCCTCTGCACCGCCGTTTCGGGTGGGGGTCGTCCAGGTCAACATGGGTATTTTCGACAAACGAAGCGATGCAGCCGAGGGACATCGGCGCCACTTGGAGCAGAGCCGCGAGCTCGAAACCGAAGGCGAGCTCGATCTCATCGTGTGGCCGGAGTCGGCGTACGTCCGAAGCCTCTCGCGCGAGCTGCCGATATCGGGTGACTCGGTTCGAAAGGATCTTCGAACCCCGATCCTATTCGGTGGCCTGTCGCGAGAGTACGGTGATGGCCGCTCCAAGCTCTTCAACACCGCGTTCATGATGGGCGCCGACGGCGTCATCCGCTCCACCTACGACAAGACTTATCTATTGATGTTTGGCGAGTACCTGCCGCTCGGGGAGAAGTTCCCGGTCCTCTACGATCTCTCCCCGAATAGCGGGCGGTTCACGCCCGGAAGCCACGTGAACGCGCTCCAACTTGGGGAGTGGCGGATCTCCACCCCGGTTTGTTACGAGGATGTGCTTCCTGCATTCACCCGCACCATGGTCCGCGAGGCAAACCCCCACGTCTTGATCAACCTCACCAATGACTCGTGGTTTGGCGACTCTCAGGAGCCATGGATTCATTTAGTGCTGGCGCAGTTTCGGGCGATTGAGCACCGACGCTACGTGGTGCGAGCGACCAACAGTGGGATCAGCGCGGTCATCGATCCTGTAGGAAGAATCGTGGCGCAAACCGGGGTGCTCACTAGAGAGAGCCTTCGTTACGAGATCCAAATGATGGAAGGTCAGACCATCTATGCGAGGATTGGGGATTGGCCAGGTTGGCTTAGCCTCGGCGCGATCCTTTGGATGCTCATCGCCCGTCGAGGGTCGGCGAAATGAGAACACGGTAGCTCCCGTCAGCCGCGGAAACCGTTTCGGCGATCTGGATCGGGTACGCATCCCCGCCGTCTTTCTCAAATATGTAAGCGCGGATCGATGCTCCACTGACGACGGCCCCGCTCGACGCTCGAAGCGTTCCACGGACCACGATCGGAGGCGGAAGCGTATAGTCGCGCACCGTGTCACCCATCTCTCGGCTCATGACCAGCTCTGGCTCCACCAGCCACGGATAACCCGTCGCATCGGCGACCTTCATAAGCATGTCGTAACGTCCCGGGTCGACGGTCATCTGAAACGCGCCCTCCTGATCGGTCGCGGTCAGTCGCGAGCGTTGGAGCTCTCCGATCTCCCCGCGCGCCCGGGCGACAATCGCTACCCCGCTGGCGGGATCTCCCGAGAAGGTCGCGCATGACCCCGACAGACCGATCTGTGAGGGAAGCACCAGGTCTGCGAGTGTGACGTTGTCTGCGACGAATGCTTGCGCGGCGAGGGGAGCCCAGGCGTTGTCCATGTCTTCGGGAGGAGTGACGATTATCTCGTAGAGGCCCGGCAACAGCTCCAGGCTGAAGCTCCCGTCTCCAGTGGTGGTGGTCGTCGCGCTGAAAGTGCCCGCGAGACCGAGCTCGCTTTGCTCGAAGATCTCATTCGAGGTGAATCGAACGGTTGCTCCCTGAACGCCTCGGCCCTCTTCGTCGCGCACGGTCCCGGAAGACCGCAGGGGGTTAGCACTAGGCACGAGGATGCGTCGCTGTGTAGGGTCATTGATGAAAGCGAGATCGAGATCGACCGACACCGAAGGAAAGGGATCGCTGCCCGCACCCGCAGTGACGCGAAGCACGTAAGGAGCAGCCTGGTCGCTCACGCGAATGGCAAAGTCTCCGAATTGGCTCGTTTCGCCGATCGACGAGACGACACGACCTGACTCCTTCTCGATCGCGCGAACCTGAAGCCCGATGGCCGGGATCTCGATTTGGCCGTCGAAGCTGAGAACCGTGCCCGTGAGCGTGCATCCGAACAGCTGGTTCACCCCGCACTCGACGTCGAGCGCATCCGGGAACTGCACATCGAACCGGAACGCGCCGTCGACGACATCGTCGAGCTCCACCGAGGTATACATCGGCGGAAGTGAGCGAACTGCTGGCGCCGTTTGATCAGCGATCTGAATCACGTCGGTGCTGGGCACCACCGCGACGTCGTAGCTCTGGCCGACTACGAGCACCGTGTTGTAATCGATGTCGCTGGGGCCCTCGACCGCGCTAGACCCCCGGACCGTGTTCACCTCCACCGGCACCGCCGAAAGGGCGGACACCGCCTCACCCATGCGCCGACTGAACCGCAGCGTCGCGGGCACGGGGGCACCTTGCCAGCGAACGACCCCAACGACCTGGCGAATCGGAGGAAGGGTGTAATCCAGCTCGCTCGCTCCCGAGAACGATTCTGGGGCAAAGGTCCAGCTGGCGGGGATTGCGCTCTGGGATTCCGAGGCGCCACGAAGCACCTGGACCGCAACCGTGACTTCGCTCGACGAATCATCGATGCAGATCCCCTGATCGCAAACGCCTTCCGCACAGTCGCCTTCGCCGCTGCAACCATTCACCAAGGTCACGACCTCGTTCGATCCAAAGCTGCATCCAACCAGCGCCGCGCACAGAATAGCGAGCGAAACCCCCCGGGTGGTGCGAGCGATCGGCGTTACTTGCCTCATCGACACCCCTGTGTGATTTCCGGGTTGTTGCCATCGGTGACCTCAATCCACCAGGTCACTTCATCGATGTCGCCCGGGTCGACAGGTCGTCGCGGCTCCACGAAGCTCGCGAACTGGCCGACGACAACCAGCTCGATCTTGTGGCAGATCCCTGGGGCGAGGGCCTCGTAGGAAATGAAGAACTCGCTCGGACGCTCGAGAAATCCGCTCGCTTCGACATCACCTTGTTGAATGGGGAGCTCAGCCGAAGGCGGGGGCGGTGAGTCGAGAAAGATCCGGTACTGGAGGGTTTGATCGAAGTTCGGGTCTCGGATGATGGTCTGAAGTCGGATTTCAGCCGCCTGCTCGGGGGGCAGCGGGTCATCCAGATTGACCTGGCCGATCTCGTTCAGGGGGAAGTCGGCCCCCGGCTGGCTGACGATGGACGGCGGGAAGTTCTCACTCGGCTCGAATTGGATCCGGTCGGTCGCAATACAACCAAAGCTCGCGACCGAAAGGCCCACCGAAGCGCATGAAGCGAAGAGAAGCATCCACCAATATTTAGAAGCAAGGGTCATGCCGGGGCTCCCGCGCCGGAAATACGCGGTTTTCGCGGATTATTCCACGAAAACCAGGGTAGGCCTATGACACGAATGTCAGCCTTCGGCAGCCCCCCCGGGCTCCGGAGCATCGGGCTCGCGCTCGAGGTAGCGGAAGACCGTGCGTGGATCCACCCCGAGATCGCGGGCCGTGCGGGTCCGATTGCCTCCGTTTCGCTCGAGGATGTCGAGGATGTACTGCCGGGTGAAGTCCTCGCGTGCCTGGGCCAACGGAACCACTGCGTGTTGCTGGTCGCCACCGAGGTCGAGGTCATCGACGCCGATGAGCGTCTTGTCGGCAAGGACGATCGCCTTCTTGATCCGGTTCTCGAGCTGTCGGACGTTCCCCGGCCAATCGTAACCACGCATCGCCTCGAGCGCCTTTGGCGTAAAGCCCTTGACCGTAGCGCCAAACTCGGTGGCGTACTTCTTCAAAAGGAACTTGGCGAGAAGCACGACGTCATCACCCCGTTCCCGGAGCGGTGGCAGGTGGAGGTTGACCACATTCAAGCGGTAGTAAAGGTCCTCGCGGAACGTGCCCTCCTTGATGCAGGCTTCGAGCTCGCGATTGGTCGCCGCAATCACCCGAATATCCACCGACTTCGGTTTGGTGTCGCCGACCTTGACGACCTCGCGCTCCTGAAGCGCGCGTAGGAGCTTCACTTGAAGAGCGAGCGGCATCTCTCCGATCTCGTCCAGAAACAGGGTGCCGCCGTTCGCGGCCTGGAAGCTCCCCTCGCGCGTCGCCACAGCCCCTGTGAAGGCGCCCCGAACGTGACCGAAAAGCTCCGATTCCATCAGGTTCTCGGGGATCGCCCCGCAGTTTACGACGATGAACGGGTTTTCCGACCGGTTCGACCGGCGATGAAGCTCGCGCGCGATCAGCTCTTTGCCGGTGCCCGTCTCGCCGGTGATCAGCACGTTGATGTCTGCAACCGCAACCTTCTCGACTCGCCGAAACACCTCGACAAGGCTCGGGCAACTGCCGACGATATCGCCGAACCGCTGGGCATCGAGCTCCTCGGCCATTCGATCCCGGTCCGTGGTCAGCTGATCAAGCAAGATGGCGTTTTGCAGGATCAGCGACGCTTGCGCCGCGAAGATGCTCAAGATCTCGAGGCTCGACTGCTCGAACAAGTTCACGACGTTGTCGTTACCGACATATATAAGACCGAGAAGCTGGCCTTGAGCGATCAGTGGGGCGACCATCACCGAGCTTAGCTGAAGATTCAACACGCTTTCGCTCGAGCGGAACATCGTGTCGTTGACCGCATCGCTCACGATCAACGGCTGCCTCGAATCGATGCAACGGCGAAGGATGCTGTCGGAAAGCTGGGTAACGGCGTCTGGGATTGTTTCCTGATCGACGTTCCGCGCTGCAGCGATTTGAGGCTCTCCATCTCGAAGAAGAATGACAAAACCCTTGTTGGCGTGAACCACGTCGATCACCGCGTCGAGAAGCGCCTCAATTTGGTCGGGAACCGCGCGTATCTCGAGAAGCCGACGGTTGAAATCGCTGAGCTTCATCATTCCCGCGAGCTCCCAGGTTTGTGACGCCTCGTCCTCGCCCCGCTCGCGTGAGGAACTTTCGTCATAGAGCGAAAAGACAAGCTCGACGTCGCCGAGAGCCAACTTGTCGTTGTGGAAAATCTTCGACTTCTTCTTCTTCTTGCCGTTGACGAAAATGACGCTTCCCGGGTCGACAGCGCTCACGGAGAAATCCCTGCCGTCGAAGATCACTTGGGCGTGGTGATCCTGGAGCGAGTCCGCATCGACGCAGATGTCGTTGGCACCTGCACGACCGATCGAAGTCACTCGCTTGTAGATCGCGAACACGCGGGGTCGCCCTTGGGGGACGATCCACTTGAGGCTCGGCATACGTCGGGGACTCTAACAGACGCAGCCACAAGCGTCAGCGCCAGTTCGAGGACGAAAGCCGACAGATGGCGGGGGATCGGCTCGTCAGGAGCAGCCCATGGAGTTGCCGCAGTTCAGGCACTTGTAGCAAGCGCCATTTCGAACTGTGATATGCCCGCACTTGTCGCACATCGGGGCGTCGCCCATCATTTCGCTGAGCTGTTGGTCGAGCGCATTGGGTTGCGCACTGCTCGTATCGTCGAAACCAAAAGTCACCTGCTCGGCAGGCTCGATCTCCGGAGGAGGCTCGCTCGGTGTGGACCCTTCGAGACGCTGCACGGCCGCAACGTCGGTTGGGTTCTGGAGCTCCTCTTGCTCTTCTTTAGGGGGCACCTGAGCAAAATCGTATTGCTTCAAGTACTCGACCCCGAGCACGCGGAAGACATAGTCGATGATCGAGGTCGAGAACTTGATGTTCGGATGACCCTCGACGATCCCTTGCGGCTCGAATCGAGTGAACGTGAATTGCCTGACATATGCATCGAGGGGAACGCCGTGTTGTAGCCCCATCGACACGCTGATCGCGAAACAGTTCATCAACGAACGAAACGCCGCTCCCTCCTTGTGCATGTCGATGAAGATCTCGCCAAGAGAGCCGTCTTCGTACTCGCCCGTCCGCAAAAACACCTTGTGACCGCCGATCCGCGCTTCTTGTGTGAAGCCACGACGCTTCTTGGGAAGCCGATGTCGACGGGTCGTCGGCGGTGTTAGCCACTCGCGCACGGGTGTTTCGCGCACCTCGACCACCTTCTCCGATGCTCCTTTTGCTTTCGAGTCGTCGGCGGTGTTGAGCGGCTGCGACGACTTCGACCCATCGCGGTAAAGGGCGATCGCCTTGAGCCCGAGCTTCCAACCCTCCTTGTAGATATGCTCGACGTCTTCGACGGTCGAGTCTGCTGGAAGGTTGACTGTCTTCGAGATAGCACCCGAAAGGAAGGGCTGGGCGGCTGCCATCATATGGATGTGGGCCAGCGGCTCGAGAAACCGCTCGCCGATCTTGCCGCATCGGTTGGCGCAATCGAAGACCGGTAGGTGCTCCGCTCGAAGATGCGGTGCGCCCTCCACAGTCATGCGGCCGATGACCACGTCGTTGATCTCGCCGATCTCTTTGTCGGACACACCCCAGTATCGGAGCAGATGGAAGCCCGGCTTGTTGTAGAGGTCAGACGGGATTTCCAGTCGGTCGTATGCCTCCGTTCCGATCACCCAAGGGGCCAGCGCCGATCCGACGTCGAACACGCTTCGAAGCGCGCCTTCAGCCTTTTCGAGCTCGCGTTCGGTGAGACCCTTGTCGAGGAGGGTTTGACGACCGAAGTGAGGTGCGCCGGTGAAAGTGTTGGTCCCGGTCACGTAGGAAACGATGTCCGCCACCTGGGCGGCGGTGTATCCAAGCCGCTCGAGCGCATTTGGAACGCTTTGATTGACGATCTTGAAGTAGTCGCCTCCGGCGAGCTTCTTGAACTTCACGAGCGCAAAGTCGGGCTCGATGCCAGTCGTATCGCAGTCCATCAGAAGGCCGATCGTGCCGGTCGGTGCGAGCACCGTCGACTGCGAGTTACGATAGCCGTACATCTCGCCCAACTTGCAAGCGAGATCCCAATCCTCGTGGGCAGCTTGGATCAGCTCCGGCGGGCACGCGTTCGGATCACCGCCCGTCATACCCGGTCCACCAGCCTCGTTGATTCGATAGGCAGCCTCACGATGCTTTCCCATCACCCGCAGCATCGGCTGCCGGTTTCGCTGGAAGCCCGCGAAAGGCCCTTTCGCCGCCGCGATTTCGGCCGACGTCGCATAGGCATGCCCACAGAGAATCGAGGTGAGGGCCGCACAGATCGTCCGCCCTTCGTCACTGTCGTAGGGAATGCCGAGTTGCATCAAAAGCGTGCCGAGATTTGCATAACCGAGGCCGAGCGGCCTGTAGTTGTGGCTGTTCTTGGCAATGAGCTCGGTTGGATAGCTCGCGTAATCAACGAGGATGTCCATCGCGATGATCAGCACGCGGATCGCCTGCCGGTAGCCGTCGATGTCGAAGCCGCCCTTCGGATCGAGGAACTTCGAAAGATTGATCGAGGCGAGATTGCAGGCGGAGTTGTCGAGAAACATGTACTCCGAGCACGGATTCGAGGCGTTGATCCGGTCGGTATTGGGGCAGGTGTGCCAGTCGTTGATGGTGGTGTCGTACTGGATGCCCGGATCGGCGCAGCTCCACGCGGCCTGGGCGACCTTGTGCCAGATCTCCCGGGCCCGGTACGTGTCGCAAACCTCTCCCGTGGTCCTGAAATAGGTCTTCCATTCGCCGTCGGTCTCGAGGGCTTTCATGAACTCATCGGTGACGCGAAGGGAGTTGTTGGAGTTCTGACCCGAGACCGTGTGATAGGCCTCACCATTGAAATCGGACTCGTATCCAGCTTCGATGAGGGCTCGCGCCTTTTTCTCCTCGCGGACTTTCCATTCGATGAAGTCGACGATCTCGGGGTGGTCCATGTCGAGACAGACCATCTTGGCGGCGCGGCGGGTCGTACCACCGGACTTGGTCGCACCAGCCGCACGGTCGAGTACCTCGAGGAAGCTCATCAAGCCGCTCGAAGTGCCACCACCCGAGAGCTTCTCTTGCTTGCCGCGGATCTTGGAGAAGTTGGTGCCGGTGCCAGAGCCATACTTGAAGAGCCGAGCTTCGTTCTTGATGAGCTCGTAAATCGCCATGAGATCATCGTCGACCGCCTGGATGAAACACGCGGAGCACTGCGGATGCTCATACGCCGTGTCGGTTTGGAGGATGACGTCCTGCTGGGGGTCCCAGGCGTAGTTTCCTCCGGACCCCTCGATCCCGTAGCGTTGGTAGAGGCCGCAGTTGAACCAGACCGGCGAGTTGAACGCGGCTTTCTGGTGGATCAGGAGATGCGAAAGCTCGGCCTCGAACGTCTGGGCTGCCTCGGCGTCCGCGAAATAACCGCCAAACCGCTCGCCGGCTTCTCGGATGGAGTGGGCGACCCGGTAGACCAACTCGCGAACGCTCCTCTCCCCCCGGTTCTTGTCACCCTCGATCCCCGCCTTTCGGAAGTACTTCGAGACCGCGATGTCGCTGGCGAGCTGACTCCAACCTTCGGGGACCTGCGCGCCCTTGAGCTCGAAGACCACCGACCCATCGGAATTGGTGATCTGGCTGTCTCGGAGCACGTACTCGACCGTTTCGAGCGGGTCCTCGTTGGGCCTGGTGAGCTGCCGCTCCACCGATAGGCCACCCGCGTTCTGCGACACTTCCGCCCTTCGGGCGCCTTCGATCTCCAAATTGCTCGTCATTCCCCTAGTTTCTAGTGCCACAGCATACCTCCAACCAGACGCACCTCACCACCCAACGGTGTCCACCCGCCGTCCCCAGGTGGTCCACGCCCTATCCACAATGATCCCACAATGGGTTGCGCTGGCAGCCTCCTTACCACCACAACCGCTAGGGGAGGAGCCTGCGAAGTAGCCCCCCTGACGCGGCGCAGTCAAGCACAAATGTTGCTGTGCGTTCGGTTTCTTAATTTCAGGCATAATTTCAGCCGGTTGAGAGGGGTGATTGCCGGCGGTTTTCGCACGCTCAGGACTCCCGGGAATGGGGGCCAGGCCTCCGGCGCATTAGGTTACATCCTATGTATGGTCATACCCTACAGGGTACAATATATAGGGGTTGCCCAGCAAAAAAGGGGCGATACTTGGGGGCATCCCGACTGCAACGAGGCGCACCGAGGCTTCGAAGGATGTGGTGGGACTCGCTCGGGGAGCGGGTCCCCCCGGACCGGAAGATCGTTGCACAAGTGTTCGAAATGCCGATCGTTCTCCTCATCGCCCGTGCTGAAGGCGCGAGTTGGGGTAAGACCGGGCGATGAAAGTGCACCTCGTCGACGGGACGTACGAGCTGTTTCGCGCCTGGTTTGGAGCGCCCGAAGCGACCTCGCCGAGTGGAACGGAGGTTGGGGCGACCCGCGGGTTTCTGCGCTCGATGGCGCTGCTGTTGCGGGACCCGGAGGTGACGCACGTAGGCTGCGCGTTCGATCACACGGTCGAGTCGTTCCGGAATGAGCTGTTCGACGGCTACAAGACCGGCGAGGGGCTCGACCCGGAGCTCTATGCGCAGTTCCCCCTCGCGGAGCGCGCAAGCGAAGCGCTCGGGATGATCACCTGGCCGATGGTCGACTTCGAAGCAGACGATGCGCTGGCGGCGGCGGCGGCGAAGCTCGATGCCAATCCGCTAGTAGAGCAGGTCGTCATCTGCTCGCCCGACAAGGACCTGTGTCAGTGTGTTCGAGGTAGCCGTGTGGTGACGCTCGATCGTCGACGGAAGATCTTGCTGGACGAGCGCGGGGTTCAAGAAAAGTTCGGTGTGCTGCCCGAGTCGATCCCGGACTATCTCGCGCTAGTGGGCGACCCTGCGGATGGGATCCCCGGGATTCCCCGATGGGGAGCCAAGAGCGCAGCAATGGTCCTCGCCAAATTTGCTCACCTCGAGGACATTCCGAGCGATCACGAGACGTGGGGGATCAAAGTTCGGGGCGCTGCAGTGCTCGCGGCAAACCTGAACGCCATGCACGACGACGCGCTTCTTTACCGACAGCTCGCAACATTGAGGCTCGACGTGCCGATCGAACAATCGGTAGACGACATGGAATGGTGCGGTCCCGACCGTCGAGCCCTCGAAGCTCTTTGCAAAGAGCTCGGCGAAACGCGACTGCTCACCCAATTCGATTAAGCAGCGTCACCTCACTCTGCTACGGCCACCGCCACTGCTACGAAAAACGGATGTCGGGGTGGAGGGACCTCAGATAGAGGCGTGCGCGCTCGACGTATCCTGCAGCGCTCTTTTCGAGCCCCTCGCGTTTGCTCGGTTCGAGCTGCCGGACGATCTTGCCCGGTGAGCCCAAGACCACCGAATAATCCGGAATTTCTTGGCCCTGAGTGACGAGCGCGTTCGCGCCGATCGTGCAGTATCTGCCGATGGTGGCGTTGTTCAGGATGACCGCGTTGATGCCAATCAAACTGTAGTCTCCCACCTGACAACCATGAACGACAGCATGATGACCGACGGTGACACCGCGACCCAAGGTCAACGGAATGCCTGGATCGGTGTGCAAGAGAGCGCCGTCCTGCACGTTGGTCTCTCCGCCGATGACGATTTCGTCGGAATCGCCGCGCACGACCGCGTTGAACCATACGCTAGACCGGTTCTTGAGCACCACCGAACCAATGATTTCGGCCGAATCGGCGACGAAAACCTCACCTTCGATGCGGACTTTTCTGTGGTCGAGCTCGTAGATCATCAGAGCGCGCTGCCCTTGAAGAGCACGGGAGAGTATATGTTGAAACCGATGGTCACGGCCCAGGTTTTTGTCGACGTTGAAATTGATTCCCGTATCGAACGCGTAGTGCTCTTTCGCAACGAATCGCATCGGGACTCCCATCAAGAAGCCGACCTCGGTCCCGGTCGGAATCCGAACCACCGCGTCGATCGCGATCTGCGAGACGCCGTTGTTGAGCGGTTGAAAGCGTGCGTGGAAGGGCATGTCCCCGAACTTTGCTTCGGGCGCCACGATCATCGAGATGAGCCCCGAGCCACCGAACCCGAAGTCCGGAAAGATGCCGACCGGGGGATAGCTGCCCATGCGATAGCGCGAGAAGCCCTGCGCCCAACGACCGCATCGAAGGTGCCCCGCATCATGCCACGAGGCATCGTGAGGCTCCGGTTGGCGTAGCGAATGTCTCGAGCTGGTGCGGGCTCGGGCGCTCGGGCAGGCGGCGGCTGGGAGGACTCAGGCGCTTTGGGCTTGAGGGGCTCCCCCCAGCCGGACTGCGCGAGCACGCTCGACGCCGTCAACAGGCCGAGCGAAACGGCCACAGACAAAGCTATGGTCGTTCGATTCGACATCGTGCTCGCATAGACCAAGCGAGCTTCCCTGCCAAGCGCGTACTTCCAGCTACACGGGTCCACATTGCACGGTACGCGCCCACGCCTATACTCGCGCCCCTCTGGCGATGTAGCTCAGGTGGTTAGAGCGGGCGTTTCATACGCGCTAGGTCGGTGGTTCGAGTCCACCCATCGCCACCAGGCCTGGGGCTTCTGGCATCGTCGTCGTCCGGAGACGCTCGCAAGGCGCTTGACTGAACGGGTGTACTGCGTAGCGTGAATAGATGCGCGCAGCTTCCCGCCGAAGACTCGCCCTTCGTGCCGGCTTCCAAGCATCGACGCTGTCGGTGATTTTGTCCGGAGCGGGCTGGTTTGCATTGCGTTGGGCGGGTATCGACGTGCGCCTACCGGTCTTCGTTTGGATCACCGCCGGCGCCACTTTGACAGCCGGCGTCCTCACTGCCTTCTACGTGCAGTTCGCGGTCAGTCGCCGCATCGCACGCGTCGTTCGGGTTTTGGATGCCTACGCCCGAGAGCGGACACTGCAACGACTACCGGATTTGGGTGGCGACGAGATCGGCGAAATCGGACGCGTCGTCAACGCGCTTTTGGCCAATCTCACCTCGCTCGAGGTGCAGATGATCGAGCAGGATCAAGAGCTACGGAGCACGCGCGACGAGCTGGTTCTCAAGAAGGCACTCGGCGAAAAGACCGCCGAGCTCGAGCAGCGCCTACGCGAACGCGCGCTCCTCTTCGACATCGTCCGCGCCAGCGCCTCCGAGCAAGAGCTCGATTTCGTGTTGGCCGACATCGCCTCTCGGCTCGGGGAGGCGCTCCAACTGCGGGAGTGCATGTTGTTCCTGGCCGATGAAAAGACCAAGCGCCTCACCCTGCGCGCGGCATATGGCTTCGCGAAGCCGGGCGAACTCCTCGAACGGATCGTGCTCTTCGACGAACAGCCTCTTGGCGAAGCCGCAACGACGGGCAAGACGATCGTAATCGACGACTTGGAGGCGCTCGCGGGGGGCTCGTTGTGGGAGCCGATTGAGCCGAGCGGCTCGATGGCGATCGTGCCGGTGATTCATCACGGCGCCACCACCGGCGTCCTGGCGGTCACGCGTTCCGAGAAAAACGCGTTCTCCGAGGTCGAAACCGGCCTGGTGGCTGCGATTTCCGACCAATTGGGTCTCGCAATCCGACATACCCAGCTTTTTGACGAGCTCCGGAGAGGCTCGCAGCACGACGATCTCACGGGGCTCGGGAATCGGCGACTACTTCGAATTCGCCTCGAAGACGAGCTGCACCGCGCCGAGCGTTTTGGCGAAGCGGTGAGCGTCCTCGCGATCGACATCGATTACTTCAAAGCGCTCAACGACCGACATGGTCATCCAACGGGCGATGCCGCGCTTCGTAAGCTGGCAGGTTTGATGACGCGAAACCTGCGGCGCATCGATACGATCGCGCGCATCGGTGGCGAGGAGTTCGTCGTCTTGCTGCCACGAACCGATGCCGTGGTCGCTGCCAAAGTTGGCGAAAAGCTCCGCTCCTTGGTGGAAAGAACCGAGTTCCCGGGGGGCGAGGGCCAGCCAGAAGGTGCACTTACCGTGAGTGTTGGGGTTGCTTCGCTCGAGGCCAATGAAACGGGCGCCGACCTTTTGGCGCGTGCAGACAACGCCCTGTACGAGGCCAAAGATCACGGACGCAATCGCGTCGTCATGGCAGCTCAGCCGACGGCTGGCTCTGCGCGCTCTCTCACTAGGTCGCGTATCTGATGAAGCTCGAAGGGTTTCTCGAGGCAGACTAGATGTGTCTGCTTCAAGAACTCCCTCGCCTGCGCGGTGAAAGCTCCCCCTGTCATGAACACGAAGCGTGAGGCGATCTCGGGACGGCGCTCGGCAACTCGTCCAAACACCTCCATGCCGCTCATTTCAGGCATCATCAGGTCGCAAAACACCACGTCGCAGAGCTCTTCGGAGCAGAGTGCGTCGATCGCTTCTTCGCCACTCGAAAACACCCGCACGTCGTGGTGGCGGAGTGCACGTTGGATCGATCGCCCGACCAAGGGCTCATCGTCCACGACCACCACGCGAGCGCGAGCCTCGGCGTTCAGCGTCGGCGGAGCCTGAGACACGAGCGGAATGTAGGAGCGCTTCGACGGGGGAAGCCTGACTCTAAATGTCGTACCCCGATCAACCTGGCTGTCGGCGTCGATGGATCCCCCGGCGCTTTGAATGATGTTGCGGCAAATCGACAGACCGAGGCCCGTGCCCTCCGCCACTCCCTTGGTGGTGAAAAATGGATCAAAGATGTGGCCTCGGGTCTCTGGCGCAATTCCGGTTCCGTTGTCCACTACCTCGATGACCGCCCATCCATCCGCGTCGGTATACGTTCGCACGACGATCAGGTTGCTCTCGACGGCCCGCTCGGGCATCGCTTGGGAAGCATTGATCAGCAAGTTCAAGAACACTTGACCCAGACGCGACTCGTTGACCTCGACCAAAGGCGTCGGCTCGATGTCGCGCTTCAAGGTCGCGCGGTGACGGATCTGGTTCCAGCACATGTTGATCGACGACTCGAGAACCCCACGCACATCGACATTGCCGCGCTGCTCGTCATCGACGCGGGAAAAGGTCTTGAGATCTCGGACCACGTTCTGCATGCGGACCGCCCCGTGAATGGCCTCGTCGATCTGCTGCTTGGCTCGGTCGAGCCAGGCACCATCGCTCGGGACCTCGAGGTCTTCGCGGGTCAAATGGAGGTTCGAAAGAACGTACATGAGGGGATTGTTCAACTCGTGCGCGACACCCGCGGCCAACGTACCAACCGACGCCATGCGGTCGGCGAACACCAGCCGAGATTCCATGTCCTTGCGCTCGAGGGCGCGCCGGGCCGTCTCGCGGATTGCGCGCTCGGCGATCAACAGACGGGTGCCGAGGATTTCGGCATCGATCGGCTTCGAAAGATAATCCGAGGCTCCGGCGTCCAGCACAGCTTGTAGGTCCTCGGCGCGATTGCGACCGGTGACCACGAGGATCACCACTTCGTCGCCACCGTCGCGCTCCCGGACGGCGCGGCACAGGTCGAGCCCCGACATCCCTGGAAGGGTCCAGTCGACCAGCATGAGCGCGAAGGGCTTCGTTTGGTGGGCCGCCAAGCCCTCCTCCGCCGACTCTACAGCGACCACCTCGTAATTTCGCTCACGCAAGAGTTCGCAGAAGAGCCTCCGCACGGAGCTCGAGTCTTCGACGACCAGCGCTCGGAAGGTCCCACTCATCTAGCCCTAAAGTCTAATGCAACTCGGTGGAACGTACATGGTTTCGGGCTCGGTTTGACTCCGGCAGGTTCGTGGCTATGGTTAGGTGGGATAACGCAGCGCGTCATCCAAGAAGGGGAAAAGCAGATGATGTCTCACACCGATCGACTCGTTCTGAGCGGCAATCGCCTCAAGCGTCAGAGCCTGCTCTTTTTGGAACAAACCTGGCAATCCGGGAACGTGTTCGTCTCCGAAGCCCGCGGGGCAAGCGTGGCCTTCGGCGATGAGATCAGCAACGCCGCCGACAAGCTGGTCCGCTCGACGGGACGCTCCGCCGCCACCCTGCGGCGCGCCTTCCGGAAGGAAGCCGTCAACTGGCGAAACCTGGCGATCAAGACCCGAGACGCCTACGTGAAGGCGTTGAAAGCGCAGGCGAGCGGCGTCGAAACTCGCGCGATGGCAGCTCGAGCGGCCCTCCGTCCGGGCGCTGTCGAGACACGCGTTCTGCGAGCGACTCACGATCTGCTCGGTGAGGCGCAGGGTCTGGTCGACCGACGCCTCGGGGACGCCACCAAGGTCAAGAGACCTCCCTCTCGCACCAAGGCTACCGTCAAGAGAAAGCCGACCGTGCGAAAGATGGGACGCGCCCCGATTCCCAACTACGACCGAATGACCGCCAAAGACGTCGTCGGACGCATCCAGCGCCTCTCCGCACCGCAAGCGACTGCGTTGCTCGATTACGAGAAGGCACGCAAGAACCGCACGACGGTTGTCCGAGCCGCCGAGCAGCGGCTTACCGCCGGATAGTCTTCACATCGGCCCGGGCGGGGCTACACTCCGCCCGTGACCGAAACCAGGCAAGTTCTGGTCGCAGACGACGAGGACAACCTTCGCCGCGTGCTCAAGGCGCAACTTCAGCATGATGGGTATGAGGTCCATGCCGTCGCGGATGGCGAAGCCGTGCTTCGCGCGCTCGACGAGCACCATATCGACGTCCTCATCACCGACTTGCGGATGCCGAAGCTCGACGGGATGCGCGTGCTCGCGAGTGACCGCCTCAGTCGCTCTTCGCTTCTTCTTGAATCGAGGTGAGCATGGACTCGAGGTCTTCGCGGGTCACCGGCTTTTGCAGCATTGGATTCGAGACGGAGGCGGCGAATTTGCGAAGCCGAGGTGTGAAGGCGCCGCCGCTCATGAAGACGATGCGCTCGACCAGCTTTGGATAACTCTGCGCGATCGTGTCGTAGAAGGACTTTCCATCGACCTCGGGCATCATCAGGTCGCAGACGATCGCGTCGAAGCGCGAATCTTCTGCGATGCGCGCCAAGGCCTCGACTCCTCCGAGAACGGTCACGATGTCATATCGCCGTCGAAGCCGTCGCCGAAGCGCGGAGAGCACCATGGCGTCGTCGTCGACGATCAAGATCCGCGAACGAGTGGTGGGTGCCTCGGAGATCGGACGGCTGTCGCGCTTGCGCTCGACGGGCTGAAGGCCGGTGTCGACGGGAATTACCAGCTCGAAGCGCATCCCATGCTCGGGTAAGCGATGCGCCTCCACGCGCCCGCCGTGCTCTTCGGCAACTCGCTTGCAGAGCGACAGCCCGAGGCCCATTCCCCCATCCTGAGCCTTGGTGGTAAACCCGGGTGTGAAAATGCGTTCGTGGTCGGCTTCATCAATTCCGACGCCGGTGTCGCTGACGCCGATGATCACGTGGTCGTTTTCCGAACGCGTGGAGACCACGATTCGATGCTTGTCGTACGCGCCCCCATCAATCGCCTCCACGGCGTTGGTCAGCATGTTGACCAGGGCCTGCGCGATTCGGCCGGGGTAGGCTGCAACGTTGGGGATCGGCTCGAATCGCTTCACCAGCCTTGCCCGGTACCGAATTTGGTTGAAGACCATGGCGCAGGCGTCATCGACGACACGCGCCAGGTCGATGAGCTCGGCCTGTTCGTCATCGGCCCGGGAGAACGTTCCCAAGCTGCGGGCGATGTCCTGGATGCGGTGCATGCCCTTGTTGCAGTCGGTCAACATGTCGGCGGCGTCGTCGATGACCTCCTCGAGGTTGGCTTCCTCGGTCAACGCCTCGAAGGTTTTTGGTCTGATCTCGCCGTCATTGGCCAAGTCGACCCGGAGCTTCCGAACGAATCGTCGAATGACCTGGTGCGATTCGCGCAAGCTCTCGAGATTGGCAAGAACGAAGGTCAAAGGGTTGTTCACCTCGTGGGCTAGACCCGCAGCCAGCCGTCCGATCGCGCGGAGACGATCTTCGGGCACGCGAGGGCCAACGGGAGGCGGCACGCTCGGTCTGAGCGTCGGCTGGAGCTGGATGATCGTCGCCTCC
Organism: Polyangiales bacterium; assembly: GCA_041581895.1. Taxonomy (GTDB): domain Bacteria; phylum Myxococcota_A; class Polyangia; order Polyangiales; family Houyiibacteriaceae; genus SG8-38. The sequence continues at coordinate 4,719 of JBFICQ010000023.1, read as the reverse complement.
CGTCCTTCCCACATCGACGCGATCGCGGTACCGGTTACCGAGGAAGTGGCACCGTTGGCGAGCTCGACTTCGTAGACGGCAGGCTTTCCCTTCTCGGGCGTTTTCTCGTCGAAGATCCGCTGGAGGCGATCGGCGCTTTCGACGCCAACTAGACCGCACGCCGCCGGGTTCGCAAAGACGACGGCCCCGGAGCCATCGACCACGACGATCCCGTCCGTGGCGCGCGCCAAGAGCAAGCGCGTTTGGGTTTCCGAGCCTTGGGTATCGCGTAGCTGAACCAGTGCGCGGCGCAGCTCGTACTCGCGATTGATCGAGCGTTGAAGCCCGGCGACATACGCGGTTGGCAGCGCCATCTCCGGCGAGGGGTTGGTCGGCAGCCGACACGTCTCCTCCTCGAGCACCAGCATGCAGGTCGTGCGGAGCGCTGCCGAAGGCGCACCGAGCCCTGAATCCCAGCAGATCAGGTGTGGCGCGTAGCTCTCGATCTGGATCACGGCGTCCTCGGGATTCACCGCCACCCGGCAGACCACGGTCTCGGGCCATGCGTGCAGGCTCTCGCGAACGAGCATGATTCGCTCCGGGTTTCCCGACGCGATCAGGACGCGGACACGCCGATTTCCGGAAACCAACGAAATTTCTGCCTTGCCCGCTAGCACCCCAACCCTTAGGGGCGGAATCACCCTTGACGCCCCTCCTAAACCATAGCACTGTAATAGAGCGTTGGTAACGTATTTTTGCGGGTGAACTGAATGCGGGGCGACCGGGACGAGAAGCAGGCCGAGGTCCGGGAAGTCCTCCTCGTGGAGGACAACCTCATCGACGCGCAGCTCGTCCGGAGGCTGCTCCGAAAGATCACCGACGCGTACTACCGGATCACGCACGTGCGAACCTTGAACGACGCCGTGCTCTCGGCCGAAGAGCTTGCGCCGGACGTGATTCTGGCCGACCTCAACCTGCCGGACTCTCGGGGCACGCAGACCGTCTCGAGCCTGCAGACATCGTACCCCGATGTTCCGCTCGTGATCGTCAGCGCCTGGGAAGACGAGGCGGTGTCCCTTCGGTCGGTGAAGGCCGGCGCCCAGGACTATCTCGTCAAGGGACACATCGACGGGGCCAATCTCCATCGGGTGATACGCTACGCAGTGGAACGCAAACGCACCGAGCTCGAGCTCGTGCGGCTCGCGCAATACGACCAGCTCACTTCGCTACCAAACCGAACCCTGCTTCGCGAGCGGGTCGATCGGGCACTGCGGCGGGCGACGCGGAACGGCACCGGAGTGGCGACTTTGATTCTCGACATGGACCGCTTCAAAGAGATCAACGACATGCTCGGACACGAGGTCGGCGACAAGCTACTCGTTGAAGCTGCCAGTCGGATTCGAGCCAGCGTGCGTGATCAAGATACGGTCGCGCGTCTCGGAGGGGACGAGTTTGCGGTGATCCTCGAAGGCGTCAGCGAGGCCAAGGAGGTTTTGCCGGTGGTCGAGCGGATTGTCGAAAGCCTCCAAAAGATCCGAAGCATCGATGGCAACGAGGTCACCAGCTCGAGTAGCGTGGGAATCGCGATGTACCCGGACAATGGCAACGATTTGTCCGAGCTATTGAGGGCTGCAGATCTCGCGATGTACCGGGCCAAGTCGTCCGGACGCGGGCGTTATCAGTTCTTCGCAAGAGCCATGCAGGAAGAAGCGCAATCGAGGCACGCGCTCGCATGGGCCTTGCGGCGCGCCGTCGACAAGGAGGAATTCCAGCTGTTTTATCAGCCGCAGCTGTGCCTTCGAACGGGACGCGTCATAGGCGTCGAAGCTCTGCTCCGCTGGATGAACCCCACCCGTGGCCTCTTGACGCCCTACCACTTCATCTCGGGTCTGGAAGAGTTCGGCTTGATCGAGCAAGTGGGGGAATGGGTGCTCCTGACCGCGTGCGAGCAACTGCAGCGTTGGCACAAGATGGACTTTGAGCCGATGCGGGTCGGGGTGAACGTCTCGGCACAGCAGTTCGAAGACCCGATGTTCATCGACAAGGTTCGCAATGCGCTCCGCGAAACGAAGCTCCCCCCCGAGTTCCTCGAGCTCGAGGTGACCGAGAGCTCCTTGATGGCCGACGCGGCAGTCGCGAGCGGCCTTCTCCGCGAAATCCGTGAGGTGGGCGTTCGTATTGCGATCGACGACTTTGGGACGGGGTACTCGTCGCTCATGTACCTGCACGAGTTTCCGCTCAATGCGCTCAAGATCGACAAGAACTTCGTTCAAAGCGTCGGGTCGCACGGGCGGGGTGGGCCGATCTCCAACATGATCATCGGCCTCGGCCAGAACCTCGGCCTGGAGGTTATCGCCGAGGGGGTGGAAACCGAGGATCAGCTCGAGTACATGCGCCACCGAGGTTGCGACATCGCCCAGGGCTATCTCTATTCGCGCCCCGAATCAGCCGACGTGCTGACGCCATGGCTGAAGACCAATCAACGCGTCTCGGAAACCAGAGTTCGCTCGATGCCGATCAAGAAGCAGCGTGGCGGGGCGGGCCCCTGAGCCTGCGTCCCGGTGTGCTAGCGTAGTTTCATGGTGGCCGCGACCGTTCTCGTCGTCGACGACGAACAGAACATCCTGACGACGGTGTCTCGTGCGCTCGGGCTCGAAGGCTACGCGGTGGAAGTCGCAGGAAGCGCCGAGATCGCCCTCGACAAGCTCGCAAAGCAGACATTTGACGCGATCTTGCTGGATGTTCAGCTACCCGGCATGGATGGGCTCGCCCTGCTCGCGGAGCTCGGCAAGCGCGGCATCTCCACGCCGGTGATCATGATGAGCGGGCACGCCACCATCGAAACCGCGATGGAAGCAACCCGACGCGGCGCAGACGATTTCATCGAGAAGCCCATCGGAAGCGACCGGCTCATTCTATCGCTTCAGCGAAGCCTCGAGCTTCACGAGCTCCAGCGCGAAAATCGCGAGCTCAAGAGGCGCTACGATTTCGGGGCTTCCCTGCTCGGGGAAAGCCCGGCCATGGCCAAGCTCCGAGAACAGACCGAGCTGGCCGGCAACTCGAATGCACCGGTGCTGATTTTCGGAGAGCGCGGCACTGGAAAAGAGCTCGTTGCGTCGGCTATCCATGCGGCTTCCTCGCGGGCAGATCGGCCACTCGAGAAGCTCAATTGCGCTGCAGTTCCTGAAGGCCTGATCGAAAGTGAGCTGTTCGGCCACGAGGCGGGGGCGTTTACCGGAGCCACCAAGCAGCGTCGTGGCAAGTTCGAACGGGCCAGCGGAGGCACGCTCTTCTTGGACGAGGTGGGAGACATGCCCCCTCAGATGCAGGCAAAGCTCCTTCGGGTCCTGCAAGAGGGCGAGATCGAGCGAGTGGGGGGTAGCGCGTCGATCGAGGTCGACGTGCGTGTCGTGGCCGCGACCAACAAGTCTCTTCGAGCCGAGATCGAAGCCGGGCGGTTTCGGCCGGACCTCTACGACCGGCTGAACGTTTTGCCACTGCAGGTCCCGGCGCTCAGAGAGCGCGTTGAGGACGTCCCTCTGCTGACCGAGCATTTCCTCGCCCTTGCGTGTGAAGTGCACGCGCGGCCCGAGAAGGTCCTCGCACCAGGCGCCATGCGGCTGCTCGAAGCCTATCCGTATCCGGGCAACGTCCGCGAGCTACGCAATCTCGTCGAGCGCCTAGTCATCCTCACCCCGGGCGAGACGATCACCGAAGCGCACGCGCGGGCTTTGCTCCCGCTCGGGACGGCGAAGGCCGTCGGCTCCTATTTTCGGCCGGAAACCCCGCTTCGGGAGATGGTGGAAGCCGTCGAGCGGGACCTGATCGAACGAGCGCTCGAGTTTCGGAAGGGGCACGTGACCAAGACCGCAGGCGACCTCGGTCTCGAGCGGAGCCACCTCTACAAGAAGATGCGGGCCCTCGGGATTCGCAGGTCCGACAGCGAGTGATTGCGTTCCGGGTGCTCTCCACATACAGATCGAGGCCCGCGAGGGCTGAGGCAACTTGTTAGACAGGCTCCTACCCATCGATCCTGAAGTGGCTGCGCGCGTAGAGGCGCTCGATCTTTCGTTCAACAAGTTCGGGATTGATCCGTACGGCATCGCGAAAAAGGACCTGGTCCGCTTCGTTTCGGTGTTCGCGTGGGTCTACCGACACTACTTCAAGGTCGATGTCTACGGACTGGAAAACGTGCCGTCTCGCGGAAGGGCGATTCTGGTCGGCAATCACTCGGGCGGCGTGGCGATCGACGGTGCGATGGTGTCGGCCTCCATGCTTCTCGACGCAAATCCACCACGCCTAGTGCATGCGATGCTCGACAAATTCATCCACCGGTTTCCAGGCGCCTCTCAGATCATGAGCCGAACGGGCCAGTTCACCGGAAACCCGGATCAAGCGATTCGACTGCTTCGGGACGAAAGGCTCTTGCTGGTGTTTCCCGAGGGCGCTCGAGGGACGGCAAAGCTGGCAAAAGAGGCGGACACCCTCGTGGCCTTTGGGACGGGGTTCATGAGACTTGCGCTCGAGACCAAAAGCCCAATCATTCCCTTCGGGTTCGTCGGCGGAGGCGAGGCCCTCCCGACGATCGCCAACCTGAGGGCCCTCGGGCGTTTGCTCGGGGTCCCCTACATCCCGGTCACGAAGTGGGGCGTGCTCATCCCAAAGCCGACCCGTTTTCAGCTTCTTTACGGAAAGCCGATGGTGTTCGAGGGCTCAGGACACGAGCGCGACGACGTATGT
>JBFICQ010000022.1:0-24279 GCA_041581895.1 Polyangiales bacterium | reverse complement strand
GCCTTCGTGCCGGTGAAAGCGTCGCGCTGCCCCGTTTCGACAAGGCCACGGACGAGCCATTTCCCAAGTTCCGGTGGCCAGTCTGGAACGGCCCTTGTGACGTGGTGCTGTTCGAGGGTTGGTGCGTGGGGGCCCGGCCTCAGCCCGGCGACGAGCTCGAAGCCCCAATAAACGGTCTCGAACGCCTCGAAGACTCCACAGGAAATTGGCGATGGTATGTCAATCGGCAGCTTGCCGGCGCCTACCAAACCCTCTTTGCCGAGCTCGACTTGTTGATCTTGTTGCGCCCTCGCGACTTCGAACGGGTGTACGCCTGGCGAGAAGAGCAGGAAGCTCGGCTGCGAGCCGGGGGCGGGGGCCCCGAGGTGATGACGCCTACCGCCGTGCGCCGCTTCGTCATGCACTTCGAGCGCCTGACGCGCTTCATCTGGGACGAGATGCCTGATAGGGCAGACGCAGTCATCTACCTCGAGGACGACCACACACCGGTCGAGGTCGATCTCATCGATGCCTAGTCAGTGGCTCGAAGTTTCGAGCTCGACATCTCGATCGAAATCGGCGCCGTTCGACTCGTATGTGGCTCGTCGGTACTTGGATCGGTAGGTCGCGAGCATTTCGTCGAGCGGAATCTCGTCGAACTCGCCACGGAATTTCAAATACTCCATGTGCTTCCGCCCTTCGAGATCAAACGGGTGGTAGATCGAATCCGTGTGGCCGTCGAACTCGAGGGGCTTGATGCGAAAACGCTCACAGAGCTCGATGTTGAACGCCGGGGTCGCCTTGACCCATGTTCCGTCGAGCTCGATCGCTGTGTAGCCGTGCCAATAGAACACGTCGGTCCCCATTCGCTCGCGGAGTCGTTTGGTCGATAGGTGGTTCTTCACGTCCGCAAAGCCGACGTTCGCGGCGATCCCGAGCGCGCGACAACCCGCGGCCAACAACACCGCCTTTGGGACGCACCACGCCCGCCCGACTTCCAGGGTGCGGCTCGCGCACAAACCCTGTGGGGTCAAGTCGAGATGGTACGGGTCGTACCGAATCCCGTCTCGCACGGCATAGTAGAGTTTGACCGCTCGCTCTCGATCCTCCTCGGCGCCCCTGGTTGCAGCGGCGGCAAACGCTTGGACGCGCGGGTGCTCTGAGTCGATGATCAGGTTGGAGCCGGTGGAATCGATCATTTCGCGATCCCAATTCTGGGCTATTCTCCCGCGATGGTCACGCGTGCTTGGATGAGCCTTCATTGCCCCCTCTTTGCCATTCTCGTGTTCGTCGGCTGCGGGGATACCGCTGGAAACACGGGAGGGTTTGGCGGAAACGCCGGAGCTCCGGGTACCGGTGGGGCACCCGACGCAGGGGTGAGCTGCGTCGAGTCCGGCTGCCAAGACGGCAATGACTGCACGACCGACGGAATGTGCGAGCCCATGTCCGGCACATGCGTGGGCGCGGGCTTGGAGCCTACAAACACCCCCTGTGGCCAGAACGACATCTTCGTCTGCGATGGCCAGGGACGCTGCGTCGGCTGCAATAGCGATGAGCAGTGCAATGCTTTCTTCCCCGACGACGAATGCCGTGGAAACCCACAGTGCATCGAGAACGCCTGTCCGCTGCCCGATCCTCTGCCGGACGGTATACCCTGCGGCGATGGCATTGGCCGATGCAACTCCGGGGCGTGTTCGAGCCCTTGGGCTCCCACCGAGAAGCTCGTGCCGATGGCATGTAGGAGCTCAATCTCGCCGAGGCTATTCGACTCCGCCATGGATCTCACCGTTGCGCCGACCCCGATCCAGCCGGCGTCGCAGTTCAGCACAAGCCTCGACTCCTCTCTCCTGCTGCCTCAAGAGCTTCTGCAACAACTAGTGCTCGCGAGCTTCCCAACACCCTTGCTCAGCATCGAAGTGACCGGCGCGCGCGCGGAAATCTCGACCACGCGGGTGGCCTCAGGCACACCCGTGAATACGACCTTGACCCCTCTGCCTCAGACGGTACCGATTTCGCAGTCTTCCAATGCAGGCGATTCGGGGGGCCAGGTCTGCCAGAGCAATGAAGACTGCCCGCTTTCGGACTTCGGGCAGATCTGCAGCCTCGCAAACCAGTGCGAGTGTGCATGCCAGTCTGGCTGCGTTCCGGCGAGTTGCGCCAATATCGTTACTGCTGACATGGTGTTGCGTCTCGAGACAATTCAAGGGGCGATCTACAGCGCCTTTCCGTCGGGTCAGGTCTGCTTCGATGTAGCCGGCGACGTCTCCAGCGCGGATGTGGCCTTGCCGATTAGGACCGGGATTCGGGCCGCTGCGGGCTCGGACCCACTGGCCATCGAGTGCGAGGGCGGAGCGGTCAACGGCAACGGCACCCCCGGCTCGTACGAAGACGATTTCGTCGACCCCAACCCACCCGCAGGTCAGGTCTGCTTCCCCATCGGGCTTCCGCAGGGCGGTGCAAATTGAACGGCCGTCGACGCGTTCGTGTAAGGGTGGTGGATGGGACCAACAGAGCCCGCGGGCCTACCATCTAGCCGATGGCGGTCGTTGCCCCGCCGCAACTCGAACCGGTGCCCGCAGTGCACCCGAAGCAGTGTCGGTCGGTCACGATGTCGCGAGCTTCCAGTGCAGCCAGGTCGAAGTCGCGGATGTGGCGCGGGGCCGCGGCGGCGACCGGGATGTCGAGCATTTGATTGAAGTCGCAGTCGAATAGGCGCCCGTCCCAACCGACCGAGATCGTGTTCCTGCACATGAGGCCATGGGCCGCTTGCGAATTGAAAGACTCGACGAGCTTTTGCATGTAACCCTCGAGATTGTTGGTCTTTAGAAGCCATTCGAGGTGTCGGCTGATCGGCATGTTGGTGATGGTGTAGAGGGCATCGAACGCGAGGTCGTAGCGCTCCTTGAGCTCCCGCTTCCACTCGAGCTCCAGGCATGCCTGGGCCGCCGGAAGCACTGCGCCGACCGGATTCGTCACCAGCACGAGACGAAGCCCTGACCGGCCGTCTCCATAGCCGAGGGCGTTCAAACGGCGCAGGGCGCGGATGCTCTTGGCGAACACCCCGTCACCGCGCTGAGTGTCGGTGCAGGTCGGCTCGTAGTGGGGGAGCGAGCAGATCAGCTCGACCCTGTGCTCAGCGAAGAACTCGGGCAAGTCTCGATGTGCGCCGGTTTCGAGAATCGTCAGGTTGCACCGATCCATGACGTGCCGACCGAGGGAGACACATTGCTCGACGAGCCATCGAAAGCTCGGATTGAGCTCCGGTGCGCCGCCTGTGATGTCGACGGTCGGAATCGCAAAACGCCGGAGGACTTCGACGCATTGCTCGGCGATCTCGCGCGACATCACTTCGGTTCGATCGGGTCCAGCATCGACGTGGCAGTGCCTGCAGGTTTGGTTGCAGAGCTTGCCGACGTTGATCTGGAGGATGTCGATCGAGGTCGGTCGAAGCGGCCAAAGGCCTTCGGAAGTCAGCGCCTCGTGGAACGTCCTGCTGATCGGCAGCCGACCGAGCTCAGCCAGCTGATTTTCAGCTGATGCTAGTGGCAGGTGACGTGATTTGAGCGAGCCCAATCGAGTCTTTTGAGGTGCGGCGCTGGAGGACATCGTCGGATCTTGGCCGGGTGACTCGCCTATGCAAGCGCCGGGGATCCGTTAGTCCGATATCGACGCTACAGACGCGTGTAATCGTGGCTGCGGGTTGCAAACGCGAAGGGCGAAATACAAAGCGTGCTCGCGACGTCAGTTAGACGGCCCGCCAACCAGGTCGGCTGGATGCCCTGGTCGAGGAGATCGTAAAACGCGAGCACACTGCCCCTGCGCTCGGTGCGTTCCATCGCGAGCCGGTGACCTTCCGAGTCGATGGCAATGAAGCCTTGGTCGTGCTCGATGCGATACGGCGCGATCAAGGCGAAGGGCTCGGCAAGCGTCGGATAGGCCTGCACGGCGCGGCGATAGGTTTCCGTAAGCTGCGCGAAGCTTCGCCTCGCGATCTGGTGCAGCCGCTCCCAGCTTTCCAGCGGCACCTCGGGCCGAACCTCATACTGCAGTATCCGGATGCGCTGTGGGGCAGGCCCAGGCTCGACGTCGGCCAAACCCACGTGTATCTGCCGCGGACACGGCCCAAGCGAAGCCATGGCCTGGCTGGGACGATCCTCGCGGTAAATCGTGCCGGCGGTCAAATCGATCAGGTATCGGCGCTCGACACCCGCCCGCTTCGTGCCGGCAAGCCACTCGCGCGCGACTTCGATCATCGTGCGGTCGTAGAGGAGCTCGAGCTCGGGCACCGATCCAGGACTGGCCCCGAGCCACGACCGAATGCGCTCCTCCGACTCCTCGGTGCGAGATTCGACCCGGAGGGCGTCGGCGAGTCTTGCGGCTCCCTCGAGAATCCGGGCCGCTCGACGCGGCTGGCCCGAAAGCACTTCGTGTCGAAGTCGTCCGATGAAGCGTCCTAGACCCGCCGGCGTCGGTTGCGCGGCAGCCTCGAGGACGCCCTCCAATGCAGCATCGACCGAGGGCGCGTAGCGTGCCTTGTCGATCCCTACTCTGGTCACCGCGATGAGGAGCTCATCGAGGGCATCGGCGAGCTCGTTCGGCTGAGGGGGGTCGAGCGAACGGCGACCGAGCACTCCTTCGGTCCCCGGTGGTTGCGAGTCGTCCCGCTGATCGAGTCCCGCGATGAACTCGAGCGCAGCGATCACGTGTCGGCCATCGTTGTTACCATCGCTCGACACGCATTGAAGCTCGCCGTCGCGGAGACTCAAGGTCACCATTTCGATCTGGCCGTCCACGTCGATGTCCATCGTCAACCGGCGCACCAATCCCTCCGACGAGATCTCGCCACGGGTCCGAAGATGACGAATCGCAGCTTCACGCAGCCGTGTGGACATCGTCATGCTCCTGCCTGCCCAGAACGTCGTGCTTGCGTTTCAGCTCGAAGCGAACGGTACCGGGCGCCCGTCGAAGATCGAGGCTCAGGACCTCGCCCACCAGCCCCCTGGCGATGTCGTCTCGACCTTCTCGCTCCACTTGCTCGGCTCGGTACAGAAAGGACTTTGCCATCGCACGCACCAAAATGGGATTGCGTTCGATGCGCGGCCGATCCAGCTCGATCGCACGGCGAAAAGCCGGCAAGGCCAACGCGTATTGTCGATGCCGTGCAAACGCCATTCCTATGCCGATTAGAGGTACTACCCATCCAGCGCGCCGTCGCGCGGCAGATTCGAACCGCGCGACCGCCCAGTTGACGCGGCCGAGCAGTAGCCAGAGCCGGCCCATGAAGTAGTCGCGCCAACCGAGGACGATCGCAGGCAAGCTGTCTCTCGAGCCCTCGCGCGGCGCCGGCTTGTTGCCAACCTCCGACCAGTCGATCTCTGCCACTTCCTCGCCTCGAAGCTCCATGCGCGCCGCGATCGCGGAAAGCGCGTCTTCGATGGCGGCCCGCAGCGCAGGGACCGAAGTGGTATTGTAACGTTCGCCGAGCTCGTCGAGAACGCGGCCGTCACTGATGCGAGCCAACGTTCGCACGGCTTGAACTGCGATCCCGATATCCGAATGATCGAGAAACCGAACGACGTGCTCACCGTCCTCGGACGACCCCAAGCTTTCCATGGCTTCGAGAGCGTGGAGAATCGAGGAGGGCTGATCCTGTTCAAGTAGGCTCCGCACCTCGGGGAGACCTCGGCAGTCCCCGTGCATCCCTAGCGCCCCTGCGAGGGCAACCCGCTCTTCGCTGACGATGCTTCGTTCGAAGCGCTCGACGAGCACCGGATGCGCGCGCGGATCGTCGATGCCCCCTAGCGCGTGGGCCGCCTCGGCCAACAGCTCGCCACGCGCCGACTCGATCACGGCTACCAGAGCGGGAACCAATCGTCGATCGGTTGCGTAGCGCAAAGACGCGAGAAGCCCAACCCGCGACTCTCTGGGTACGCTCCCGTCGTTTCCTTCGATGATCGCGTTGATGTGATGGAGCACCATTGCGGGCAGCTCGGGCGTTCGCATCAACAGGAGCGCTCGCTCGTCGCCCGGGAGCACGTGGATGGGCTCCACCTCCAACAGCCCGTCCCAGAAGTTCCGAACCGCTTCTTTGGTCTCGGCGGCAAGTCGCTTCCAGCGCTCATCTTCGCTGCGCGCTTTGCGACCTGGTGCACCTGGAAGCTCGGTGCGCAATCGGGCCAGCTCGTACCCGAGCTCGACATCCCGAAGTTCCGCGATCGTTTGCGTTGCTGTTCGTAGAGCCTCAGTCGGTATTCCCCGCCGCTCGCGGAGACGCTCGCCTAGTCGTTCGAGCGCTGCACGTCGTTGCTTGCGGGAGCCGGCCCGCAACACAGCCAGGATCGTGGGGACGTCATCGATCTGATCGACCGACATCTCGCCCGTACCAGTTGCTGACAGTCGTCCGAGAAAAGAAGGGTCGGCTGCGCCTTCTGGCACTGGCCGAACCGATGGGTGTCTGGCCGCATCAGGGTGGAGGCTTTGAGTTCCGATCTCCTCGATGTCGTAGGTGGAGGTGGCCCGTAGCAGCGCCCGCGCCACATCCCTGTCGTCTGCGTCCAGCGCGAGACTGAGCTCTTCTCGAGGGTCCCCGTACTCGGTGCTGGCAATGCCTTCGCGGAGGAAATGCTCGAGCGCGGTCCAGTTCGGTTCGGTTTTGCGTGTCACGTGTTCCTTCAAGGATAAACCTCGGGCGTGGTTTTCGCCCGAAACCGTCAGGTGGGGAATCGGAACAACCGCGGGTCGAAGGAAAACGGCTCCTGTGCGTGGACCGAAAGCCTGCGGTGCCGAGGATGGTTTGGGTTGAGCAGGACGTTGTGCTCCTGCGGAATCACCGCAGACGGCACTTTCAGCGCCAACGATCGGCCTTCCACGATCCACGCCTTTCCCAAGTCTTGAAGCAGCCTTTGCGAGCGGCCGGCGCGCCAGTTCGTGGGCAGCTCGGTCGCGGTAAGAATCTCCACGTCCCGATCCGGGACTTCGATGGTGAGCGCCATCCGATCGGGGCGAAATTGTGCGGGATCGAGATGCACGAGGTTCTCCAGTACTGCAAGCGAGAGATGCTCGGAGGTGTAGACCATGGCAACGCCTCTAGGGTTCCAGCGCCCCCCAAATAGCCGGGCACCCTCCCCGTTCAAAGATGTCTTGGCGTGCTTTGGCGCGGACAGTCGATAGACACGCACTAGGTGTACACCCCGTACTCGATCCGACCGAGCAGGGTGCGCACCTGCTCTTCGCCGACCTCGGTGTCCAAGATGGTGAACGGCGCGGCGCCGGAAAGGGCGCGGTTGGGCGTTCGCAACCAGTCGACCGCCGTCTCGCGGCTCTCGAACACTTCGGTCGCCCGAGCGATTGCTCGCGCGATCCGATAGAGTCGGTCCGATTGCGGAAGGGACAGAGCCTCGTCCTTCCTGGCCTTCCGGGCCCACGTCCGTTCCGGGAGCGAGATGAGCTCGAGCAAGGATTTCAGGGGAACCCCGGTGTTGTCGGCGATAGCTGTGAGGGTGCTCGGCATAAAGCCTCGACGGATCAAGGAGACCCATGCATCCGGCGTGCGCCGTCGGGTCTTGAGCGTCTTCATGCCCCCAAGAAGCCGATAGGTTTCGTGATAGAGGTCCGTCGCGCCTGTTGCTGCCATTTGGCATTATCGTAGAGCCATTTGGCGCGACCGTCAAGATCGGGTTTGACTTCGTTCTTTCCCTCCCCTGCGAGAAAGCAAAGGCCCTGGCCTCCGCGTCGTTGGGGAAATCACCGATTGAGCTTACGGAGCACCTCTTGGAGGTCCTCCCAGACGGGCTTCTTGAACTGGGGGCTGCGCAATAGAAACGCGGGGTGGTACGTCGGCATGACTGGGATGCCCCGCCACTCGCCCCAGATCCCTCTCCACTTTCCGGAAGGCGGCACGCACCTTAGGTTCTCGGCGGCGCACCGACCCAGGGCAATGATCGCTTTCGGCGCGACCGCCTCGAGCTGGGGTACCAGAAAGTGCGCGCAAGCGACAGCTTCCGTTGGGAGCGGGGTCCGGTTTTCCGGCGGACGGCACTTGACGACATTGCAGATGTAGACGCCGTCTCGCTCGTACCCCATCGCGGCGATCATCCGATCGAGGAGTTGCCCCGCGCGGCCGACGAAGGGCAAACCTTGCTGGTCTTCGTGAAAACCTGGGCCTTCTCCGACAAACACCAGATCGGTGTCGGGCGTACCGCGTGCAAACACGCTCTTGGTCCGACTTCGATGAAGCTCACAACGAGTGCAGTCGGCAGCCTCGGATGCGAGCGCTCGTAGGCGCGCGTGGGAATCTCGAGGGATCGCTGAAGCCCCGCCGTCTCCCTTTTCGGAGAGCGACGCGACTCGGGAGCGCTCGACGATAGGGAATCCACTCCCCCCAAGCGCATCCTCCCAGCGTAGGAGCTCTTGCGCGCTGGCCGCCACCGATGCGAGCTCGTCGTCGGATCCGTTCCCCATGTCCGGGCGAGTATAGGCCGGTTTCGTTGACTTGGCTGCGCCGGCGTCGTTAAACTCCAATCGTACGGGGTCTTGGGGTATGTCACGGGCACGAGTTCTCGCCATCGGCGACACCCACATCGGGATGAAGCGCACTCACAACGAGGACAGCTTCATGCTCGCCGATGAAGACAACCTCTACGTCGTGGCCGACGGCATGGGAGGGCACGCCTCGGGCGAGGTTGCAAGCCGCATGGCGATCGACACCCTTCGCGAATTCTTTCGAGCGACGAGCGCAGATCCCGAAGCCACGTGGCCATACAAGATGGACAAAGCCCGTGGCTATGAAGAGAACCGTCTGATCACTGGCATCAAGCTTGCAAATCTGCGCATCCACGAGGCGGCCCAGAAAGATCCGCAGATGCACAGCATGGGGACCACCGTCGCCGGCATTCTCGTCATCGAGGACGGCGTGCTCATCGCGCACGTGGGCGACAGCCGCGTCTATCGTATCCGCGAAGGAAAACTGGAGCAGCTGACCAGCGACCACTCGCTCCTCAACGACTACATCAAAATGAAGCGGCTCTCCGAGGAAGAGATCGAGAGCTTCCCGCTCAAGAATGTCATCGTTCGGGCGCTCGGGATGAAGTCCACCGTCAAGGTCGACACTCTGCTCGACCGCCCCGAGATCGGCGACATCTACGTGCTTTGCAGCGATGGTCTATGCGGTCCGGTCACCGACGAGGCCATTCACCGCATCGTGCAGTCGCAGCCGGACCTGCAAACGGCGGCGAATCGGTTGATCGAAGAAGCGAACAACAACGGCGGGCCGGACAACATCACAGTCGTGTTGGCCAAGGTGATGGGGCTCAGCTGAGCTCGATTCGATGCTCGGGTGTGATCACCGCGCGGCTCGCGGAATGGGTGATCACCGAGTCGGGCCAGACCACGCACGCGTCGATTGAAGCACCTGCCGCGATCTGCACGCCGGCTCCCACCACTGAGCTCCGGATCGCGGAGCGATGGGCAGCTACGGACAGATCCTCCGCGAGCAAGCTTCCGTCGACCGGGACGACCCCCGGCCACCGACGCAAACCTGAAGCCAGTTCTAGGTTTACTCGGTGGTAGTCCGACACGGTTCCGAGGTCCGCCCAGGGCGAGTCGTCGATCAGGCCCAGCACCGGCGCACCCGAGTCGACCCAACCCCGGTACGCCGACCGGATGACGCATCCGGATTCCGGCATGGCGTCAAACGCCTCCGGCGCGAAGATGTGAGCTCCGGTGAACATGAGCTCCTCGACCGCCTCCCGTCCGCTTGGGGCTCCCAGCAGGGTCGTTACCCAGCCATCGCCGTCGACTCCGATCGCCCCAAACCGAGCGGGATCGGGGGTTCGTCGAAGTATCATCGTTGCAACAGCATCCCGTTCGAGATGCAGCCGGCAGGCTTCGGAGAGGTTCGGCGCGAAGAGCATGTCGGCGTTGATCACGATCACTGGGGCGGTGGGGTCCTCGAAGGAGGCTCGCGCCCTTCGCAGCCCTCCTCCAGTCCCCAAAAGCGTCCTCTCCCGAGAAAATACGAGGTCGACTCCAGACGGGCAGTGGCTCCTCAGAAGCTCCTCGACCAGCTCGGGCCTGGGATGGGTATTGGCCACCATCGACCGGACGCCGGCCCGTGCCAGGTGGTCCATCGCAAACGCCCCTAGCGGACGATTCGCCACCGGAACCACGGGTTTGGGGAGGAGGTCGGTCAGCGGCCGGAGGCGCGTTCCGAGCCCCGCCGCGAGAAGCATGGCCTGCACCCGGGCATCCTAAACTTCCCTGCGATTCGCACCAAGCATTGTGGGATTGTAGAGTTCCGTACTAGATCCAAGTGAGTGGGGGAGATGCAGACGATCCTGTTGACTGGGGCTGCCGGGTTCATCGGAAGCCATACCGCGGCGGCGCTTCTGAGGCGGGGGGACGCGGTGATCGGCGTCGATAACCTCAACGATTATTACGATCCCGCCCGCAAGCGCGCGAACTTGAGGGAGGTCCGCGCCAGCGCTTCAGACGCCGAAAAGCTGATCTTTCACGAGACCGACGTGCGGGATGCCGGGGAGATCGACGCTCTCTACGCCGAGCATCGCTTCGACGCCGTCATTCATCTGGCCGCCATGGCGGGGGTGCGCGCTTCGATCGAGGACCCGAAGCTCTACTTGGACGTGAACCTAACCGGAACCTTGAACCTCTTGCAGAGCGGGCAGCGCCATGGGCAACCTCGATTCGTGTTTGCCTCGACCTCCTCGGCCTACGGAGCGACCGAGATAATCCCGTTCGTCGAGACCGACCACGCGGACCGTCCCCTTGCCCCCTATCCTGCCACCAAGCGCGCAGCCGAGCTCCTCGGTCATTCGTATTTCCATCTGTTCGGACAGGACTTCACGGCTCTTCGGTTCTTCACCGTCTATGGCCCCCGTGGACGCCCCGACATGATGGCCTACAAAGTGCTCGACAACATTTTTCGCGGGACCGAGGTCCCCTTGTACAACGACGGAAAGATGCATCGCGATTGGACCTACGTCGACGACATCGTCGAGGGCATCCTTGCAGCGGCAGACCGACCACTTGGCTACGAGATCATCAACCTCGGCCGTGGCGAGCCCACCCTGCTCTCCGATTTCGTGCGGTTGATCGAGGTTGAGGCCGGCCGGTCGGCGAGCCTGGTCGACGCCCCCATGCCGCCCGCTGACATCGAATACACCTACGCCGACATCACGAAGGCCAGGGAGCTCCTTGGCTATGAGCCCAAGACGGGCGTCTCCGAAGGCGTAAAGAAGTTCTTTCACTGGTACCGGCACGCGGTGCTGGAGGTGGGAGCCTCATGAGCCGATTCCTTTGGCGGACGTCCCAATTCCTGATCGACGTAAGCGTTCTGATGCTCGCCTTCCTGTTGGCGACGATGCTGCGGTTCGACTGGAGTGTTCCGTGGACGACGCTGCGAGCGCTGCTCATCGTGATGCCCTACGTCGTGCTGCTGCAATACGCCCTTCTTTCCCTGTTCGGCATCACCCGTTTTTCCTGGCGATACATCAGCCTTCGGGACACCGTCCGCATCTTCTTCGCGATCGCTCTGGCCGGAACCTTCCTCGTGGCTCTGCGCCTGATGAGCCCGAGCCTCGCTCAGGACTTCCCCGTGGCTCGGTACGGCATCGTGCCCCTCGGGGTGTTGCTCGGTGATTTCGTTCTCGCGTTCATCGGCCTTACCGGCGTGCGGGCGCTTCGCCGAATGCTCGGTGAGCGACTCGCATCCCAGCAGCATCAACAGAATCCCGAGACCCGCGTGCCAACCTTCTTGGTCGGCGCGGGCCAAGGCGGCGTTCTGGTCGCCCAGGAAATCGCTAGGCGTCCGGACTTGGGCATTGAGCCTGTCGGCTTCGTCGATGACGATCCAGTGAAGCAGGGAGCGGTCATTCACGGGCTAAAAGTGATGGGCAAGACCGACGACCTCGGTCGCCTCTCAAGAAAGCACGAGGCGAAGCAAGCGCTCATCACGATTTCCAACGCGCCGGGAACGGCGATCCGAAGCATCACGGACAAGTGCAAGAACGCAGGGCTTGCCGTGAAGATCGTGCCCGGCACCTATCAGATCGTGGGCGGCCGGGTGAATCTCTCTCGCATCCGCGACGTGGCGATCGAGGACCTGTTGCGACGGGAACAGGTCCGGCTCGACACCGAGGCAGTGGCCGATGTGATTCGCTCGCAGCCGGTCATGGTTACCGGCGCTGGGGGCAGTATCGGCGCCGAGCTGTGCCGCCAAGCGGCGGCCTACCGGCCGTCGCATTTGATCCTGGTCGAGCGATGCGAGAACAACCTCTTCGAGATCCACTCCGAGCTGCGTGCGCGATTCCCCGACCTCGAGCTCACGCCAGCCATCGCGGACATCACCGACAGGAGCCGAATCACGCAGGTCTTTCGCGACCACCGCCCGTTGATCGTGTTCCATGCTGCAGCGCACAAGCACGTCCCGATGATGGAGTGGAACCCCACCGAGGCCGTGAAAAACAACCTGCTCGGCACACGGATCGTCGCAGACCTGGCAGACGGCCTGGCTGTCGAAAAGTTCGTGATGATCTCCACCGACAAGGCGGTGAACCCGACATCGGTCATGGGCGCGACCAAACGAGCCGCCGAGCTCTACATCCAGGCGTTGTCGGCCAACAGCGCAACGCACTTCGCGACGGTTCGCTTCGGCAACGTTCTTGGCTCTGCAGGGAGCGTGATACCGATCTTCCGAAAGCAGATCCGTGATGGCGGGCCGATTACCGTGACCCATCCGGACATGACCCGATACTTCATGACGATCCCGGAGGCAGTTCAGCTGGTGACGCAGGCGGCCGCGCTGAGCAAGGGCGGCGAGATCTTCATCCTCGACATGGGGCAGCCGGTCCGCATCATAGACCTGGCACACGACCTCATCCGACTGAGCGGCTTCGAGCCAGAGAAGGACATCGAGGTGAAGTTCACTGGGATCAGGCCCGGAGAAAAGCTTTTCGAAGAGCTTTCGACGGCAAGCGAGGGAATCCAACGCACGGCGCATCCGAAGATCTTCGTCGGGGCGTACGACTGCCCCGGGTTGACCGACCTCCGCTCGCATCTCGATGAGGCCGTGAGCCTCTGCAGCTCCAATGGTGCGTCGCTCCGAGGCGTGTTAGGCCGTCTCGTTCCCGAGTTCGACGCGGCCACTCTGGACGACGAGGCACCGGACTTGTCCCCTGTCCCGCCCCCTCTACGGGGCTCGAAGCCGCTGGGGACGCTATGAGAGTTCTGGTAACCGGGGGTGCGGGCTTCATCGGTAGTCACGTGGCCGAGGCTGCCACCGAGGCCGGTCATGATGTGCTCGTCGTGGATGACTTGAGCACAGGGCGCACCGAAAACCTGCCACCGGGCGCGGATTTCCACCCCGTCGACATTCGCCACCGAGAGGTTGTCCGCGAGCTGGCTCTCCAGTTTCGACCACACGCGATCAGTCACCACGCCGCGCAGGCCAGCGTAGCCGTTAGCGTTCGGGAGCCAGCCCACGACGCTGAGGTCAACATACTCGGCTCGCTCAACGTGACCGAAGCTGCTGTCGAGACCGGCAGTCGCTTGATTTTTGCGAGCACGGGAGGCGCGCTCTATGGAGAGGTTGCCGAAGGTGATGCGGCCGGAGAAGAGTCCCCCCCAAAGCCACTCAGTCCCTACGCTTGCAGCAAGGCAAGCCTTGAGCTCTATCTCAAGGCTTTCGCCGAGACCTCTGACCTCAACTATACGATCCTGCGATACGCAAACGTTTACGGTCCTCGACAGGACCCGCACGGCGAAGCTGGGGTGGTCGCGATCTTTCTTCGAAGGCTTCTTCGAGGCGAGCCGATCCAGGTGAACGCGCGCGCGCGTCTTGGCGACGAGGGGTGCGTGCGCGACTATGTCTTCGTGCGCGATGCAGTTCGCGCCAATCTCGCCGCGTTCGAAGGGGCGCTCGACCGGCGGACTGTCAATATCGCGACCGGCATCGGAACGTCGACACGCGTGCTCGCGGAGAAGCTGGCGAGCCTCGTCGACCGGCCGGCAACGGTCCGTGATGGAGAGCACCGAGCCGGCGATCTCGAGCGCTCGGTCCTCGATCCCACTGTCATGACCTCGATTTTGGGCGGTCCAACGCCGTTGGCCGAGGGCCTGGAAGTCACCGCCGATTGGTTTCGCGTCGAATCGGAGTCTGCATGACTGAACGGGTCGCAGTCATCGGCCTCGGGTACGTGGGGCTTCCGGTGGCGCTCGCCTTTGCTCGCGAATTCGAAAACACGGTTGGTTTTGACGTGTCGACCAAACGGATCGAGGAGCTGCGGGCCAATCGGGATCGCACGAGAGAGGTGAGTGAATCAGAGCTTGCCGAGTCGACTCTTGAGTTCACCAGCGACCCTGCCGATCTCCGAGGATGCACTTTTTTCATCGTTGCGGTGCCGACTCCTATCGACGACGAACGGCGTCCGAATCTCGATGCCCTCCTCAGGGCGACAAAGATTGTAGGCAGCGCCCTGGCACCGGGCGGCGTGGTCGTCTACGAATCGACTGTCTATCCGGGGGTGACCGAAGAGCGATGCGGGCCGGTCTTGTCCGAAGCTTCGGGGCTCACGCAATCCAAAGACTTCAAGCTCGGATACTCGCCTGAACGGATCAACCCCGGAGACAAAGAGCACACATTCGAGAAGAACATCAAGGTCGTTGCAGGGGAGGATTCGGAAACCCTGGAGCGAGTTGCCCGTGCTTACGAACGCGTCGTCGACGCCGGGGTGCATCGCGCCTCGTCCATCAAAGTCGCTGAGGCTGCGAAGGTGATCGAGAACACGCAGCGCGACCTCAACATCGCTTTAATGAACGAGCTGGCGATGATCTTCGACAGGTTGGATATCCGTACTCGGGATGTGCTCGACGCGGCGGGCACCAAGTGGAACTTTCTCCGCTTTTCGCCTGGGTTGGTCGGGGGTCACTGCATCGGAGTCGACCCCTATTACCTGACGTCGAAGGCCGAGGCCGTGGGCTATCATCCGCAGGTGATCCTCGCTGGCCGACGGATCAACGACGACATGGGGCGCTACGTCGCCAAACGAATCGTGAAGCTCTTGAGGCAGCAGGGCCACCCCATCAAAGACTGTCGAATCGGCGTCCTAGGACTGACTTTCAAGGAGAACGTTCCGGACCTTCGCAATAGCCGCGTCCCGGACATGATCGAAGAGCTTCGTGACTACGGCATCGAGCCCCTCGTCCATGACCCTTTGGCGTCGGGTGAGGAAGCCAGACGCGAGTATGGAATCGAGCTCCGGCCTTGGGATGCGCTGACCGACCTCGACGGCGTCGTGTTGGTGGTGCCCCACGACCACTATCTCGAGCGGCTCGACCACATCGTCAAAAGCGTGCGGAGCGGCGGTGTGCTGGTCGATGTGAAGTCTCTGGTGGACTCGACCGCTCTCAGGAGCGACGTGAAATACTGGAGCTTGTGAGTCCCTAGAAAAGCCGTTCCGGAACGAAAATGATGTCCCCGGCGGCTACCTCGATGTCTTCGGCCTGCCCGCGCGTGACGCGCTCTACGGGAACGCGATAGCGCACGGTTTCGTCGCCGATACGCCGGGTGACCACCGTGCCATCTCGGTCAGCCAACGACGAAAACCCTCCCGCCATGCTGATCGCCTGCACCACCGTCATCCCTGGCTCGAGCGGAAAGGCACCCGGATTCGCGACGGCACCGACCACGCTGATTCGCTTCGATGCGTACTCCCGAACATAGACGGAGACGTGCGGATCTCGAAGCAGCTCCCGGCCGCGAAGCTCGTTCTCGAGCTTGGTGGCGACCTCTGGAGGCTCCAGGCCTTCGACCGTCACTGCACCGAGAAGTGGGAAGTTGATCGTGCCGTTGGGAGCGACCTGGTGGTCGCCCGACAGAGTATCTTCCCCGAACACGCGAACTGTGAACGAGTCACCCGGCCCGAGGGTCGTGTCATCGGTTGCGGGCGGGGGTACCTCGGTCGCCTGCACGTTACGCTTGCTGCACGCAGCTACGCCCAAGCCCACGATGATCGCGACGACTATCAGTAAAAGACGCGAAGGCCGATCCATGCTTCGACTTTCTGGTATTCCCCCGACGGATCCAGCAAAGGCGTCAGCCCTACGTACTGGAAGTCGGTGAAGTCTGCCAGATAGGCGACTTCTGCGAACACCGAGAGCCAGGCCGTAAACCTATACTCGCCCCACAGCGCGATCCGCGTGCGTATGTCCTGACGCTCGGGTTGCGTGCCGAGCGGCGAGCCATCTGGGCTCAGCGCCAGCCCCGACTTGTCGAAAGAGACCCACGCCTTGAGGCCGAGCAAGAACGCGCCCGCCACCGTAAATGTCGTGTCGAGGTAGAGACGGTTCATCACCGTGAAATTGCCAATGAATGAAGGGACGACATCCCGATAGTAGCCGCCGGCGAGGTAGACCGTGGGTCGCGGGGTCCACCGTGCCTCGACTCTGGCCGTGACGTCGTCGAAGTCCTGAAGCACGTCATAGAACCCTACCGCGTAGCCGACTAAAGCGGTCAGAGACAGCGTGTTGGTAATGGCGCCATTGTATCCGATTTGGCTTCGCACACGGTTGTTGTCGGACAGAACTGTTGGTGAGAGCGCGACCTGATCGGGGTTTAGGTATTGCTGATGAGCAAAGTCGAAGTCGTAGACGATCGCAGAGCTAGGGAAAAACCGCCAACTTAGTTGGGCTGGAACTCTATGCGTCATGTTGTCCCCGTATCGATACAGCTCGGAGTCGAAGAACTCGATGACGTTCCTATATCCTACACGGCCTTCGAGAACTTCACTCTTGCTGCGGCCGACGAAATCGACTGCACCGTCGTTGATGTTGCGCCCGTAACTCGTCGTTTGTCCCGCAAGCGTGTTCGGATCGGAAAACGGTCGAATGGTGCGTAGGAACTTGTCTCGCACCTGCAAAGAGAAGACACGGGATGGATTGTAGGCGAAGTCCACGTGGGCATCGGCGCTCACGTTGTCCTGCACACGAGTAGTGAAGAAGTGATAATAGGTGGCACCGACGCCACCTCGGAATGTGATTTTCTGGGGCTCGACCTTGCTGCTCTCGCCCTCTGCCTGGCGCTGCGGGCTCAGCGTCGCGAAGTCTAGATACCCAGTGAGCCGAAGGATGAAGGAGTCCTCGGGATTCGAGCCTTCGAGAAAGACGTTCGAATCGTACCCGCCTTGAACTGCGACGCCCGGATGGAGGACGAAGCGGCCGGTCTTGAAGCCGGGCCCTTCGTTCGCGGCGCGGTCCTCGAGAAGCGCTTGGGCCTCCACAACTGTCGGAGACCCGACCGCTGCGGCGGCGACAACAAGCCCTAGCTTCAACCAGCGGCCCATGAACCCGTACCCCCCCTGCGCATTGCCCTACGCTCCGTTACTAGATGACACCGCTCACGGGTGGGGGAATGTACGGAATCGGTGGTTCGGGAACCGGGCCTGCGACGACCGGGTCGGCATCCGGCGCGAACAAATCGACCTCTTGCCTCACTTTCGTGTTGCCAGTGTCGAACAAATCTTGCCCTATGCACTGGTTGGCTGCTTTTTGAAGCATTTTAAACTTCTGGGACAGAACGCCGATGACTGCGAACTCGTGATTTCGGCTTCCCGCGTCGTTCGCTTCGATCGATTCGTTCAGCGCGGCTTGACGGCGCTTCAGGTTTTGAAGATTCGCGTTGCACTGCGCAAGCTTGTCATCGATGCAGGTAGCCCGGATGATGTCCTTCTCGCTCTTGGCGTTC
This sequence comes from Polyangiales bacterium, assembly GCA_041581895.1. Lineage (GTDB taxonomy): Bacteria > Myxococcota_A > Polyangia > Polyangiales > Houyiibacteriaceae > SG8-38. The sequence goes on along the minus strand of JBFICQ010000022.1, from coordinate 6,545 downwards.
TGCAAGGCCCGAGCCTGAGCTGCACACGTTGCGGTGGCCTCCTCGACCGCGGCATCTGCCGCTTGTGCCTGCTGTTTGGGAGACAGGGTTTTCGGCTCAGCTCTCGCATTGACGGATTCGACCTTGGCGACCTCAACGGTCGCGTCGCGGCCCTGAGCCAAAGCGTAGTCGAGGCCCGTCCCCGCGAGCAGCAAACCGAGGCACACTTCCATCAGAGGCCTCATCCGTGTAAACATCAACGATCTCCTAAACTTGCGCAGAATTATACGCAGCCGGCATTTTCAAGTCAATGGATCCGCAGTTCAGTTAAGCCGTAAACATGCCGTAATTCCAAAAAAGTCAATTCTGGGGTTGGAAAACGAAGGGATAGCGGAAGGTGACACTGCCGCCCTCGGGTCCGGGATTGAATCGAAAGCGGCTGATCGTTCGGGTCACGCAGTCTGCGACGGCAGCGCTACCCGTCGTATTCTCCGAAGCCTTGGCGCCGGTGACGTTTCCGCGCTCTTGAATCGTGAAGGTCACGGTCACCTTCCCTGCCAGGCTGGGGTTCTTGCGAAGCTCGGATTCATAGCATCGCGTGATCGATTTGATGCGCTGTTTGATCTGCCGCTGCACGAGCGCCGCATCGAACTCGCCGCTGCCGCCGACGTCACCGCCGGTCCGAAGCCCGACATTCCCACGGATTTGGCGCTCCTTGACGGCCGCGCCCTCCTTTGCGGCCTTGCCTGCGCCCTTCGAAGCCTTGAGTGAGCCGAGGCCCGCGGCTTGACCGCTGCCTCCGCCAGTGCGCGTGCGGAGCGTTCCGGTTTGACTCTTGGTGGCGACGCCCACACCCGACGCTTGCGCCAGCACCTCGGCGGCGTTGCCCGTCACCGCTCCCCCAGCGAGAACATCGCCGAGCGCCCCGCCCTCGTCGCCAAGCGCGCCGAGCAACATCGCCTCGGCTTGGGCGGCTGCCTCTTGTGCTATCCGCGCTCGTGCCTCGGCGCTGACGGCTGGGTCTTCGGCGCCGCCCGGAGCCTCCCTCGCCTCTCCGGGCGCAGGCCTCTTTTCGGCCCGCTTCGTTTGTTCCTCCTTCGCCTGAGCCTCGTCCTCGGCCTCTTCCCCGGGGATTTCTTCCTCGACCTCAGGGGGCTCGACGGGCGCTTCGAAGATTAGCCGAGCCAGGCTCTCGGGGACCTCTTGGGTGCCCGTCTCGATTTCCCAATCTGCGTTCTCCATGTAGATGATGAAACCGAAGAACAACATGTAAGAGAAGATCACCCACGTGGTGAATGTCCAGTCGATGGTCTTGACGAACCCGCGTTGCACTGCTGCGGGCAGCTGTGGCTTTGGCGTGATCGGCGGTGCCGCCACAAACTCGAAAAAGACGGTGAAATCCCCGATCCGAATCGTACCGCGGGAGCTATCCGCCAGCTTGATTTGGTAGTGCGTTCCTGCGTTGCGCGCGGCACCTGTCTCGCGGAGGTGCTCGAGCTTTTGGACGCCGCCGGGCAACGCCACCTTGCCGCTCATGTCACCGGTAAAGTTCAAGATGTAGTCGTCGCCCACCAATTGAAAGAGCTCGAAGCGCGACTCGAGCTTCGGCGGCAGCGTACCGGACTTGATGATCAGATGGTTCTTCGCCGCAGTGCCGATTGAAACCGTCTCCCGGCGACGAACGATTCGCTCTTCGACGATCTTCTTGTCTTTGAAGAGCCCGATACGGAGGACCTTTGGGCCGCCCTTCTTGGTGGGCACGGCCTGCATCGCCATCGTCATGGCGCCAGGTCGCGTTCCGGTCCTCGGACTTCGTGGTTGCGTCATCGTGCCCTACTCCCCGTCTCGAGGAGACGTTTGGCCGGAGCCGAAGATCTGTCGGGCCTGCGAATCATCAAAACGGTTCCTTCTGCACGCTTCGCGCGACCTCGCGGAGGAAGCTCGTGCGGAGCTCGAGCACTTCGTATCCCAAGTTCGAGCGATTGAGAATGTAGAACGCGTTTGGCTTTTGTACGCGTCCTTCGATCACGATCTCTTCGAGCTGAATCACGCGCGGCTTTCGTTTCTTCTTTTCCTGTCCGAAGGCGGTCGTCGTGACCAGAGCGGCGAGCAGGAGGGCGACCCAAGTCATCGATGCGTAGCGTTTCATTCGGCCCCCCCTTCCTCTCGTGCTCCGCGCTCCGCCTCTCTAGCGGCACGTTCCTTGTCGCGCTCGATCCGACGCTTCGCACGTTGGATCATGCGGTCTAGGTCGCGCAAGTACTCCCCGGACTGGTCGTCACGGCGGAGACGTGGCCCCATCTCGCTTCGGTAGACCTTGAACTCATCGACCGATTTTTCGAGTGCGCTGACCTCGTCGAGCCCCGGAAAATCGCCGCCGGCCGAGAGGTACAGCAACCCGAGGCCAAAATGAGCTTCCGGCAGCTTTGATTGGAGCTCGAGCGCTCGGCGGTAAGCCTGCTCCGCCTCGCGCCAGCGTCGGGCGGCCCGATAGGCGTCTCCGAGGTTCACGTGGACCGCAGGTAGGCTCGGCACGAGCCTTTCTGCCGCCTGGAAGTGGGCCAGGGCCTCGTCGTAGTTGCCGCCCGCCAAAAGCTGAACCCCAAGAGCCATCCGCGCCTCGGCGTAGTCGGGGCGAAGCTGAACCGCCCGCTGGTAGGCCTGAAGGGCATCGCGCAGCCTTCCCGGTTCGTCTTTGAGCTTTTCGCCGGTCAGGAAGTGGAGCTCGGCTACGTTTGCGTCGATGGACATGGCCTGGTCCAAGATCGAATCTGCAAGCTCGTCGCGCCCTTGCGTGCGGCTTGCCTTAATCAGCGCGATCAAAGCCGGCACGAACCGCTCATCACACCTGAGCGCGCGCCTGGCCGCCATCCACGCTTCCTCGAAGCGCCGAGCCTCGACCAGCACTTCCGCGTAGAGCGCCTGCATCTCGAGGTTGGTTCGATGATCGCGGGCAATGGGCTCGACAGATGCCACCGCGTCTTGGACGTCTCCTCGACGGATCTCGATGGTCGCAATTCCGCGCGCCGCCGGCTCGTAGTCCGCAAGGACGGCCAAAGACCGCTTGTAATAGTCGAGGGCGGTTCGCTCGTCACCGGATCGGTCAGCCAACACGCCGAGGTTGTAGAGCGCGGGGTACGCGCGTGCGTCTCTCTTGAGGGCATCTTGGAAGTGCTGCCGAGCTGCACCGAGATCGTTCGCTCGAGCTGCATCGACGCCGCGTTTGAACGATTTTTTGGCTTTGGACGACATCGGCGTCCGCTCGGGACGGCGGCATTGCTGCGCGCGCGTAGCGCCCCATGGGCTCGCCGCCGCGGGCTCGGTCGACGCGAGCGCCGGCGATTGCACAGTCTCCTCGACGCCGACGCTTTCTACGGGCAGCTCACCACCACTCGTGACCTCGGGGTCTGCGGGCATAGAGGGCTCTTCACTCTTGCAGCCCTGCGTGGCGAACACCATCAGGACGAATGCGATCGTCGTCTGTACCCCAGGACGCATCACAATGCCTCCTTCGTGATAGCAGGGGGTGCAACGCCAGGTCGAATCTCCATCGGTTTTCCGCGCGGCGCGCGGGCAAACTCGCCTGGCGTGTAGCCCTGGAAGGTGGCGTCTCGGGCCTGCGCTTCTGCGATGCATTCCGCGATGCGCTCGTCACCGTAGGCTTGCAGGCGATCGATGGCGGTGCGGGTGTACTCATCATCGAGGCTTCCAGCGCGTGCAGCGCGCGCGGCCAACGCATAGCGCGCAACCGCAAAGCACTCGACGGGACGGACTCTTTCATCAAGTAGCTGACGAACCCGATCCTCGACCTCGAGTCGAATGTCCTCGCGGTCGTACTCGTCGACTTTCCGGAGTTGCTTCTGCATGTCGGCCGGCATGACGAACGGCGCGTTTAGAATAGAACGCGCGAGGAGCTCGTAGGTTCGGCCCTGACGGACGAATGCTGCGATGGTCCAGCGAGGACGGCGATACTCGAGCACCGGCTCATATCCCTTGACGATGGACTGGGCTTCTGCGCTGCCCCGTTCGATCTGCTTCGCCAAGCTAGTGGTGTACGCTTCCATCGTCTTTGGTCTGCTGACTTTGATCTGGAAGTTCTCGAAATCGTCGATCCTACCGTCTGCAAGAATGAAACGGGCCTCCGCAGCGTACCCTGCCGCCAGGGACCCAGGCGGCTGTCCGGTGCGCTCATACGCCTTGGTCACGTCGCGCAACGCTGCGCGATACTCGCGGGAACGTCCTCGCGCCTTCTCCGATTCCGCGATCCGCCAATGTGCCTGCACGACGAGTTCGCCTGCCTGGCCGTCATTGGCGTAAACCTTGATGAACTCACGCATCCCTCGGATCGCCTCGAGATAGCGCTTCTGACGAAATGCCATCTCCGCGATTCGGTAGAGCGCGGTGCGCTTCACTTCGGGATCCTCCACGGTGCTGTAGACACGCCGATAGTAACGGGTAGCTTCGCTGTACTGCTGAAGTTGCTCCAGCATGATCGCCGAGTTCACCAACGCGTCGCCGCGCTGTTGCTGAACCGCTGGGTCCGACGAGCTTGCGAATCGCTGGGAGTCAGCCAGCACGCGGTAGTTCTCCACGGCGCGGTCGAAGTCGAAGTAGCGCGCGGCGTTGTAGGCGAGTTTGAAATGCGCGTTCGCAAGAATCGCATCGAGGCTCTTCTGCTCTTCCTCGTCCTCGGCTCGACGGGGGCCGACCTCGTCGATGATCCGCTGATAGAGGGTGCCCGCCGACTCGTAGCGGTTGGTTGCCTCGAGCGCTAAGGCCGCGTACTCGAGTGCGATTGGTGCCTGCTTGTCGTCTGGATTGGCATTCACCGCACCGAGCAACATCGTGGCTGACTGTTCGTAGCGTCGCTGCCGTTCGGCGCCCGTCGCCTCGGCGGCGCTCTTGTACACCTCGAGGGCGTCTTGGTAGACGAGCGCGTTGAGATCGGAGCCGGCGCGGCAGATCGGTTTGTCCCGGTTGGCTGCTTTGCTGCAGTCGATTGCTTTAGCGCGAGCCGAGAACGTGCAGCCTCGCTCTTGGATGTCGGTTGCGAGTCGTCGGATCTCTTCGGAGTCTCGTTCGGCCACGGCCATGGCGCGCAAATTCTCCCAGGCGATCTGCCCCGTGGCGTCGGCTTCCGGCCCCGAGCAGCGTTCTTCGTAGATGCGGTTGAAGCGTGACTTGGCCTGCGGCCAGTATCCGTACCAGTACAGAAGCAGCGCGTTGTTGTAGTCGTAGGCGGCGCGGACGCCCTCGGTGTCGCGCTGCGGGCTGACCCGCGTCAAGTAGATCTCGCGCGCGCGTGCGAGGCGCTGGACGGTCTCTGGCATCGGAGCTGGCTGCACCGCTGGGGGCTCGCCCGTCACGCCGGGAGCTTCGTCGCGGACGACCAGGCGGCCCTCTTCGACGTCGCGATCCGAAATTCGCTTGAGAGACTCGACAACTCTACGAGCGGACTCCGCCAAATAGCTGTCGTCGACATTGGAGTCGCGGACCTCCGCATACTCGGTGGCCGCCTGTTCGTAACTCTCCGACCAGTAGAGCGCGTCGGCCAGATTGTAGTGCAGCTCGTACCCTTGGGGGTTGTTGGGATAGTGCTCGAGATATCCTCGGTAAGCTGCCGCCGCCAGCGCATACTCTCGCTGCGCGTCGCGGCAGAGCCGGACGTTACGCTCCTCGACGCACTGTTGGCGGAGGCGCTGTGCTCGAGAGTGGTGGTGAACGGCGGTCACGATCAGTGCGTTTTCGGCGAGTTGCTCGGCGTTTCTCTGCTCGGCAGGCCGATCCATGTTTGCGTTCCACCAAGTGCTCCCCTGCACGTAGCCGGCGAGCTCGGTTCGCGCGACGATCGCCTGTTCGAACTCGTTATGCATCTGATGCGCGACTGCGATGTCGTTCAAGATCTCTGGCGCGCGGTAGTGATTCGGCCACCTCGACAGCGCGAGCCGCCACGCGGCGATCGCTTCTGGATACTTGGCTTCGTCGAAGTACACCTGGCCGAGCTGGAAGTAGACCTCCGGGGTCCAAGCGCGGTCTTGCGGCAGCAAGGACCCGTCCTGGATCCGCTGGATGCCCGTACGCTTGCCCTCGGCGCGGTCCGGTACCTGGTTTTCGTTCCAGTCGTCGTAAGCAAACGCGATGCCTAGATACTCCACGGCCTCGGGTCGCAGCTCCGATCCCGCTCGCCCGGTTTCTCGCTCGGTGTCGTCGGACCACTGAACGAGCTTGGCAAAGTTCTGAATCGCTTCGGGGTAGCGGCTCGCGCGATAGTACGCCCAAGCGACTTTGTAGAGAGCGAGGTTGTAATTGCGATCCTGGGGCTCCTCGAGGATTCGGCCGTACGCAGCGATGGAGAGGTCTAGAGCGTTCTCGCCGCCGAAGTCGTCGAAGTGATACTCACCAATGCGAAACCAGGTCTCACTTACGAAGCGAGCATCGGGCGAAATCGGCTCGCAGTTCTTGTAAGGGTCGACGAATCTCCCGCCGACCGAGGCGCCGAGACGCCGACCGTCGAGCGTTAGCGCGGGGTACTTGGCTCGCGCTGTCGCGGTGGCGTCTGGAGGCGG
>JBFICQ010000021.1:0-24654 GCA_041581895.1 Polyangiales bacterium | reverse complement strand
CCTTTCGGTTGTTGGTCATCATCGAGATCAACTCCGCTTGGGAGTTCACTCGTGCCTTCCGAAAGATCGTTCCGAGTTGGGTGGTGACAGTCCTGAGAGATGCACGGCGTTCCTCCGCGATTTCCTTCGGCGTCAGCCCCTGAAGCACCAGGTCGATGATCTCGTGCTCCGCCGACGTCGTCCCTTCGGGATAGCGAAGCTTCGGCAGCGGAACGCTCAACACCAAGATGTCCTCGCCACCGACGCGCATGCGGCTCACTCGCGCACCCGGCTCGGCTTCGTCGTCTCCTGGTGACTGGTTCTGCTTCGCTTGCGAACCGCTTTTGTCCTTGGGATCTGAGCTATCGGGCACCAGCGCGAGGATTTACTCAACAGGCGAATGCGTCAACCTGGCTAGCAGTGCTCGAAGAAAACTGCGCGTTCCCAGCCGGCTTTCCGACTGAATCAGCATTCATTGCGTCAGACCACCTGCGAATCCAAGGCTTTCGAAGGCTCCGGCCTTGCAGCGATGCGCCGCCCTCCCTATGGTCCCGCCCCTATGCGTCGCCGTCCGGCCCGCTTTTCACTGATGTTAGTTTTGTTCGCCGCCGTTCCGGCGACTGCATTCGCAAGCGGGGATGGTCATGGTCTCGACGCCACGATCTGGCTGATTCTCGCCGGAATGATTCTAGCTGCGAAGATCGGTGGCGAAGTCGCCGTCCGATTGAATCAACCATCGGTTCTCGGCGAGCTTTGTGTCGGCATTCTGCTGGGCAATCTCGGAATACTCGGCGTGCACGTGTTCGACGGAGCCGCCGAGCTCGTTCCGATCGAATTCCTCGCGGAGCTCGGCGTCATACTCTTGCTGTTCGAAGTCGGACTCGAGTCGACCCTGACCGAGATGCGCGCAGTCGCGCCGACCTCGGGTATGGTTGCGATCATTGGGGTCGTCGCCCCAATGGCGCTGGGATATGCGGTGAGTCTTTGGCTCCTTCCAGATGCGCCGTTTTCTCTTCATCTCTTCATTGGAGCGACTCTCTGCGCGACCAGCGTCGGAATTACAGCGCGCGTCCTCAAGGACTTGAACGCGATGGCACAACCCGAAACGCGGGTGATTCTCGGAGCTGCGGTGATCGACGACGTGTTGGGACTGATCGTTCTGGCCGTCGTCGCCAGCATCGCCGAATTTGGCTCGATGCCAGGGAAGTTGGACCTCACGAGGATCATCGGTCTTGCAGCTGGTTTTTTGGTTGGCGCCTTGGTGCTCGGCGCCTACGTGGTGCCGGGCGTGTTTCGAGCGGCGTCGAGGCTCCGCACGCAAGACGTGCTGGCAGCCGTGGCCATCGGGTTGTGTTTGCTGCTGGCCGGCGTCTCGGGCGAGGCGGGCCTAGCTCCGATCGTCGGGGCATTCGCCGCTGGGCTGATCTTGGACGAAGTGCACGTCCGGCCCTTCGGTAAGACATCAGCCCACGATCTCACCGAAATCATCGGACCCATCGTCGCGGTCGTCGCGCCCATTTTCTTCGTGCGGACGGGTATGATGGTCCAGCTTTCGGGAATCGGTGGGGAGCCGCTGTTCTTGGCCTTGGCGCTTACGGTAGTCGCGATTGTCGGCAAGCTCGTCGCTGGTCTGGGTGTCCGCGGCAAGACGGCCGATCGCGTGACGGTCGGCATTGGCATGGTCCCGCGCGGCGAGGTCGGTTTGATTTTTGCCAACGTAGGTGCGGGAATCAGGTTCGAAGGCAAACCATTGATCGCGGCAGGGGTATATGCAGCCATCGTTCTCATGGTTATGGCAAGCACGGTGGTGACACCGCCGTGGTTGGCTCAGCGCCTGCGAGAAGTGATGCGCAAACGACTCGATGACACTTGAAGCCACGCTGCAGACGGCGAACGCGTCGATCCGCGACCTGGTGCGGCGACTCGACGATGACTTACGGGTGGATGTCGCAGGGTTACCGATTGGGGCACTCGCCTGGGCTTTGGCTCAGAAAGCTCGTGCGAAGCCTGAGTTTCGTTTCGTAATCGTGACTGCAGACCTCGAAGAGGCGTACCGCCACGAAGCGAACCTTCGATTCCTTCTCGAGGGAACTGGCGATGAGGTCATGGTGTTCCCTCCGGCCGACACGAGCCCGCTTCTCGATGTCGTTCCAGACCGACGCGCAGAAATGCATCGCATGGCGATCTTGGATCGCTTGGCCGACGGCCGTCCTTGGCGTGTGCTGATCATTCCGGCCCCCGCACTTCTTCGTCGTGTCCCACCACGAAGCTATCTCGAGTCGAGCCTGCGGACGCTTGAAGTCGACCAACGGATTGAGCGGGACGAGCTCGTACGCCTGTTTCAGGAGCTCGGTTATTTGCGAGTACCGCTGGTCGAAGATCGCGGAACGTTTTCGGCGCGAGGGTCGATTGTCGACATCTACGTACCGGGGGCGGAGCCCCCATATCGTATCGAGCTCGACGATGACATCATCTCCAGGATTCGTACTTTCGATCCCGAAGACCAGAAGAGCGCGGCCGAGGCAACAGCGATCCAACTCGGTCCTGCACGCGAGGTCCCAGATGCGCCCATGGCCGTCGCCCGCGCGAAGAAGATCGTCCGGGATCTGTGCGACGACATGAACATGCCCACGTTGCAAGCGCGCGAGATCACGGCCGAGCTCGACCGGGGTTCGGGAGCCCTCACATCGAACGCACTCCTACCGGCTTATTACGAAGAGCTAAACACACTGTTTGATTACCTACCCCACGACGTACGCTTCGTTTGGAGCGACCCGGTCGCCATTTCAGAATCGATCGAGGTCGAGCACCGAAACGCACGAAACGAGCACGAAGCGCGAGCCGATCGGCCTACTTTCGATCTATCCGCGTACTACATGCACCCGGCGGAGCTGATTGAGCGGCTGAAGCCGCGCTCCTCTCTGGTCGCGCACCGATTGGCCATTCACGGCGCGACGACCGAAGACGAAAGCCCCCTCCTCTCGTGGTTCGCACCACCGAACGAGGGCCTCCTACGGGTCAACGCCTCGGACCAAACTGCATTGATCTCTTCTTTGCGGAGTCGAAGGGGCACAGGGGACCGAGGGCTTCAGCCACTCGCAGACCAGTTGCGAGAGTGGGTCGACCAAGGATTGAAAGTCTCCCTGGTAGGCCGAACGCAACACCAGGCAGACCGTCTCGCCGATCTCCTTCGGGGCTATGAGGTCCCCGCCGAGGTTCTAGACCGCCTCGTGCTCGGGGAGCTTCGTGACGGCTTCGTCCTGTGGAGCGAGGGGCTAGCCTTCGTCACCGAAGAAGAGATCTTCGGGACCCGCGTGCGGCAACGGCGGACCAAGCGGGCGTCGAGGCGTCAACAGCAGCGGTTTCTGGAGGACCTCCGAGAGCTCAATATCGGCGACTTCGTCGTGCATGTCGATCATGGAGTGGGCAGATACCTCGGACTCAAGCACAAGGCCCTGAGCATGACCGCCATGGATCGGTTACATGGCCGAAGCCCTCAAACCATCGAAGTGATGGTCGTCGAGTACGGGGGCGGCGACAAGCTATTCCTTCCCGTCACTCGCCTCGGGGTCATCCAGAAATTCAAGGGGCAAGAAGGGCATCAACCGAAGCTCGATCGTCTCGGCGGGACGACCTTCGCGGCCAAGAAGGGCCGTGTTCAAAAGGCCGTTCAGCAGATGGCCGAAGAGCTCCTCAAGCTCTACGCAGAACGGACTGCTGCGCGACGCGAACCAATCGATGCTGCGGGGGCCGGCTACGGAGAGTTCGAAGCAACGTTCCCGTTCGAAGAGACTCGCGACCAGGCGAAGGCGATCGACGACGTTCTGGCCGACCTCGAGGAACCCCAGCCCATGGATCGCCTCGTCTGTGGAGATGTAGGCTTTGGAAAGACCGAAGTCGCGCTGCGCGCCGCGTTTCGTGTTGCAATGAATGGGCGGCAAGTCGCGATTCTTTGTCCGACAACGGTCTTGGCTCAGCAACACCTCCGAACCTTCTCGGCGCGACTGAAGGACTATCCCTTGCGCGTGGAGGTGTTGTCCCGATTTGCCTCCCGATCGAAGCAGGTCGAAGTTCTGGCGGGTCTCAAGGACGGCACGATAGACGTGGTCGTCGGCACACACCGGCTGTTGTCCAAAGACGTTCATTTCGCGCGCCTCGGATTGCTGGTCGTCGACGAGGAGCAACGATTCGGTGTCGCACACAAGGAGCGCATCAAGAAACTGCGCACCAACGTCGACGTCGTGACACTGAGCGCCACCCCAATTCCTCGTACCCTTCAGCTCGCGGTCGGCGGCATGCGCAGCCTGTCGCTCATTACGACAGCACCGCAAGATCGTCGTGCGGTACGCACGTTCGTATGTCGCTGGGATGATCACTTGATCAAGGAGGCGATCGAGCGCGAGTTGAGTCGCGGAGGCCAGGTGTTTTTCGTCTACAATCGAATCGACGGGCTTCATGAGCGCGCCCAACGGCTACAGGACCTGCTTCCCAGCGCACGAATCGCGATCGCACACGGCCGGATGAAGCCCACGCTGTTGGATCGGACGATGACCGATTTCGTCGAGGGTGCATACGATGTATTGTGCTCGACGGCGATCGTGGAGAGCGGCCTCGACATCCCCCGAGCCAATACGATCTTGATCGACCGTGCTGACGCCCTGGGATTGGCGCAACTCTACCAGTTGCGAGGCAGAGTCGGGCGGTCCGACCAGCGAGCCTACTGTTACTTGATCACGCCTCCCCCCAACCAGATGTCCGAGGAATCTCGCGTTCGAATGGAGGCACTAGAACGGTTTTCGGGGCTCGGCGCGGGATTTCGTGTCGCTACGCTCGACATGGAGCTTCGCGGCGCGGGAAACCTCCTAGGGTCGGAACAAAGTGGCAATGCCGCGTTGGTCGGCTTCGACATGTTCGTCCAGATGCTCGACGAAGCGGTGTCCGAGCTCCGAGGAAGCCCCGTGCAGCAAGAGGTCGACCCCGAGCTTTCCCTGGAAGTAGAGCATTACCTCCCGGAGCAGTACATCGATGACATCGGTTTGCGGCTGTCGCTTTACCGACGGTTTGCGACCGCGGTCGACGAGGAGGCGGTCGATGACCTCGCGAGCGAGATGGAGGAGAGATTTGGCACACCGCCCCAGCCTGCGCGCGATTTCGTTCGAGTGATGTCGCTCAAGCCCGCTCTTCGGGCGCTTCGTGTGCTCGGCTGTGAGGCCGACTCAAGTCGAGTCACCCTACACCTCCGAGAGGACACCCCTCTCGACCCTGCGAAATTGATGCCTCTGGTCGCGACGCCAGGCGCTGGATGGAGCCTTTCACCTGACATGAAGCTGACACGGCGCTATCGAGAGGAGGAACCCCTCGACGCCGTGGACCGTGTGCGATCCCTGCTCCAAGAGCTCGAGCCGCTACGGGCCGCTGCGGGCCAGGACTGAGCCCCCTCATGTCTCTACCGGACGAGCTACGAAAGATCTTCGACGCGGATCGTGTGATGCGAATCGCCGAAAAAAAGCTGCTCCAGAAGCCGAGCTCCGAGGAGCTGATCGCCGTGCTGGAAAGCGAGACGCAGCAGGCCTTGCAGATGGACGATCGGGACGAAGCCATAATGCGTTTGGAGAGGCTGGCTGACCTCTGCGCGCAAGTGCCGGGGCCTCGAATGACGGACGCGTTGATCGCCATCCTGAACGACCCCGAGCCGCGGGTGCGAGTGGCGGCCGGAGAGGCCCTGCGTGATCTCGGATTCGAACGCTATGCGGAGGTTGCTCGTGGAATCGAACGCGCGCTCACCGCGGATCCACGCGGCCCGGCGATGTCCGAGCTTCCTTGGGTGTTGGCGGAGATCGCCGAGCCGAGCGCCCTACCTCTCATTCGCAGGTTCCTGAAGCACCCCGACCCAGACGTAGCAGCCGCCGCGATCGAAGCTCTCGCCCAGCTCCAAGACCCAGAGGCCGTCAAAGATCTGCAGCCTTTCGTCGGTGACCCCCGCGAAGTAGTCCTCGAGGACTTCGAAAACGATGAAAGGACCACGATTGGCGAGCTCGCGCGTGATGCACTGGCCATGCTTGGATTCGATCCGCCTTAGCGAGGCGTCTCTCGGGTCCAAACCGCGCGGCGCTTGGCTGCGCGCGCTCTTGCCCGGTCCTTCTCGAAGAGGGTGAGGTAGTCTTCCCGCACTCCGTCAACCTCGCTCTCTTCGGGAAGGTCACGACGGGCTTCTTCCATCGTTCTAACGAGTGCTCGAAGGGGGCCTGATGCTTGTCCAAAGGTCGATGGAATGATCGTGTCGAAGCTTCCCGAGATTCGATCCACCACCCGCCTACTCAAGAAGCCTCGGCGGCACAGGTCATCGAAGCTCGCGGCGAGCACTTCGGGGTTGAACGTGTGGGCGACGACCAAGTCTGCCCCAACCCGAAGCACGGCATCCGCATCGAGGGCACCGTCATCGAGCAAGACCAGCGCAGGCTGAAAATAGTTGTAAAAAGGACAAACGCGGTGTCCAAAGTCACTGAACCCAACTGTCGAGGAGACCCGCTCGAGATGGATGAAAATGCGCCGAACTGCATCCCTCCGAGGCACACGTGCGGCTATGCGCACGATCTCCGGGATGTCGTCGGGATACACGTGGGCTGCCTCTGCCACTTGCATCAGTAGCTCCTGGCTGACGCGGCCCGCCGCAATGTCTGCATAGAGCGAGTAGATAAATGCATCTCCTTCGGCGTCGTCGCCGAACATGACCTCGTCCGTCGTCGGGTCCACGTTGGTGCGCGAGCGCAGCAAGGCCGTGAGCTTGTAACTGACTTGATCTCGAAGAAATCGAAACCGCCCTCGCACCAGGTTTCGAAGGCTAGGCTTGAGCGTGAGACCGTCCCATCGAATCCCATCGAGCCTCAACTTGGCCTCGAGCACGCTCCGCATCTGCTCGGGGCTTCCGGACAAAATGAATATCGCGGCCGGCTCGGTCAAGCGGATCTCGCGCAAGAGCGTGCTGGCGCCCGGGTAGGCACGCTTGCGGGAGGCCGGCTCGAACGCCGTACGAACTAGGTCACGAAGCGTGTCGAAGTCCGTTCGCAGATAGGTCTTGTCGAGGTCCCACCGGTAGACGATCTGCTGTCTGCGCTCGCTGAGCTCTGGGGCCATCTGCGGACCATAGCAGCCCGTGCCCAGAAGATGCAGGCCTCGCCGAAACTGATATGTTCGGGCCATGTCGTTCGACGCGGTTCTGATCGACGAACGGACCCTGTCGCGCGGCTCCGAGGCGCAACGCGCCGAATGGGACGCCAACGTCCGGGAGCTTCTGGCGAAGATCAGGGACACTGTCGATTACGAAGCCACCCTGCACGTCTCTCTGACCGAGCAGCACTTCGTCCTGGAGGCGAAGTCTTCCGAAGGAAACGTCGTGCACGCCAAAACGATTCCACACGAGCTTCTATCGGAGCACATCACCGAGTATGTCGATATTCTTCGTCAAATGGCGAATGCCGAAGGCGTGAACCAGATGGAGGCGCTCGACATGGCCAAGAAGGTGACCCACGACCGAGCGGGAAGAGTACTGCGGCGGCAGCTTCGCGATTTCGGGTTCGATCACGAGAGCATGCGCAAGCTGTTCACGCTGCTTCTGTCCTTGCGGGTCGATACCACCAAGCTCGTCGGTATTCACACGCACCGGCCGATTCGCTAGTTGCCCGGACGCCGGACTTCGGACATACGCTCCGCATGGAACGCTTACGAGAGCTTTTGAGTGAAGATACGCCAGACATCACAGCCGTGGAGGGATATCTCGATAGCCTCGATTCCGAGCAACGCGTCGCCGAAATCCGCACGCTTGGGCGAAGACACCAAGCGCGTCTGTTCGAAGCGGCCCGCGGTCACAGGCCGATCTCGCTCGACGACATCGTCGATTCGACACGCCCTTCGATGAAAGAGGTCGTCCATCACGGAAAGAACTCGCTGCCCGCGTTCTCGCAATTTGCCAAGGTGTTCGTGAGACCCGATGCGCCGAACAGCGACCAGCTTTGGGGCTACAATCGAAGCGGTGGTTTTATCGAGACCGTCGTCGGCCCGGGCTACTTCGTCGTCTACCCCCACGAGAAGGAAGGCGAGGTTTTGGTCGACTACCTCCGCGTTCCTCCGAGACGACCCGCTGACTGGCCTGAGATTCTTGCGAACTCCTCCCGGCTTTCCGCTTTCGTCTACAACGGCACCCAAGATGTGCTTCGCGGCGTCTCGAGGCACGTCACCGTTGGTCGTGCTTTCAAGGGCGGTAAACCCATGTCCGCATGGTTCGTCCTGTCCCGCGATGATTCCTGAGTGCCCACGGTGAACAACTGTGCGGGTTGAGTTAGGCAGCCAACCGTAATTTGGCCCTTTCGGGGTCTCACGAGAGCTTTTGTGTCAGAGGGTCGACCTTTGAGCTCATTTGTTGAACACTAATACAGGGGTTGATGAGTGCGTCGCTGAAAGAGTCGGTGCCACCGCCTGCGGGTGACCTGCATTTCCAGGAGGAAACCGCAGCGTATTCGAAGCGTGACGAGGAGTTCGTCAGCCTGCTGAATGCTGCGGGTCTGGCCTGCGAGCTCGATGCCCAGCAGCTTGCGACGATCGCTTCAAACCTAACCGAAGAGCGGATCGACTCCCGGCGAATGGACATGTTGGAGTTGTACTATGGCGGAAACGAAGACGCGTCGGTTGCGTCGCGCCGCCGTGCGAGCGACCGATTTTTCGCCCATCACGCGGACTTCGTGGTGAACGCCCATCAGATCGTCGCGACTCTGGCGGAGCTAAATTCGGAAATTGCCTCAGTCAAGTTGCAGCGAATTGGCAACGATGGTGGGCCGCTCGTGCTCCGGGCGGGCGAGCACTTCTGCGCGGTCACCGACGAAGAGGATGAAACCGGGGAAAGCGGCACGGTCGCGGTTCGCGCTATCGTTCGGGCAATGAACGCCCTCTTGTCCAAATCGGGCGTCGGCGAGCGGCTCGTGCCGTTGGTGCCGGACGAGACACGTGAGCTCTACGTCGGGGTTACCGAAGAGGGCGCAATGACCCTGCTTCAAGGCGGGTGCACCGAGATCTCCGTGGTGCAGGCGCTGCGGGAATTTGCGAGCTGGTAACCAATCGATCCTTGGGCCATACCTGAGCCCGAGATCATGAATTACCACGACTACGACCTGATCGTCGTTGGGGCCGGATCCGGTGGCGTGAGAGCTGCTCGAATGGCTCGCGAGCTCGGAGCACGTGTCGCGATCTGTGAGATGGACCGACTCGGTGGAACCTGCGTCAACGTCGGTTGCGTGCCCAAGAAACTCTTCGTCTACGGTTCCCACTTCGCGTACGACCTGAATGACGCACGGGGCTACGGCTGGTCCAGCGAACCTTCATTCGACTGGCGGACGCTGCTCGAGAACAAGAACCGTGAAATCGCAAGACTGAACGCGATCTACTTCGAGCTCCTCGAGCGTGCGGGAGTCGAGCTGTTTCGGGGCCGCGCGGAGCTGGTCGACCATCACACGGTTCGCATCGAAGGCACTGACCGAACTGCAACGCACATTCTGATTGCAACTGGCGGCCGCCCAATAAGGCCAAGCATACCAGGAGCGGAACTGGCGCTGACCTCCGACGCCGTGTTCTCGCTTACCGCGCTACCAAAGCGAATGCTAGTCGTTGGTGCGGGCTACATCGCCCTTGAGCTCGGTTCGGTGTTCCGTGCACTTGGAGTCGACATTACGATCATCCATCGCGGCGAAGAGATCCTCAGAGGCTTCGATCGCGATCTACGTTGTCATCTCCATGATGAGCTCGAGGCGAAGGGAGTTCGGATCCTTCTGAATACGCAGGTGAGAGAGCTTCGTAAACGCGGTTCCATCATCGAAGCCATACTCGACAATGGCGATACCCTCGAAACCGACTTTCCACTGTTTGCGATCGGCCGTTCGCCCAACACCTCCGGCCTTGGACTCGAGGAGCTCGGTGTGGAGCTCGGCCAACGGGAAGGCGTCGTAGTCGATGATGATTACACGAGCTCCGTAAAGTCGATCCATGCGGTGGGCGATGTCACCGACCACGTCCAACTGACTCCTGTGGCCATCGCCGAAGGTATGCACTTTGCCCATCGGTTTTTCGGCAAGGGCGATTTTCGCATCGACTATCTCAACATCCCGACCGCCGTGTTCTGCCAGCCCGAGCTCGCCACGGTAGGGCTGACCGAAGAGGAAGCCTGGCATCGCTGTCCAGACGTGCGCGTCTACCGCTCGGTGTTCACACCGTTGAAGCTCACGATGAGCGAGCGAAAAGAGCGGACGATCATCAAGCTCGTAGTCAACGCCGAGGATGACCGGGTCGTCGGATGCCACATGGCGGGGCACAGTGCAGCCGAGATCATCCAGGGCCTGGCCGTCGCGATGAAGGCCGGAGCCACCAAGGCAGTCTTCGATGCCACGATCGGAATCCACCCGACTTCGGCCGAGGAATTCGTCACCCTCCGATGATTCTTGATTCTCTAACTCAAGAATAGATGTCTCTGTACGCGACGAAATAAGCTGTAAATTGAGGCTTTCTGTGGTTAGATTGCCGACGTTCTCTGGACGCGTTGCAAATCTGCACCAGACTTGTCAAGTTACTTCGGATCGCCATGGAAGCCGCCCGAATCGCCACCGTCGACGCCGACTTGGATCGTGAGAACCGAGCTCTAGGGGCGTCCACGCCCGAAGAGCTGATCGCCTGGGCACACGTGCGTTATGGCGAAAGGCTGATCGCGTCCACCAGCTTTGGCGCGACCTCCAGCGTGATGTTGCATCTGATTCACCGCGTAGCACCTCGGACACCCATTATTTGCGTCGACACCGGATACCTTTTCGAGGAGACGTATACATTCGCAGAGGAGCTGATCAAACGCCTCGATCTCGACGTTCGGTTCTACTCGGCAACGATCTCGCCAGCGCGCCAAGAGGCGCTTTACGGCCGGCTTTGGGAGCAAGGCGAGGATGGCGTTCAGCGGTACCTACAGATCAACAAGGTCGAGCCGATGCAACGTGCACTACGCGACTTGGGCGCAGAGGCATGGATGGCTGGCGTGCGAGCTGAGCAAACCGAGCACCGCGCCGGCCTGCGCCGCATCGATCGACAAGACGGAACGATCAAGATCCATCCGATCTTGCGATGGACCTCCGAGGACATCGCGAGCTACATGAAGGAGCACGATCTGCCCCATCATCCGCTCGTCGAGCAGGGATACCGGTCGATCGGTGACCACCATTCCACCATTCCGACGACTGAGGAGATGGATCCCCGAGATGGCCGCATTCTGGGTAAGAAGCGGGAATGTGGCCTTCACCTTCCGCTGACCGAAGACGAGGATCAGAGCCTGAAATCGAGCGGTTTGTAAGAAGCTGGCCTGCTGGCGCGCTTCGCGTTACCCCAATGATTGGGGGGATAGCTTGCGGTGAAGCTCTACCGGATCGTGCTCAGCGACCTGCATCTGGGAACGGGAACCCGGCGCGGGCAACTCAACCCCCTCGAAGATTTCATTCATGACGATCGTCTCGTCGAGCTGCTTGCGCACTACGACCAATCGGTGGGCCCCGACGGTAGCATCGAGCTGATTTTGAACGGGGACATCTTCGATCTGCTGAAGGTGAAAATCGCCAATCACTGGCCGACCGAGGTGACCGAGGAAATCGCCGTGGCCAAGCTCCAGCAATGCCTCGACGGTCATCCCAGAGTCGTGTTGGCCATCAAGGAGTTCCTGCAAAAGCCCACCAACCGGGTGACCTACCTGCCCGGCAACCATGACCTCGAGCTCTGGTTTCCCGGAGTTCAAGAGCTCTTTCTCCGATACGTTGCGCCGGGCGAGGCTTCCAGCAGGGTGAGCTTCATCACTTCGTCCGACACGTACTATTTACCGGAAGGAATTCAGATTCGTCATGGCCATCAGTTCGAGCGAATCCACCGGGTTGATTACTCGCAGATCACGCGCACCCGCCGGGATGGTACCGAAGTACTGGCCCTTCCCTGGGGCAGCTTGTGGATCCTAGAGGTGATGAATCCGCTCAAGGAAATCCGAAGCCACATCGATCGCATTCAGCCCCTACGCCGGTTCCTCTGGTCCTCTCTGCTGCTCGATCCCCGGTTCGTCCTAAAGTTCTTGTGGAGGTCGACCGTCTATTTTCTTCGTCACCGTCTCTTCACAATCCGGGCCTGGCGCCACCGCATCGTGAATCTGCCCCGCATGCTTCGCGAAGAGATCTTCGAGGTGACGCGTGGGGGCTACGACGAACAAGCGATTCGCGCCCTCAACAAAATCCGCGGAGCACACACGCTGATCGTCGGCCACAGTCACGGTCCTCGATACCTCCAGCTCCCTAACGAACGGATATTGGTCAACACCGGCACCTGGGTGAAGATGATCAATCTCGACCTTCAGTACCTCGGTCAAGACAGCGGCCTCACCTACGCTCTCATCAGCTACGACGAAGACGGAAAGCCGCGGACTACCCTGATGCGCTGGCACGGCGCCCACGAAACCTGCGAGGCGATTCCGTACGCCGATTGACGGGAAGAGATTCCCGTTTTGCGCACCCGAGGCGAATACTGTAGTTTTGTTCAGTGCCACGCAATCGGCAAAACCCACCGAATCGCTTCGAGGAGGCCTACCTGGAGTGGGAAGGAACTCCGCCACCGGCGGACCTGCGCGTGCATGAGGAGCGCGCCAAGACGGCCTTGGCCGAAAACAAGAGCCCCGATGTCGGTTTTCGTTGGAGCGTGAATCCGTACCGCGGTTGCTTTCACGGTTGCGCCTATTGCTACGCGCGCCCAACCCATCCCTATCTCGGCTTGGGTGCAGGCACCGACTTCGAGCGTCAGATCATCGTGAAGGTAAATATCGTCGAATGTCTGCGCGCAACTTTCAAAAAGAAGTCATGGCGGAACGAGGTTGTGGCCTTTTCCGGCAACACCGACTGCTATCAGCCACTCGAGGCGCACTACGAATTGACTCGTGGCTGCCTCGAAGCTTGTGTCGACTACGCGAATCCGGTCGCCATCATCACCAAAGGAAAGCTCGTTCGGCGCGACATTGATGTTCTTCAAGAGCTGCACAAACGGGCCTCTTGTCGTGTCGCGCTCAGCATCCCGTTCGCCAACGACGAGTACGCCCGTGCGATCGAGCCGTACGCTAGCTCTCCGAGTAAACGGTTTGAGACGCTTCGGCTTCTATCAAAAGCCGGTCTCGACACGGCCGTGGCAGTAGCCCCGATCATCCCAGGGCTCAACGACGATCAGATTCCTGAAATTCTCAAACGCGCACAGGACGCTGGGGCCAAACAGGCGTTCAAGATTCTCCTGCGTCTGCCGCGCGAAGTACGACCGGTCTTCGAGGAGCGGTTGGCCGAGGCGTTCCCCTTGCGGCACCAGCGTGTGATGAACGCCATTCGCGATGTCCGGGGCGGTCGAGTTAGCGACAGCGAGTTCGGCTCCCGTATGGTCGGCAAGGGAGCTCGATGGGCCGCGATCGAGCAGCTGTTCGCCTTGCACTGCGATCGACTAGGGCTCCGCCACGAATCTGACGCGGCCCTCGAAGCCGCCTCCCCAGGGCCGATCGGGCCTTCGAGGCGCCAGCTTCCCTTGCTGTTCTGATCTGGTCCGAGGATTGCACTCCCAACCCCGGCGACGAGCGTGTCGATCCGGCACGAGATGGCTAATAGCAATAATTTCCATGAGTTACCCCGCACCTTGTCAGACAGACGACTTGTCATTCTCTGACATTGTGTCAACACTGGTTGCCAGAGAGTCCCGCATGACCGATTCCAACGAAATCTCCGTCCTCGTGGTCGACGACGAGGCGCCGAACGTCGAGTCGCTCCGACGGATCTTCGAACGGGAGGGCTTTGCCGTCCTCACCGCCACGAGCGGCCAAAAGGCGCTCAATGTGTGTCGCCAGCACGCCGTCCACGTGGTGGTCAGCGACCTGATGATGCCGGGGATGAACGGCATCGAGCTGGTCAAAGCACTGAAGACTGTGGTTCCGGATGCCGAAGTCGTGTTGATGACTGCCTTTGGTACGGTTGAAAAGGCGGTCGACGCGATGCGGGCGGGAGCCTACGACTTCGTCGAGAAGCCGCTCAAGCGCATCCAGATCGTAAAGACGGTTCGCAAAGCGGCGGAGCGACATCAACTCGTCGTCGAAAACAAGGATCTGCGCCAACAGCTGTCGCAGTTGAGCGATCGAAACATCGTCGGGTCGGCGCCTGCCCTCCGGCACGCCCTCGACATCGCCACGCAAGCCGCGCCGTCGTCAGCGACAGTATTGATTCTCGGCGATAGTGGGACCGGAAAAGAGCTGTTAGCACGCTTCATCCATGAGCGTAGCGGACGCGGCAAATTCGTCGGCGTGAACCTTTCCGCGCTTCCCGAGACCATTGTCGAGTCGGAGCTTTTTGGGCACGAGAAAGGCGCATTTACGGGGGCGGTTACGCGTCGTGATGGTCGCGTTGCGGAGGCCGAGGGAGGGACCCTTTTCCTCGATGAAATCGGTGAGCTCTCGCCCGCCGTCCAAGTGAAGCTGCTCCGTGTCTTGCAAGAAGGCGAGTATCAGCCCGTGGGCGGTCAAACGAAGAAAGCCGACTTCCGGCTCATCGCGGCGACGAACCGCGACCTGCGCGCCGCGGTTGACGCAGGCGAGTTTCGTGAAGACCTGTATTATCGCTTGAATGTCATCGCGCTGACGAGCCCGCCGCTTCGAGCGCGCCGTGAAGA
This sequence comes from Polyangiales bacterium, assembly GCA_041581895.1. Taxonomy (GTDB): domain Bacteria; phylum Myxococcota_A; class Polyangia; order Polyangiales; family Houyiibacteriaceae; genus SG8-38. Next base: position 9,933 of record JBFICQ010000021.1, on the reverse strand, counting down.
CATCGCGCTGCTTACGGAGCACTTCGTCGAAACCTATTGCATCAAGAACCAAAGAAAACCGCTCGCCGTCGACAAGGACGCGCTTGAGCAGCTCATCGCATACGACTGGCCCGGCAATGTACGAGAGCTGCAAAACGTGATCGAACGGGCGGTGGTCCTCAACACCAGCGGCGTCATCAAGCTCGGGGACCTCCCCGATCCCGTGGCGCGCGCTGAACCACAAGTCGATGCGTTCACGTTTTCGGTCGGGACACCCTTGAGTGAGGTGGAACGGCGCGTGATCCACGGCACGCTCCAGCACACCGGAGGCGACAAACAACTGGCCGCTCAGTTGCTTGGAATCTCGGCGCGAACGATCTACCGCAAGCTCGGAGCCGACAAGGGGGACGAGGCAGCCTGAGCCCAAGGTCGGGCCTGGGGTGTCAATTTGTCAAAGACGCCCCCGAGGGCCCGCCACGTTGTCGCATAAACCCTGCGTGAAACGAGTCATGATGCACGAGATCATTAGGGTTTTCGTGGATCAAACTCGGCACGGGCGTTGCTCTAGTACATACCGGTGGCAAATCCGCGCAAAGGACGATTCTCGACGGCGATCATTCTCGCAACGCTGGCGCTTTGTGCTTTCTTCCTGGCGCAGGGCACGACCCGCGTTCTGGCGGCTGAGCTCCTCGACAAAGGCCCCAAACAGACGACGCGACCGAGGCGGGCGATCTCCAGCAGCCCCGAGTTCCTTCGGAGGCGGGACCCAGCCGTGATCCTCAAGCGCAACATCTTCGACTCTTCGCGGGGTGATCTCACGCTCGAGCCCGTCGCCGAAATCATACCTGGCGCAGGTCCTATCGGCGAGTGGGATCCATCGAAGCCTGCACCGCAATGCACCGGCAAGCTCCGCCTCGTGGGCTCGGTCGTAAGTCCGAACGATCCGGAGTGGTCCTTTGCCGCGATTGCGGGAAACGAAGGCAAGACGATGCTCTACCGGAAGGGCTCAAGCGTGGAAGGCTCGTACGTCCTCGCCGTACGTGCTTCGAGCGTGGTGGTGCAGCCTTCTGGCGGCGGCGCTTGTGAGCTTTCGATGTTTGCGGAAGAGGAAGCCAGCGCAAAACCGCTTCCCCAACCGGTCAAGACCGCTTCTCGGGCAAGAACCGCCGCGAGCGCTCGGAATGCAGGGCTCAGTGACGAAGAGCTCGACCAGGGGATCGAGAAGATCAGTGATTCGAAGTTCAACATACAACGGAGCATCGTCGACAAGGTGCTCGCCAATCAGGGGAGCATCATGAAGACGGCTCGAGTCATACCGCACGAAGAGGACGGGCGCGTCGTGGGTGTGAAGCTCTATGGCATTCGCCGAACGAGCTTGCTCGGTAAGCTCGGGATTCGCAACGGCGACATGCTTCGAACGATCAACGGCTTCGACATGACGAGCCCCGACACGGCGCTCGAGGCTTATTCGCGACTGCGCACGGCCGATGCGCTCAGCGTGGCGCTCAAGAGACAGAACAAAGAAATGACCATTGAATACAACATTCAATGACGCGACTGCAGGGAATCCGAGGCGGGAAATCATCGTGAAGTTACGAAAACATCTAGTGTGCTTGGTCGTTGGATCGCTCTTGCTCAGCACGGGACACGAAGCGATAGCCCAGGAAGACGAAGCGAAACCCAAAGCGCCCCCGCCGGTGAGGCTACCGACCAAGCCGGTTCCACTCGGGTCGGCACCAAAGCCAGAACCGGAGGCGGAAAAGGATGAAGCCGTCGATACGGTGGTCGAGGGCACCGAGGATTTGGAGCTCCCGCAATTCGAGACTGGGGTCGAGTTCAAGGCCATGTCGCCGCGGACGAAAGTGACCTTCAATCTCGAAGAGGCCGAGCTACCCGATCTGGTGCGATTGATCTCGAACATGACGGGACGCCGCTTCATTCTACCGAGCAAGCTTCGCACGATTAAGGCAACTGTTTTTGCCCCGACCAAAGTGACCGTCGCAGAAGCCTATCAGGCGTTTCTCTCCGTTCTGGAGGTCAACGGCTACACGGTCGTTCCCGCAGGCCGATATCTCAAGATCGAAGAGCTCGGCGGTATCGAGAAAACTGCAATCCCTCTCTACACAGACGGCACGCGCGTCCCTGCTTCAGACCGCTACGTCACGCGAATGCATCACCTCGAAAACGTCTCGGCCGACGATATTACCAATCTGCTCGTCCGGTTCGCATCTCGCGAGGGAAATATCACTTCGTACGGGCCCACGAACATGCTGATCCTCACCGACACGGCGTCTCAGATTCGTCGGATGTTGAAACTGATCGCAGCGGTCGACCTGCCGAGAAGCGGAACGCAGACCTGGATCGAGCCCGTTCACTACGCGAACGCGAGTGAGCTCGCCGCACGGCTCCTCGAAATCTTTCCGGTGGATGACGCGACGAAGCCCACGAGCCCGAAACGAACGGTGGCTCGACCGGCGGACAAGAAGAAGGGCCCGGCCGGTACCGCTGCGCAGATCATCGGCAGCGTGGCCGCCGAAAGCGCCATTCGGAACATCATCGCCGACGAGCGGACGAATTCCTTGATCATCATCGCCACGGAACGCGCCTATCTGCGCATTCTCGAGATGATCCGCCAGCTCGATGTGCCACTCGAGGGCGAAGGCCGCATTCACGTCCACTATGTGCAGCATGGCGCGGCTGCGGACATCGCATCGGCGCTCACCGCGTTGGTGGGTTCTGCGCGCCCGCGACCGGCTGCGGCCGGAGCCGCTGCTCGCGCCGCGCAAGCCCGGCAAGCGGCTGGCCAGCCCGTGGCTGGCTCGTTGTTCGAAGGCGACGTCGCAGTCACGGCGTACGAGCCAGCCAACGCGCTGGTCATCACCTCATCGCTTCACGACTACACCGCGCTCAAGCGCGTGATCGAACGCCTCGACGCCCCTCGCAAACAAGTGTTCATCGAGGCGGTGGTCATGGAGCTCGGCGTGGAGCGAACGTCGGAGCTCGGATTCGCATTTCACGGAGGCGCCGGGAACTTCCCGACCGACGGGTCCCTTTCGTTGTTCGGGTTCAATGCCCCATCTTCGATCGACATCACCCAGAACAATCTGACAGGCCTCGCGCTCGGTGTGCGTGGACCAACCATTGAGAACTCGCAGCAGTTGGTTGGCTTTTCGGTTCCTGGTTTTGGCGTCGTCGTGACCGCACTGGCCTCGACCGGTGATGCAGACGTTCTGTCGACACCGCACATCATTGCGATCGACAACACCGAAGCCGAGATCAGCGTTGGCGAAAACATTCCGCTTCAGACCAACGGTGTGGCGCCTGGCACCTTTGCCGGCCTCGGGAGCCTCGGTGCGCTCGGGACGGCTGCCCAGGGAGGACAAGACCTCGGAGCTCTTGCTGGTTTGACGGGCGGTCTCGGCAGCGTTGCCCGTCAGGACGTAGGCACGACGATTCGCGTCGTCCCGCACATCAACGAGAACAACGAGGTCCGCCTCGAAATCGAGGAAGAGATCTCCGAGCAGGGCGCGACCTCGGGCACCTTGGGCGTCGTTTCGATCAACCGTCGCACCGCGCGCACCGAAATCATGGTTCGGGACCAGCAAACGATCGTCATCGGCGGCTTGATGCGAGACGCCATCCAAAACACCGAAGACAAAGTTCCCGTCCTCGGCGACATCCCGATCCTCGGGGCTCTGTTTCGAAAGACCAACAAGCAAAAGAAAAAGACCAACCTGCTGCTCATCCTGACGCCCTACATCATCCGAGACCCAGGTGACCTTCGCGAGATCTTCGAGCGCAAGATGCAGGAACGCCAGCAGATGATCGACCGTTACTTCGTCTTCGGTGAGGACAAGTTCACGCCTCACATCGACTACTCACGCACTCGTGGCGTGGTGTCGGAGATCATCAACGAGATCGACACGGTCGAAGAAGAGATTCGACTCGCCCAGGCGGCGGAGCTGGAGCCGCCTCCCGATCACGTCCCACGCGCGCCGATTGGCTCGTACGTTCCAGCGGAGCCGGAGCTTGAGGAAGAAACTCTGGTGATCGGGCCGAACGGGGAGGAGACCCGGGAAGACATCGAGCGAAATGCCACTGAGCCCACGGAGGCCGACCGGCAGGAGGGCGCGGGAGCGCCGCCGCCTCCAGTCGAGACCCCGGACGAACCGGACACCGAGCCCGAAGTGGAGCCTGAGCCCATACACGAGGAACCCGACGTTAACGAGCCCGAGACCGAGGCCGAGTCGGCAGCGACGGTCGAGGGTCCCGCCGAGGAAGAGCCGCCTCAAAGCCCCACTAACGAAGGAGTGGAGGACTGACCGATGAGCTTCGAACAGCGCTACATCGGAGAGATCTTGGTACGCCGCGGCGCGCTCGAGCCAGACAGGCTCGAAACCGCACTCGCGAGTGCTGCGGAACGCGCGGTTGATCTACGCGACTTCCTCGTCGCAACCCAGGCTGTCGAAGACGGCAAGGTCGTACGCGCGCTCGCCGACGAGGTGGGTATGGAGTTCGTCGAAAAGATTGCGACGGACCAGATCCCCGAAGAGCTCATTGATACGGTCCCGATCAACTTCGCGCGTCAGAACAGGGTGCTGCCACTGGGTGAGTTTAACAATACGGTTCGGGTCGCCGTCGCGAATCCACTCGATCCCTTCCCTGTCGACGACCTACGAATTCTTCTCGGCAAGGCGATCGTGCCAGTTGCCGCGTCCGAAGAGGCAATCGACGACGCGATCAACCGTGTCTACGAGCGCAAAGATGAAACCGCGCTGGCCGAAGCCAAAGAGGGAGAACGAGTTGAGGAACTGCGCGATTTGATCGATATGACCGACGAAGCGCCGGTCATTCGCTGGGTCAACAACCTGTTCTATACCGCAGTCAAAGAGCGCGCGTCCGACATTCACATCGAGCCAACCGACGAAAAAGTCGTCGTGCGCTATCGCATCGATGGCCGCCTTGTGCCACGAAAGGAAGCCAACCGTGGCTTTCTCGCTTCGATCGTCAGCCGCGTCAAGATCGAGGCGGGTCTCAACATCGCCGAAAAGCGGCTTCCGCAAGACGGTCGCATCACGAAGAAGATCGCAGGTAAAGTAATCGATGTTCGTGTGTCCACCGTGCCCACCGCCAAGGGTGAGCGTGTGGTGATGCGTCTTCTCGACAAGGAACAGGTCCTGCTCAACTTGATGGACTTGGGTTTCGCACGCCAAGAGCTCGATCAACTCGAGCAACTGATCGCGCGGCCGAACGGCATCATTCTGGTCACCGGCCCTACCGGCTCCGGTAAGACGACGACCCTGTACGCTTGCCTGAACAAGATCAACACGCCCGAAAAGAACATCCTCACAGCGGAAGATCCTGTCGAATACGAGCTACGAGGGATCGGCCAGATGCAGGTGCAGCCAAAGATAGGGCTTACTTTCGCTTCGGGCATGAGAAGCTTCCTTCGACAAGACCCAGACGTGATCATGGTTGGCGAGATTCGGGACACAGAGACGGCCGAAATTGCCATTCACGCGTCTCTCACGGGTCACCTCGTGCTGTCGACGCTCCACACTAACGACGCGCCTAGCGCAATCACGCGGCTCGTCGACATGGATGTACAACCGTACCAGATCTCCTCTTCGGTGATGGCGGTGCTCGCTCAGCGACTCGTTCGGCGGCTTTGCGGCTTGTGCCGAATCCCGTACACCCCGACCGCGCAGGACCTTCTCGAGCTCGGAATCGACGCCGCCGAAGCGCAACAGAAGCTCGGCGAGCTCAAGAAGGTGGCCGCGACGACTGTGCTCGGGAGCAACGATCCAGCGACGCTTCCCGAACCCACGAGTGCGGGCAGCCTCAAGTTCTTTCACCCGGGAGGCTGTGACGCATGCAGCGCCACGGGTTACCGAGGCCGGATCGGAATCTTCGAGCTCATGCTGATCGATGAGCCGGTTCGTCGTGAGATTCTGAACAACAGCGACGCGAAAACCATCCAGCGGGTTGCGCAGCAACAGGGGATGCGCCCTCTGCGTGACGATGGCGCGCGCCAGGTCATCGCCGGAGTGACGAGCGTCGAAGAGGTGCTAGCAGCGACCCAGGCCGCCGAGGTGTAAGCGATGGCCGTCTATGCGTACAGAGGTCTCGACGCCAGGGGCAAGTCGGTCAAAGGAGTTCGCGACGCCGACAGCGCCAAAGCGCTTCGCAACCTTTTGAAACGCGACGGGATCTTGGCCACTGAGATCCTCGAGCAATCCGAGGCTGCCAAAAAGGCCGCACGCGACATCGACTTTGGGAGACTGTTTCGGCGAGTCACGACCTTGGATGTGGCGATCGCGACCCGCCAGCTATCGGTTTTGTTGCGTTCGGGTGTTCCGCTGGTCGAAGCGTTGAGCGCTCTGATCGACCAAGTCGACCATCCCGAGCTGAAGACCGCTTTTACCGATACCCGCAACCAGGTGAACGAAGGCGTGACCCTTGCCGACGCAATGAAAGCGTACCCCAAGGTGTTCCCATCGCTCTACGTGAACATGATCGCCGCCGGCGAGGCCTCAGGCACGCTCGAGGAAGTCCTTGCGCGACTTGCCGACTTTTTGGACGACCAAACACGACTTCGAAGCAGGGTACGCGGCGCGCTCGCCTACCCGCTGATCATGATGGTCGTCGTAGTCCTGATTCTGTTTTTGATGATGTCGGTGGTCGTACCGAAGGTCACCGCGATCTTCGAGAACTTCAACCAGACACTCCCGTGGTATACGAGCTTGCTAATTTGGGTCAGCAACCTCCTCAGCAACTACTGGTGGTTGTTTGCAATTTTGCTTGCAGGCGGGATCTACTGGTTTCGTCGCTGGCGCAGCACCGAGGAGGGTCGAAAGAAGTGGGACATCTTCGTCCTCGAAGTGCCTCTCTTCGGGCCCCTCTTGACCATGGTCGCTGTCACCCGTTTCGCCCGGACACTGGCGACCCTGCTCGCCAGCGGGGTGCCGGTTCTCACCGCGATGGACATCACTCGTAACGTGCTCGGCAATACAGAGTTGATGCGCGTGGTCGAAGACGCTCGGACGAGCGTGCGCGAGGGCGAGGGAATCGCCAGGCCGCTGCGGGAGGGCGGCCGCTTCCCGCCCATCGTCACCCACATGATCGCGGTAGGTGAGCAATCGGGCCAGCTCGAAGAAATGCTCCTTCACGTGGCGGACGCCTACGACCAACAAGTCGAAGTCCGTGTGGGCGCGATGACGTCGATCTTGGAACCGCTCCTGATCGTCATCATGGGTACCGTCGTTGGCGGCATCGCCTTTGCCATCCTGATGCCGCTGCTGCAGCTCAACGAGATGATTCAATGAGGGACTGTCTTGGCTCGTCGGCGACAAAAAGAACGGATTTCGTTGCCCTGGGAAAGGCGGGGCGGGCGCTGGCGAGGAGCCCTCAGCAACCCGCGCTGGCAGGCCCTCCTGGCGCTGGCGGTGCTCGTCGTCGCTGGAGCGGGGTTCATTCGCTACACGCGGCACCAAATCCGAGTCCGGGATACGGAGGTGGCGATCGCCCAACTCAAACAGGCGATCGACCAGTTTCGAGCCGACATGGGCCGATGCCCAAGCTCCAACGCGGAGCTGCTTCATCCCCCGCGCTCTCAGAAACACTACCTCGATTCGATGCCAAAGGACGGTTGGGGCCGGTCGCTAACAATCCGGTGCCCGGGTTATTTCGAAGAAGAAGCCGACGTCATCTCCGCGGGCCCGAGCGGCTCGCTCTTGAAGGACGACAACATTCAATGACACAAACGGGAGGCTCCATGCCCAAGACAATCGATAGACGCCGACAGCAGCGACTCGAACGAAGGAGGCGACGCGAGGGCATGACACTCATAGAAATCATGATCGTCATCACGATCTTCGCGATGATCGCCGGAGGCGTTGCCGTGGCGCTCTTGCCCCAGCTCGAAAAGGCCCGAATCAAGAGCACGAAGGCCGACGCCCAGGCGATGCGGTCCGCGGTCATGCTCTACGTCGCGGACAACCCGCGGGGATGCCCGACGGTCGAAGAGCTAGTGGGCGAAAGGTACCTCGACGGCTCCAAGAGAACGACAGATGCCTGGGACACCGAGTTTCAAATCACCTGCGAAGGCGGAGAGATTGCGGTCGTTTCCGCCGGGGAAGACCTTCAGTTCAACACCGAGGACGACATCCAGTAAGGCCATGCGGTCGCCCCATCCACATCGACTCAACGGCGGCTTCACCCTGATCGAGGTGATGTTGGTGGTGGCGATCATCGCAGTGGTGGTCTCCGGGGCAACCTTTGGCGTTGGCGCGCTCACGAGGACTCGCCTGCGCTCGGCGTCGGTCAGAGTGATGAGCGCGGCGCAGTACGCCTATAGCCGTTCGATCACGCATGGGACTACGACGAGGCTCCAGTTCGATTTCGAGAAGGACACCATGGCGGTCGAAGAGACCGAGGCGCCGGTTACCATTGCCAACTACGAGCAGCTCGAATCGGACACGGGAGGCGCGGTCGATCCATGGGAGCTCGCGCGGCAGCGAATCGAAAAGCCCCTCGATCGCGAGCCTCCGCCGCTCTCGGCATTTTCGCCGATCACGACGCTCGATGGGAAACCGATCAAGCGCTACCAGCCTCAACCGATCGGCGACGGAATCGAGATTCACGCGCTGGTGACGCCAAGGGACTTGCAGCCGCGCACCGACGGCGAAGGTGGCGTGTATTTCTTTCCGGGCGGCGTGACCGAGCACACGGTCATCCAGCTGAAAGATGGAAGCGACACCATCTACAGCATCGAAATTCACTCTTTGACCGGGGATGCGCGGATCTATCCCTACGCCTACGAGCCCTTGTCCGAGCTCGATGACTACGGGGAAGTCGAGGATTCGCTATGAGAAGGCGGGGCTTCACATTGCTGGAGGTGATGATTGCCGTTGCGATTCTCGGCCTTGCTTTGACTGCGATCTTTTCGAGCGAGGTGGGAGCCTCGAATGTTGCACAGCGAGCCAAACGGCAAAGCGTTGCAACGACGTTGGCCCGCTGCAAGATGGGCGAAATCGAAGAGGTGATCGCAATCGAAGGTCTCCCGTTGGTCGACAAGGCCGATGACGACAACTGCTGCGAGCACGCACCGGTCGAAGGCTACGAGTGCGGTTGGAGCGTCGAGCGGATCATCCTTCCCGAAATAGGAGCAGATGATTCGGAGGAGGATTCCGACGAAGAGCTCAGCGAACGAGATCGAAGCAATCAACGCTTGAACGAAACCTACGACTTGCTCAACGAACAGGGTGGAACTCCCGAGGAAGTCGTTGCCGGGGAAGCCGGCAATCTGGCCCTGCTGGCACTTCAACTAGGATATCCATTGCTCAAACCTTTCCTCGAGGAGCAAGTACGACGGGCGACCGTATCGGTGAAATGGAAAGAAGGAGACAAAGAAAGAGGCTTCGATGTCATCCAGTTCTTGGTCTCAGAACAGCCCGCTCGCGCCGAAGAAACCTCCAGCACCGAGGAAGGCTCATGAAGCGAGGCTTTACACTCCTCGAGATCATTCTCGCAGTGACGATTCTCGCGCTCGTTGGGACGATGATCTACGGAGGCTTTGCCCAAACTGCGCTGAACAAGGCGCGCGTCGAATCGGATGTCGATCACTACCGAACCGTGCACATGGCGCTTGAGCGAATCGTCCGTGAGGTCACGATGGCCTTCGTTTCGACCCACGTGAACCCGTCACTCGACCTCCGGACCGTCCTGACGGCCTTCGTCGGTACCGACCGCGGAGCAGACGATCGGCTCGACTTCACATCGTTCTCCCACCGCCGGCTCTACCGAAACGCCCGTGAGTCCGACCAAAACGAGATCAGTTATTTCGTAACCGAAGATCCGGATCAGCCCGGCGAGCAGGTCCTGGCGCGCCGCGAGCAGAGTCGCATCGACGAGGACCCGAGGCGGGGAGGCAAGTCGCAGATCCTCGTGAGGGGG
>JBFICQ010000020.1:0-24744 GCA_041581895.1 Polyangiales bacterium | reverse complement strand
TTTCCCTTCCTTCGACGCAAGGAGCGCGGCAGGATCGAACCGATGCCCCGCAAACGCTTGCAAGAGGCGCTCGAGGCCCTCCACGAGCAGCTCGAGTCGACCGAAGAGCTCGGCACTCAGGACCGGGAGGCGCTCGTGGAGGCGATGGAGGACATCCGCAAGGCGCTCTCCGCGGGCACTCCCGAGTCGAAGAGCACCGAAGGCGCGCTAGGCCGACGAGTCTATGCGCTCATCGAGGATTTGGAGGGCTCGCATCCGAAGTTTGCCGAGCTTCTACGCAACGTATCGGAGAGCCTCGCCAATCTCGGGATCTAGGCGATAGCGTGGGGGGCGGTGCGGCGAGACGCACCGGGGCCGAAGGCCGTCTCGAAGAGGCAGTCGCCGCTCTACTCGGCGGCGGCCGGGCGAGGGCTGGCTTTGGGTTGCGGTTGCGGGAGCACGATCATGAAGGATGTGTGCCCGGGTTCGCTGTCCACCGACACGCTGCCACCATGATCCTCGACGATGCTTTGGACGATGGCGAGGCCAAGACCGGTCCCACCCTGCTTCCCATGGCTGGTGAACGATTCGAAGAGACGTCCATGGATCTCTTCCGAAACGCCGGGGCCGTCGTCGGAAAACGTGAGAACGAGGCTTCCGTCGTCGGAGCGGTCGACTTCGAGCCGGCAGACGCCGCCCTCTTCGCCGATGGCCTCTGCAGCGTTGCGCGCCAGGTTGTGGAAAACCCGCTGCATCTTTTCTTCGTCGAAGTGAGCTACCCCGCGGTCTCGCAAGACCAGCTCCAGGCGAATGTCCCCCTGCGCGAGCTCGATTTTCAACTGATCGGCGAGCTCCTCGAAAAACTTGTGAAGGTACACCCGGCGGACCAGAGTTCGTCGTTCACCTTTGGCGAAGGCCAGGGTCTCGCCCATCATCGTGGTCAGGAGTTGAACCTGGCGCTTGATCGAGGCCGCGAGCTCTCGACGTTTCATTTCCTCTTCTTCCTGGACCAGTAGTCCGGTGTACCCCGAGATCACCGTCAGAGGTGTCCTCAGGTCATGGAGCATGCTCGAAAGGAACCGTCCGAGCGTGGACAAGCGCTCCTGGCGGGTGCGTCGTGCGCGGGACTGGGCTTGTGAGATCGCGGTCGAGAGATGCCCGGCGATCACGGTTGCCATCTTGAGGTCGTCGTCGATGAAAGGCGCCCGCCCACCCGCTTTGTTGAGAAGCTGCAGCGCGCCTCGTCCCTCGTCCCACCGGAGCGGGACACACAAAACCGACTTCGGATGATATCCGACCTCGTCCGAAATGTGCTGCGAGTGTCGTGCATCGCTTTCGACCTCGTTGACGATTTGTGGTCGCCCGTGCTCAGCCACCCAACCCGAGATGCCCTGCCCGGCTTTGATCTTCATCCGCTTTACGCGGTCTGGCTCACCTCCCACCGCGGCTCGAAAGGTGAGGTCGCCGGTGTCTTCGTCGGCAAGCAGGATCGAGGCGGCCTCCGCATCGGTGGCTCGCATGGTTCGAGCCAATACGCCGATCAGCAGGTCATCGAGCTCCATCGCGCTGGCGGCGACTTGGGTGATTTCGAACAAGACGTCCAGCTCTCGAATCTTCTTTTCGAGCTGCTCTTTGGTATCGAGGAGCTCGATGTTCTTGCCCACCACCGACAGGAACAACTTGGAGTTCTCGATCGATACCGCGGCGTGGCTGGCCAGGGCGGAAAGCAGGGCCTCGTCGGCCACGGTGAAGTGCCCGTGTTGCTTGTTGAGGACTTGAACGACGCCGATCGTTCGCCCGTGCTGGTTCTTCATCGGGACGCAGAGGGTGGAGCGTGTACGATACCCGGTTCGCCGATCCCATTCGGCGTCAAAGCGGACGTCTTGATAGGCATCTTTGATGTTGAGGGGCTTGCCCGTCTTGGCGACCGCACCCGCGAGGCCCTCCCCCGGTTTGAGGCGAATTTCGAGGACGTCTTCGCCCTGAGTGACCTTGGACCAGAGCTCGCCGGTATCCTCGTCCAGGAGGTAGAGGGCGGACCGATCGGCCTCCATGACCTCCGAAATCCGGTCCAAAATCATCTCGAGGAGCTCTCCGAGGTCGAGCGTGGAGCCCAACGCGGCGCTGATGTCCTGGAGCGCCCGCAGCTTGGCCCTCTCGCGGTCTACGACGGTCTGCAGCCGCAAGGCTTCCTGGCTGTCTCTATCGCCATCGGAGGCCATCTGCGTCGATTGTCCCCCGAAGAGGGGCAAAGACGCAACGGCTTAGACGATGAGCTTATTCCCCTTTGCGCAGTTCGGCGAAATCGCCCATGCGAACCGCCCGCGTGGCCTGCTCGAGGAGGATCGCAGTCGTCTTCGGTTGCACATTGACGGCCCGACCGATGGCGACGACCTCCCACGGATAGTGCTTGGGAGGATCAGGCAGTGGCACGGTGGTCTCGATCTCACGGCCGATCTTGCCCTCGGCGCTTCGGCGCCATTCGTCACCTTGTCGCACGATGAAGAATCGGTTGCCGAGCTCGACTCCATGTTCGACGCCTGCGTTGACGAAGACGATCTGGTCGGTGGAGGGCAGCTTTCGTGGGTAGAGGCTTGCCACAACCCGCGCGCGCAGCGATCGGTCCGCCGGAACCACATTCACCCAGTAGAACTTACGCTCGAGCGGGGCGATCTTGAACCCGCGTTCGATCCCGTCGAGCGTGCCGACGACGGTCGCGCGTCCCACCTGGCGCTTCTCGTCGTAGTCGGTGAGCCTGAGTTCGCCGATGATCCGAACTAAAGTGCCCCTCTCGCCGGCCGCCCGCTCGTATTCTTCCATCTGGCGGTAGACCGTATACGTGCCGCCGACCTTCGGGGTCGCACCCTCGTTCAGCCGCACGTACACCTGGTCGGTATCCGCCATCATCATGTGCTCTTCGTTGGCAGCGATGATGTAGCCGGCTTCCTGAAGCACATCGGCGTTCAAAAACCCATACTCGGATATGTAGACGGGCAGGTCGCCGTCGCGTCGTGACTGCGCAAACGAAAACCCTCGAGGCGCGGTTTCGACGACGCCGTCGATCGGCCGCAGTCGAACCTCGGCTCCGGGATAGATCCAATGTGGATTCGTGATGTCGGGGTTGTACGACCAGACCTGAGGCCAGCGGTACGGGTCGCCATAGAAGCGCTCGGTGATGTCCCAAAGCGTGTCGCCTTCGCGCACCGTGTAGAGCTCCGGAGTATCGGCCGGGACGGACACCTTTTGTGGTGTCTCCTCGGACCCGAGGCCCATTTGTGCCTCCATCTCCTGATCTTCCGGGGTCATGACGACGTCTTGTGCGAGCGCCGTGTGCGCGATCAACACGACCGCCATGATGGATCCAACCGTCTTCATGATGCGTCCTCCCGCAACGCCAAACGCGCCGCCGCGGTATCTGGGAACTGCTCCCTAACCTTGTCGAAGTAAGCCTGAGCACGAGCCCTATCCCCACGCTTCAGATGGATTTGACCAATGCGATAAAGCGCGTCGGGAAGCTTGTTGGCCCAGGGATGGTGCTTCTCGACCGCCTGATATTCCTTCAGAGCGCGCCCATACTCGCGTCGCAAATAGTAGATCTCGCCCCGCCAAAAAAGGGCGTTGTCCGCGTAGGGGTGATCCGGATAAACATCGAGGAACGCAGTGAGCGCAGCCAGGGCCTCGTCGAACTTGCGTTCCCGCACCAAGCTCAGCCCTCTCCGATACTCCCTGACCCCGGAATCGGTCAGCGTCCGCGCGGCAAGGGTTTCCTCTTTGATGAAGGCGGGCAGATCGGGAACGTCGCCGGTGGTCGAGAGCCGCTCGTCGCCGAGAACCTCCAACACTTCGCGCTCGCCGTCTTCGGTCTGCACGGTCACCGGGCTCTCGAGCCACGGAGGCTTCTGCTCTTTCTCGGTTCCAACGCCCGCGCGCGTGCTTCGCTCGTCTTCCTCGCCGCGAAGCTCCTGCACCTCCGCACGCGCCAAAGCCAACTGACCACGAAGGATTCTCAGCTCGTCGGACTGTTCCTCGAACTCGGCCCGAAGCGCGGTCAGCTCTGCCTCTGGAGAGGCTGCGCTGGACGCATCTTTCGCCCTCGAATGCACCCCCACCGAGCTGCACCCGATCAGCGTCGACACCCCGACCACTGCTACGAGCCTGTTCACGGCATAACCCCGCACCCAAATCGTAGGGAACACGGCGGACGTGCGTCAAAAAAGCCGTGGGCTATCGCCACGTGCCAAGTGCTCGAAATCGCTGGTATCGTTGCTCGATCAGAGCATCCGGCGACAGGGGTCGAAGCGCCTCCAGATGGTGCTTCAGGCGCTCGCCCAACGATGCGGCGGCAACTTCGGGCCGCCGGTGGGCCCCGAGTGGCGGCTCGGGAATGACTTCGTCGACGACGCCGAGGCGTTTCGCATCCCGGGCGATGAGCTTGAGCTGCTCGGCCGCTTCGGCGGCTTTGGTGGCCTCTCGCCAAAGGATCGAGGCGCAGCCTTCGGGGGTGATCACGCTGTAGGTCGCGTACTCGAGCATCAGCACCCGATTGGCAACTCCGATCGCGAGCGCGCCGCCGGAACCCCCTTCGCCGAGAATCGTGCAGAGCACCGGCACCCGCAGCTCCGACATGGTCGATATAGCCTGCCCGATCGCCTCGGCCTGACCGCGTTCTTCGGCCCCAATGCCCGGGTAGGCACCAGGCGTATCCACGAAGGTCAGGATGGCCCTTCCCGCCCGCTCGGCGAGCTTCATCACGCGGATTGCCTTTCGGTAGCCTTCGGGGTGCGCCATTCCGAAGTTGCGGCGGGCTTTGTCCTTCGCGGACCGGCCCTTTTGGTGACCGATGACTGCAACGATTTCGCCCTGAAACCGCGCAAACCCAGAAACGATCGCAGGGTCGTCCCCAAACAGGCGGTCCCCGTGGAGCTCGACCCAGTCCTCGAAGAGAAGCGGCGCGTAGTCGAGCAGATACGGACGGTCTGGATGCCGGCTGAGCTGCACCTTTTTCCACACGTCCAGCTCCTCGTAGAGCCGGCGCTGGAGGTCTTCGGCTTGGATCCTGAGGCGGTGGATTTCCGCGTCGATCGCCTCGGCCTCGGGCGCGCCTTGCTCCGTCAGCGCCTGGAGTGCGGCAATCCGTTCTTCGAGCTCCGCCAACGGAGCCTCGAACTCGAGATGGGCCATCGCCCACGGGCTTCGCACATCTCAGCAGTCGAAGCTACTGGTGTTTGTGGATTCCGAGGACTTCGAACGCCCGAATCGGTTGCGCCTTGCCCTTCACCAGCGCCTCGGGAAGCTCATTGACCTCGAACTCGCTGCCGACCTTTTCGAGCGTGCGCTCGCTGATGAGGATCTGGGAAGGTTTGGCCATCGAGCAGAGTCGCGCACCGGTGTTCACGGGGTCGCCGATCACGGTGTACTCCAGGGCTTGGCTGCTACCGATATAGCCAGCGACGACCTCCCCCGTGTTGATGCCGATCCCGATTTGAAACGGTGGGAGCCCGTGGGCCACGTGTTGCTCGTTCAGCCCTGCCATGGCTTGTTGCATCTCGATAGCCGTCCGCACTGCGCGCACCGGGTCATCTGGGTGGGCGACCGGCGCACCGAAGAGCACCATCATCTCATCACCGATGAACTTGTCTAGCGTTCCCTCGTAGCGAAAGACGATCTCCACCATGCGCTCGAAGTACTCATTGAGTGCCGCGACGACGAGTTGCGGCTCCGACGATTCGCTGATGCGGGTGAACCCGCGAATATCGGCGAACAGGACCGTCGTCTCGCGAAGCTCACCGCCTTTTCGAACCTCGAGCTGCCCTGAGAGCACCTGCTCGGCGATGGCCGGCGAAAGAAGCCGACGGAAACGCTCTCGTGTGATCGCTTCGTATTCGAGCTTCTTCGCAAAGAGCGTATTTTGCACGGCGACCGCAGCTTGACTCGCGACCGTTTCAAACAAGGCCAAGTCACGCTCGGTGAAAGCGTACGCGGCGAGCTTGGAGTCCAGCATGATGACGCCCAACACGTTGTCGTGGTGCAGCAAGGGTACGCACATCGTGGAGCGGATCCCCTGCATGATCACGGACTGGGCGCTTTCGAAGCGGGCGTCGGCAGAGGCGTCGTGGGACAAAACGGCCTCTTTTTCCCTCACGGCAGTGTCGAGAACGGTTCTCGAAACGATCACTTCTTGGGTCGGATCCACGTCCTCCCCGGTTCGCACCGCAACCGGTTCCAAATGCCCTTGATCGTTGTGAAGAAGGATCACTCCCCGGTCCGCTGGAACCAGCCGAAACGCGACTTCGAGGATCTTGTCGCAAAGAGCGGAGATGCTCGTTCCGACTTCGATCGCGCGCGTTACCTCGTAGCTCGCTCGCAACTTCTCGTAGTCGCGGCGGAGGGAAGCGTCGTCTTGAACGAGCTCTTCAGCGAAGAACGTCTTGTCGGCAAGGACCTCCAGCTTGGCCTGAATCAACGGGCCCGTCGTCGTGTCCCCGATCTTGAAGCGGTTGGTCGCCTCGCGCGCGTCCTCGCTCAGCAGTCCATCGAATGTCAGCCTGCCGCCCCGCTCGGGCGGCTCGAAGACGATCCGGGTCGACCCGATCGTGATCTCGTCTCCGGGCTTGAGGTAGTGTTCGTGGACGCGCTCTCCATTGACGAACGTCCCGTTGAGCGAGCCGAGGTCCTTGAGGACGTAACCGCCGTCGACCAGCTCGATGTGGCAGTGCTCCTTCGACACGACCCGGTCCAACACTTGATGGGTGTTCCGTGGATGCCGCCCAAGTGAGTTGTGCCGGAAGAGCTGACGCACCTGCCGGCCACTCGGTCCCATGATGCTGATCCGAGCCATCGCCCCAGCATCAGGCTACCTTCGCCCTCTTCCTCCCGCAAAGATGGGACTAGCGGCCGCCACACGAGCGCCTAGAAGGCCTTGGGCCTCGGTTTTGTCCGCGCCTAGGCGTCGTTGGCCTTGGTCTCGACGAGGTACTCCTCGACGGCCGCCCTCACCGGCCGCGCAAAATACACCTTTTGATCGGCGATCTCGCGGAGCGCGGTCACCATCGGGCGATTCTTGCTCGATGCCAGGGGCGGTGCGCCCTTGATGAGCTGCCGGGTTCGCCGCGCCGCCAAGACGACGAGCGCAAAGCGGTTTTCCTCGTGTTCCAAGCAATCTTCGACGGTCACGCGCGCCATGGCGGCGAGAGGCTAGCAGGGGTCCCTAGGCTGGGCAAAGCCTTCTAGACCACAGCGCTTCGAAAACCCTGCAACATCGCTTGACTCGCTCGGCATTGGCGTTAACTTGCCGCCCAATCAGCACTCCCAATCATCGAGTGCTAAGAGGCTACCGGGTCGCGCAAGTGCCCGAAAACGGAGGGATAAATGTCAATTCGTCCATTGCATGACCGCATCCTGGTCAAGCGCGTCAAGGAAGAAGAAACAACCAAGGGCGGGATCATCATTCCCGATACCGCCAAAGAGAAGCCGATCGAGGCCAAAGTGGTCGCCGTCGGCACGGGGCGCCTGCTCGACAGTGGAGAGGTGCGAGCGCTTGCCGTGAAAAAGGGAGACCTCGTCCTGTTCGGCAAATACGGCGGTACGGAGGTCAAGATCGACGGCGAAGAACATCTGATCCTTCGCGAAGACGACGTCCTGGGAATCATCGAATAGGAGACTGAGAAACATGGCTGCGAAAGACATCATTTACGATACTGCCGCTCGCGACCGGATTCTGTCCGGCGTCAATGCGCTGGCGAACGCCGTGAGAGTCACGCTGGGTCCGAAGGGACGCAACGTCGTGATCGAGAAGAGCTTCGGCGCGCCGACCGTCACCAAGGACGGAGTCACGGTCGCCAAGGAAATCGAGCTGGGCGACAAGTTCGAAAACATGGGCGCCCAGATGGTGCGTGAGGTCGCTTCGAAGACCTCCGACATCGCAGGTGACGGCACGACCACCGCCACCGTGCTCGCCCAGGCGATCATCCGCGAGGGCACCAAGATGGTCGCCGCGGGTCACAACCCGATGGAGATCAAGCGGGGCATCGACGCAGGTGTGATCAAGGTGGTCGAGCAGCTTCAGTCGCTCTCGAAGGCCACCAAGGATCCGAAAGAGATCGCACAGATTGGAACCATCAGCGCCAACGGCGACCCCACGATCGGCGAGATCATCGCCGATGCGATGGAAAAGGTCGGCAAGGAAGGGGTGATCACCGTCGAGGAGGCCAAGGGTCTCGAGACGGAGCTCGATGTGGTCGAGGGCATGCAGTTCGACCGAGGCTATCTGTCGCCCTACTTCGTGACCGACTCGGAGCGCATGGTCGCCGAAATCGAGGATCCCTACCTCCTGATCGTCGAGAAGAAGATCTCGAACATGAAGGACCTTCTGCCGGTTCTCGAGGCAATCGCCCGCCAGCAGAAGCCACTGATCATCATCGCCGAGGACGTCGAGGGTGAGGCGCTGGCGACGCTGGTCGTCAACAAGCTTCGCGGCACGCTCCAGACCGCTGCGGTCAAGGCGCCGGGCTTCGGCGACCGACGAAAGGCCATGCTTCAGGACATCGCCATCCTCACCGGCGGAACCGTGGTGAGCGAGGATCTCGGCATCAAGCTCGAGAACGTGACCCTCAATGACCTGGGCAGGGCCAAGCGAGTGACCATCGACAAGGAGAACACCACCATCGTCGACGGCGCTGGCGCGAAGAAAGACATCGCGGGCCGCATCGAGACCATTCGGAAGCAGATCGAGGAAACCAGCAGCGACTACGATCGTGAGAAGCTGCAGGAGCGCCTCGCCAAGCTCGTCGGCGGCGTTGCGGTGATCAAGGTCGGCGCGGCGACCGAGGTCGAGATGAAGGAAAAGAAGGCGCGCGTCGAAGATGCGCTCCACGCCACGCGTGCGGCTGTCGAAGAGGGCATCGTGCCCGGCGGCGGCGTCGCGCTCATCCGTTCGCAGGGAGTGCTTGAAAGCCTCGACGTCAACGATGAGCAGAAGGTTGGCACGCGCATTCTCTTGCGTGCCATTGAAGAACCGCTTCGTCAGATCGCCGCAAACGCGGGGGTCGAAGGCTCGATCGTGGTCAACGAAGTCCGCGCCGGCAAGGGCGGCTTCGGCTTCAACGCGCAGACCGAGGAGTACACGGATCTCGTCAAGGCCGGCGTCATCGACCCGACCAAGGTCGTTCGTAGCGCGCTTCAAAACGCGGCCTCGGTTGCGGGCCTGATGCTGACCACCGAGGCGCTGGTTGCGGAGATCCCGAAGGAGGAGACCCCAATGCCTGGTGGCCACGAGCACGGTGGCATGGGCGGCATGGGCTTCTAAGCACAGTGAGCCCCAATGTGAGCTGAGCCGGACCAGCGCTGTTGGCCCGGCTTTTCTCTTTGTGCGCGGTTCACATCGCATTCGTGATCGGGCGCGCGTGGGTGCTCTCATCGCGGCTGGGGCGATGCGTCGGTCCGTGGGCCGTGTTCTGGCCCGGTGCTACATTCCGTCGGTGAGCTCGACAACGGCCAGATTGACTCGGTATCGTCGGCGGCTTCGGGTCGCTGCGGCGACGGTGTTGGCAATTCGGGTTGTCATGGCCGCTGCGGCGGTAGGCCTGGCGTCGTTCGTGCTGGTCGCGTGGGTCCTCGGACCGATGACGCCGGTCGTTTGGCTCTGCATCGGTTGGGCCGTGGTATTCGCGACGGTGGCCGTGGCGGTTGCCTGGTCGCTGCAACCGCTTCGAAAGCTACGCGGTCACGGGGCCTTCGGGCTGGTTGCAACCCAGGAGCCCGCCCTGCTCTCGCCGCTTCAGAGCGCCTACGAGCTCCAGACCGAAACCGCTTTCTCACGGGAGCTCATCGTCGCGCAGCGCGTCGGGCTGCTTCGCTCGTTGGAGCACTCACCTGCGCGCAAGTTCATCCCATGGCACTGGGTGATCCAACCGGCGTTTGCTGCGGCGATCCTGCTTGGAGTGCTCGCATGGGGGTCGCTTGGGTTGGATCGCGCTTCGGGGGGACGGTATGCCCTGCTGCACGCGGAGGGGAGCCCCACCGATGGCGTGCTGGTCAGTCACGTGGTCGCTCGGACCAGCGCAGTTCTCGTATTTCCGGACTACATGAGCCGCGAAACCGAGCACATCGAAGACGCGGATCACCTCGTGGTGCCCCGCGGGACCTCGATCGAATACAGCATTACGCCGATCGGCAACGCCGCGCGGGTAGTCGTGGAGCTTCCGGGAAGGCATGTGCAGACCGACCGACTCGGCGAGCTGTTCGTCGCGTCATTCGTGTCCGATGTCGAAGGACCGATCGAAATCTATGTCGAATCCGCCGCGGGTGAAAGACGCGTCGACTACAAGGCACGGTCGATCGAAGTCGAGGCAGACCAGCCGCCCGTAGTGCGCCTGGCAGAGCCCGCCAATGACCTCGTCGTGGAAGCTCGAGAGCCCGTCGCACTACGGTACGTGGCTTCGGACGACTATGGCGTCCAGGAGCTGACCCTGATTATCAAGCTACCCACTGGCGAGCATCGGCGCCGCGCCCTTTTCGGTCCGCCGGACGACGCCCTGAAGCAACTCGACGGAGACACGACCGTGTACCTCGAAGAATTCTCCCTCGCTCCGGCCGATGCGATCACCGTTTGGCTCGAGGCCAAAGATGGCAATCGAATCGATGGACCTGGAGTCAGCCGCTCCGACGATCGGACCCTTACGCTCGCCTCGGAGATCACGCGCCGCCGCGACAGAATCATCGAGCTCGAAAGGATTCTCGATTCCCTGTTGATGGCGCTCGCCGCGCGCCTCGAACAGCCCGTTCCAAAGAAGCCAAAAGAGGTGGAGCGACGACATGCGAGGGTAACCACCGCAATCGAGCATACGCTCGCGCTCTTGTTCGACGTGCGCGAGCATCCAGGACCTCGAACCGTGCCTTTGCTCCTCGACATGCAAAAGCGCCTCGAGCGACTCAAAAAGCGGGAAGCAGCGGTCCATCGAAACAACTTGCATCACTCCCAAAAAGCACGCATCGACAGGTCCTTCGTCACCGAGCTCGAGAACGACAGCATCTTGACGGCTGACCTCATCAGCCAGGCTCGTCTCAACGATGCCGCGGCAATCGCACACGAGATGCGGGAGCTCAGGCGTGAGATTGCATCGCTGATTTCGGAGCTACGCAGGGGTCAAACGCCGGACCTCGAGCGCGCTCTCATGGCCGCGCTCGACCGGGCGGAGCGCCGAATGCAAGCGCTCAAGCAGCAGCTTATGGGTGCGATGCAGTACGTTCCTGGGGAGTTCGTCAACAGGCAGAACATGCAAGCGCGGCAATCTTCAGATGCGCTCAAAGACCTTCGCGAGGCGCTCGCACGAGGTGACCTCGACGCCGCGGAAGAGGCCCTGATGAGGTTCGATCAAACCATCGACGCGATGGCGCAGGCGCTCTCCCAAAGTGAAGACTCGCTTGCTGAGACCCGGTTCGGCCCACGAGAGCGCGCCCTGATGGAAGCGCTGGACTCGATTCGCGAGCTCGAGGTCGAGCAGCAGCGAATGGCAGACCAAACGGGCCGCATCGGAAACAACGCGACCCGCCGTGCAGCCGATGACGCGGACGAGCTCGGATCGGGTGCGCGGCAATCCCTCAAGGAGCAAGCGAAAGAGCTGGTCGAAAAAATCGAAGCGCTGGCGGAAGAGGCGCTCGGTCCATACGAGCAAAATCTCCGAGACCGGGCTCAGGAGCGCTTGAGCGACTTCGAGCAGGCGCTCGAGAGCGGTGACTTGGGGGAGGCGCTGTCGATGGCCCAGAGGGCGGCGCAGGCGGCTGAGGCGCTCGCCAAAGACCTGGAGCTCTCCGCGATGATGTTTCGCGGTCGGGCGGGGAAGACGGCCGAGGCGGCAGCGGAAGCCCGAAGAGCCGCGGCCGAGGCGCTCGACCTCCGAGATGCCACCGCCGATGCGATTCCCGACGTTCGAGGAGCGCTTTCCGACCGCGAGCGCGAACAGCTGCAGAAGCAGGCTGCAAAACAGGACGCGGCGCGCGAAGCGACGCACCAACTGGCCCGTCGCCTTCGTGAGGAGGTGGGTGGCGTCCCCGTGTCCGACCAGGCCGCCGAAGAGCTCGAGTCCGCCGAACAACCGATGAGACGGGCAACGCAATCGTTGGAAGCAGAAGACCCTCTAGAGGCCAACAAGCAGCAGGAGGCGGCGGCAGACCAGCTCAGACGTCTCCGGCAGCAGCTCGAGTCTCAACAGCGAAGCCGAAGCGGTCGAGGCGGCGATGACCGTGGGGACGGAAGGCGTACGAACGAGCGTGTCGAGATTCCAAAGGGCCGTTCGAAGGCGGACCAGCAGGCTTGGCGTCGCCGCGTCCTCGACGCTCGAAGGGGAGACGCTCCTGACGGTTATCAGCCTGCCGTCCAGGACTACTACGAAAGGCTGCTGCGATGAATCGTCCGGTTTTATTCGTCTTGTTTGTGGCGTTGGCGTCGATGTCCACGTCGGCGCCCGCGGAACCCGCGACGAAGGAAGAGGTGCTCGCGTTGGTGGAAGCCTCTCTCACCGCGGGCGAAGGCGTACCTGCGCAGGTGCTACTCGAGCAGTACCTCGCCATCTATCCGCGGACACCTCGAATCCGTGAGTTGGAGGCTCTCGCTGCCTTTTACGCGGGTGACTACGAGTCGGCAGCCGCCACGGTGAAAGAGCTGCCCGGCTCCAAGGCGTCCGACGGACTTGGCACGATGGCCGATCTCATCGTCAACACCTACGAGACGACGAAGGGGTACGAGACCGCGACGTACGGGAACTTTCAAGTTCGCTATGCGCCTGGGCCGGACGAGATCTTGGTGGCCTATGCGATCGACACGCTGAAGGCGGCTGCGGAGGCCATGGAAACCGAGCTCGGCGTGAAGATGGTCAGTCCCGTTCGACTCGAAATCTATCCCGACGCCGATTCGCTGGCGCGTGTGTCGACGCTTTCCGTCGACGCGATTCGAAACACCGGCACGATCGCGCTCTGCAAGTGGGGACGGCTGATGATCGCCTCTCCGCGGGCGCTCATGCGAGGGTACCCGTGGCTCGACACGATTGCCCACGAGTACGTGCACTTGTTGATCACAAAGACCACCCTCGATCGCGCGCCGGTCTGGTTGCAGGAGGGCCTGGCGAAGCTTCTAGAAACGCGCTGGAGGTTTCCAAAGACAGAGCTGCCCAACGACCCCGCGGGAGCGCGCCTGCTCCTCGGTGCCGCCAAAGCCGACCAGCTACTCGATTTCGATCAGCTTCATCCGTCGATCGCCCTCCTGCCAAGTCAACGAGATGCGGCTCTCGCGTTTGCCCAGGTCTCGTCGTTCATGGAGATGTTCTACAAAGACCACGGGCGCGAAGGCGTGCAGCTCGGGCTCCAACACATCGCCGATGCTGCCGATGCACGCGACGCCCTGGCTGCGGTGGCGGGCAGCCCATGGCGGGAGCTCGAAGCCACGTGGAGGAATGAGCTTGGGAGGAGGCCGAACCCACCAGCCGTCCGACTTCTTCGACGTCACCTGAGCGGCGAGGCGAGTGAGAACGACGAGCTCGCCGAGGTCGAGCGCGAAAAAGCGCGCAAGTACGTGCGCCTTGGGGACCTCTTGTGGGTGCGGTCACGGCCCGCAGCCGCATCGGTCGAATACGGGAAAGCGCATCGAGTGGCACCTTCAGACCCGGTGGTTGCCTCACGCTATGCCCGCTCTGCGATCGCCGGCGGCCGTCCAGAGGATGCGATCGAACCGCTGGTCTACACCTTGTCGCTCTACCCGACTCACGCCCCTGCGCAATCGAGTCTTGCTACCGCACGCTTTCGAACCGGACAACGAAACGGGGCGGTACACGCCGCGCTACTCGCGATTGCCCTCAATCCCTTCGACCCGCAGCCTCACTGCGTGCTCGCGGAGCTCGGCGGCCCGAACGAAGCACATGAACGCGAGCTGTGCACCCGTCTTGGGGGAATTCGAGAGTAATCTGGCGCTTCCGTCAGCCAGGCGCTAAGAGGTCCACGTGAACGAACCCGTCCGCAGTAGCCCGTCTTCGACGCCAGGCGTCACCACCTCCGATGTAGCCCGGGTGCAGCAGCTCGCTCATGCACGCGACGAAATCGTCGCGCGTCTGCGGCAGCGCATCATCGGTCAAGAAGAGGTGATCGAGCTCTTGCTCATTGCGCTCTTTTCACGAGGGCACGGCTTGTTCGTCGGTGTACCGGGCCTCGCGAAGACCCTTCTCATAACGACGTTGGCCGATGCCCTGTCGCTTCACTCCAATCGCATTCAGTTCACACCGGACTTGATGCCGAGTGATGTCACGGGCACCGACGTGCTCGAGGAGGACAACATCACGGGGAAGCGACAGTTCCGCTTCATTCCCGGTCCGGTGTTCACCAATATTCTTTTGGCGGACGAGATCAACCGAGCCCCGCCCAAGACACAGGCTGCGCTCCTGCAGTCGATGGCAGAGGGCAGGGTCACCGCAAGTGGCAACACCTATGCGCTCGAACAGCCATACCTGGTGTTCGCGACGCAGAACCCGATTGAGCAGGAGGGAACCTACCCTCTTCCCGAAGCGCAACTCGACCGCTTCCTGTTCCAGATCGACGTGCGCTATCCGAGCGCCCACGAAGAGGTCGACATCGTCAAGCGCACGACCGCACCAATGCCTACGACGATCACCCCTGTACTTTCTTCGGAAGAGATCGTCAGCTTCCAGGACCTCGTTCCGCGGGTACCTGTGGCAGACCACGTGGTGCAGCACGCCGTGGAAATCGTGCGTACGTCGCGACCCGAGGACGTCCGGGCCATCGATCTCGTCAAGCAGAACGTGGCATTTGGCGCAGGCCCGCGTGCGAGCCAGGGCTTGGTTCTGGGGGCCAAGGCGCGAGCTGTTCTGCACGGTCGTTACGCCGCCGAGATCGACGACGTCCGGGCGCTCGTGGAGCCCATCCTGATGCATCGCCTCGTCATGAACTTCCGCGCCGAGGCCGAGGGTGTTTCGGCGGTGGACGTCATCGAAGGCATCATGCAAAGCGTCGAGCCGTGAGCCATGTGCTCGAACCCGAGCTCGCCGCGAGGCTCGCCGGGCTCACACTGAGAGCCAAGCGAACCGTGGACGGGCTTCTTGCCGGCATGCATCGGAGCCCTCACCGAGGGGCGAGCGCGATTTTCAAGGAGCATCGCGATTACCGACCCGGCGACGACCCGCGACTGATCGACTGGCGCGCGTATGCGAGGTCGGATCGGTACGCGATAAAGCAC
Source organism: Polyangiales bacterium (assembly GCA_041581895.1). GTDB lineage: Bacteria > Myxococcota_A > Polyangia > Polyangiales > Houyiibacteriaceae > SG8-38. The sequence continues at coordinate 9,530 of JBFICQ010000020.1, read as the reverse complement.
TTCGAGCATGAAACACAAATGCGCGGGATTCTGGCCCTCGACATCTCCCCCTCGATGCGCTGGGGCAGCGGTAATACGACGAAGCTCGACCATGCCAAGACCTTGCTTGCGGCTTTGGCCTACGTGCTTACGCGGCAAGGCGACGCCGTTTCTCTCATCACCTTCGACGAGACGATTCGCGATCGACTCCCACCACGCTCGGGACCCGCCCACTTGGACTATCTGATGCGGACGCTCGCCGCGCCAACGACCTCAAACGCCGAGACCGGCCTCCACTCCTCACTCGACAAGCTCATCGAGCACGCCGGGCGCATGGGCTTCGTCGTCATTGCAAGCGACCTTCTCGACCTTCGACCCGATGCGTTGGACCCGATCGCTCGCATTCAGGCGCGCGGACATCAAACCGTCATCTTGCACATCCTCGACCCAGCGGAGTTGGAGCTCCCTTATGAGCAACCTTTTCGTTTCGAGGGACTGGAAGGCGAGGCCCCAGTCGAAGTCGATCCCAAAGGCATCCGGAGACGGTATCGGGAAGCGATCGACGCCTTCGTCGAATCGTGTCGGCATCGAGTGGTCGCCGCTGGGGCTCGGTATCAACTGGCTCGGACCGATGCGCCGCCCGAGCACACCCTCCTTCAACTCCTACGAGCGAGCTGAGACATGGGATTCGGGTTGCCTTGGATGCTCGTGGGGCTCGTCGCCGTGGCGGCTCCAATCCTCGCCCACCTCTTGAGGCGGCAAAAGCTGCCTCGGCAGACCCTCCCGACGGTCGGATTCCTTCATCGAATTCACGCTACCCGAGCAGCCCGATTGCGAGTCGTCGACATGCTTCTGTTGCTGCTTCGCGTGTTGTTGGTGCTCGTTTTGGTGTTGGTTGCAGCTCGGCCGTATCGAGTCGTCCACTCGAGTGTCGCGGAACGCCAGCACGCGCTCGCGATCGTGCTCGATGATTCGCTTTCGATGTCGGCAATTCACCAAGGCTCGACCCTGATCGAACGCGCCACTTCCCTCGCGAAGAAGCAGCTGAGCAGGCTTCCCCAAGGCTCTGAGGTTTCCGTCGTTTTGGCTGGCAAGCCACCCCGCGTGTGGGTGAGACGAAGCGCGGAGGTCGAGATGGCCCGAGACGCTCTTGCCGAAATTGAAGAGCGCTCGATTCGAGCGAACGCGCTCTGCGATGCGGCTCGACTGGCGATCGAGCTGCTCCTCGAGAGCGACCTCGGGGAACGGCGGCTTGTAGTGCTCTCGGACTTCACCAAGGGCGCACACGCGGACGAATGCGACTGGCCCACTCGAGGAGTGAGCATCGGCCTCGAGCAGGTTGCGACGCCCAATCCCGACAACCGTTGGATTGAGACGGTGGACGTCACAGACGACCGGAACTCCGGCAAAGGTCTTCAACTCGAGATCAAGGTGGCAGGTACGCCTACGAAGCGGCCGCAGAGCCTTCGATTGCGACGCCAGGGCCAAGACACGCAGACGACACCGGTCGAATCGAGTGGCGAAGAAGGCACGGCGGTACTGACACTCCCAGAAGGGGCGACGGATACGGTCGTGGAGCTGCGCCTCGATCCCGACGACGTGCTGCCCGCGGACAACGTGAGAGGCGTTCTCCTCGGCTCCGACACGGTCCACGTGCTCCTCGTCGACGGCGACCCGCACCCCGATCCTCGAAAACGAGAAACGGCGTTCATTGCGCATGCTCTCGAGGTCGCGCCTCAGGCCGGGCGGTCCTTTGCCGTCGAAGCACTCGACGCGCAGGACCTTTCGGAAAGCGCCATCATTCGGTCGGACGTGGTGGTGTTGGCCAATGCGACGTTGGATTCGGACTGGCTACCGCTTCTGCGGCGTTTCGTATCGGGCGGAGGCAGCCTTTGGGTGACTGCTGGGAACAAGATCAATCCGCGCGGCTATGGAAGCGTCCTTCGGGACCTGCTGCCCGGCCGATACACCGCTACACGGACCGACGACGGCCTGCTGTCTCTACGGTCGAAAGACCTGCCCGAGCTCGCCCAAGTGACGGTGAACGGCCGCGCACCCATCGACGAGACATCGCTCGATGCCGTCGTGACCGCGCGGTTCAGCGACGGCTCTCCGGCAATGGTCGAGCACCGGTATCGCAGCGGGCGTGTAGCGATGCTCGCGACGACGATCGACGACGCATGGACCGATCTCCCGTACCAGCCCGCATTCGTTCCTTTCGTCTTGCAGACTCTCGCCCGACTCGCTGGTCGGACGGAGCACTCGGTGGAGCCCTTCGAGTCCGTCTCGCTCCCGGGGTCGACCCGAAGTCAGCGCATTCAAGTGATCACGCCATCAGGCCGAACGTTGGACTTGCCGCAAGCCGATCGTGTGGCGTTTCGAGAGACCGCCGAAATCGGCGCCTATCGAGTGCTGGTCAATGGAGTTCATGGTCCTCGCTTCGCGTTCGTAGTCAATGCCCCGAGCGGCGAGAGCGACCTCGTTCCGGGCGAGCTGCCCAACGTGGCTACCGACTTCGATAGTGGCGGAGTCAGCCTGCGTGGGTTCGAAAAGCCACTCACCCCATGGCTTCTGACACTCGCCCTCGGGCTGCTCTTCGCCGAAGTGTGGCTTCGTCAGGTGCGACGCAGGTGAACGACTCGCTCGATCCGGTTGAGATCGAGATGTGTGCCAACCGGCGTCCAAGCGTTGCTCCGCTCGGCAGAAGCGAGTGCTGAGGCAGCTTGACCTTCGCCGACCTCGATCAGCATCTGTGCGTCGGGGTGCGTGACCCCCGCGGCAGCCCGGAGGAGCGCTCGCACGACGTCGAGGCCGTCCTGGCCCCCCTCGAGCGCTAGACTCGGCTCGTAGTCCCGAACTTCGGGCTCGAGCTCCGCCATTTGTGCACGGGCGACGTACGGCGGATTCGAAACCACGAGATCGTACTCGTTGCCTTCGTCCACGAGATCTGCCCGCAGGAAACGAACCCGATCCCCCAGGCGTAGCGCGGCCGCGTTCTTTGAGGCGACACGCAAGGCATCCACGGACACCTCGGTCGCAGTCACCGACGCGAGGGGCCGTTCGGCGGCGAGCGTCAATGCAATCGCACCGCTACCGGTTCCCACATCGAGCACGCGGAAAAGGCGATCCTCCGGAATGAGCTCGAGGGCCTGGTCGATCAGGGTTTCGGTGTCCGGCCGTGGAATCAACACCGACGAGTCGACTGCAAACCGACGCCCGTAGAAATCCCGGTAACCGAGAATGTAGGCGACCGGTTCGCGGTCTCGACGCCGACTGACCAAGGCGCGGATTGCCGCCCGTTCGTCGTCTACCAAGGGGCGGTTAAGGTCCAGGTAAAGACCCACTCGATCGATGCCGAGGGCCTGAGCCACCAACAGCTCCGCATCCAGCCGCGCCGTCGTGATCTGCCTCGAGGCAAGATCGGTCGCGGTCCATTCGACGACTTCTCGGATTGTCCAAGTGCGCGAGGTCACGAGCTCCTAGCGGGTGCGCACGCGCATTTTCTGTTTGGGGAGCGCGCCCGCCCCTGCGAGGACTTGCTTGGCAAGTCGGCTCAGCTCGGGACGCGTGCCGCGCTGGACGAAAGCAGCCACCATGTTCGGATCCACTTCGAAAAGGCGCTCCATCGCCTCTTTGGCGCGGCCGCGTTTCTTGGTCGCCATGTACGTATAGACCTGCGCGCGCAAGAGCATTCCTGCGACCTGTCCGAACTCTTTGTCCTCCGGGTCGTAGGTTTCGAGGAGCTTTCGCGCGTCTTCCGCTTTCCCGGTGCGCGCAAACGCTTCGGCCACGACCGCGGCGTACATCGCCTTGGCTTTGGCCTGCGGCTGCCGATCGAGGCGAATTTCATCTGCCAGCTCGCGGGCGTCCCGCGCACGGCCGGTCATCAGATAGAACATCGCGAGGTTTGCACGCACGTCGTCATGAACGAGCGCTGGCGCCTTTTTGAGATCGATGGCCTCGAGAATCTTGATGGCCTCCCCGGGGTTTTCTTGCGCCACTAGCTGGGCCTGAGCGATCGCGTTCAACGCGTCTTTGCCGCCTGGGGCTTGTCGAGCCCGCAGCTGCTCCAGCGCTGCAGCGCGGCCTTCCTTGTCGGTGGCGCTCTTGAGAATCGCAGCGATGTCGGCCGATTTTCGGGTGAGCCTCCAAATCCAAATCAGAAACCCCGCTGCGATCGCGGTCAGCACACCGGCCACAATCAGCCCGACGTAGCCGATCGTCGGCATGAGAATCCCACCGATCACCCAAACCACCAGTAGGGCCAGGGCAAACAGCCCGATGACCTTCCAGTTCATCGCGGGCTGCTCGAGCTCACGAAGGGCCTCCGCCGCGTCTCGAGGAGCCGCCGTGATCTGTTTTTTTGGCTTCGCCACCTCGGCCGGGCTACCCCGTGTCTTGGTGGGCGGCAAGCGGATCGACCCCACGTGAAGGGCGCGGAACCACGCAAAACCTCAATGAAACCCCAGGACGCCTCAAAAGAGGCTTTCCCCAAGGTGAGGTAGCTCGCATAATGCCGTTCCTCCCTGAAATAGGCGCCTCGCGAGGCTCCCCTCCACCGGCACTTGAGTCTGGCTCATTTTTGTGAATAAATATACTAATGCTGTATTTCGCTGGGGGAAGTAACGGCCATGAGTAGAAATCGACTGGGTGAGCTCCTCGTTCGTGAAAAGCGAATCAGCCTCGAACAGCTGCGCGAGGCGCAAAAGCAGCAAAAGGATAACAACATCAGCCTGGGCTACGCGCTCGCGCGACTGGGTGCGATTTCCGATCAGGAGATCACGGACTTCCTGAGTGAGCAGTATCGCGTGCAGGCAATCGATCTCTCCGAGTACGAGATCGACCGAGACATCCTCAAGCTGATCAGTCCGCAAGTTTGTGAGCGTCACAAGATCATTCCCGTATCTCGTGCGGGCAGCTCTTTGATCGTGGCGATGGCCGATCCGTCGAACTTGAACGCAATCGACGACGTGAAGTTCCTGACCGGCTACAACGTCGAGCCGGTCGTCTCCTCGGAAAGCGCGATCTTGGCGGCGCTGGAGAAGGCATATGCGCAGCCGGAGATCTCCTACGAAGATATCATGGAGGGCTTCGATGAGTCTGAGATCGAAGTCGCCGTTGATGATGACGACGCAGACCTTCTCGACCTCGAGAAAGCCAGCGAGGACGCTCCGGTAATACGGCTCTGCAACGCGATTTTGCTTAACGCGATCAAGCAGGGCGCGTCGGACATCCACGTCGAGCCCTACGAGCGAGTGCTGCGGGTTCGGTATCGCGTGGACGGCGTGCTTCACGAGGAGATGACCCCGCCCATCAAACTCAAAAACGCCATCGCTTCTCGTCTGAAGATCATGTCCTCCTTGGACATCGCGGAACGACGACTCCCACAGGACGGCCGAATCAAGCTCAAGCTCGGAAAAGGCCGCGAGATGGACTATCGCGTTTCTTCCGTACCGACACTTTGGGGCGAGAAGATCGTTCTCCGTCTTCTCGACAAGTCGAACCTTCAGCTCGACATGACGAAGCTCGGATTCGAGCAGAAGCCTCTGTCGGACTTCCGCGACGCGATTCATCAGCCGTACGGGATGGTATTGGTCACGGGACCAACCGGCTCGGGCAAAACGACAACACTCTACTCTGCCATGTCGGATCTCAATGACGTCGAAACCAACATCAGCACGGCCGAAGATCCGATCGAGTTCAACCTGATGGGTATCAACCAGGTGCAAATGCACGAGGACATCGGCTTGAACTTTGCGGCCTCGCTTCGCTCGTTCTTGCGTCAGGATCCCGACATCATCATGGTCGGTGAGATTCGAGACTTCGAAACCGCGGAAATCGCTGTTAAAGCCGCGTTGACGGGACACTTGGTCCTTTCGACCCTACACACCAACGACGCGCCGAGCACCGTCACACGTCTGCTCAACATGGGCGTCGAGCCCTTCCTCGTCACTGCGTCGGTGAACCTCGTCCTCGCCCAGCGCCTTGCTCGCAAGATCTGTCAAGAGTGCAAGGTCCAGGTGCCAACCGACGAACAGGTGCTCCTCGACGTTGGTTTTCCCGAGGGTGAAATTCCGAACGTCGTCGCTTTTCGGGGCTCGGGCTGCAAGGTCTGCAACGACACGGGCTACAAGGGGCGAGTTGCGCTTTACGAGGTGATGCCGTTCACCGAGCGCCTGCGTGAAATCGTGCTTCAGGGCGGCTCCACGGCTGAGGTTAAAGACGAGATGATCCGCGAGGGCGTGTCCACGCTTCGCATGGCGGGCCTCCAGAAGGTACTGCAAGGCGTCACGACGATCGACGAAGTCGTCCGCGTCACCGCCGCAGACGCCTGATTCGCCTTCTCTCCCTGGACATCCAGCGGCCCGCTGCGAGCGGGTCGACTCCTGCACGCTTGTCAACCGTCCATCCTGTCCTTTCGGCAACTGGGCGATCGGTGATAATCAGATAGGTTAAGCTAGAAACTTCGGAATTCTCGAAGGTTAGAAAACAAAGCTCGGACTTGCATGACAGGATATGGCCCTACACCGCTCGTCACTGATTGTCATGCATCGACACCGGTGGTAGATCCGAGCTATGCGCATCAGCAACAGTTTCTCCGAAGGCGAGATTCAAGTTCTCGAATTCATCCTGCAAACCCTCTTGCGCGGTGGCACTCCGAACATGGCAACGCGCAACAAAGACTTCGCATCGGTCTACCGAAAGGTCATGACGATGAAGAAGCGTGTCGAGGAGAAGAAAGCACAAGCGAAGGTTGCCTCTTCGGTGGGCACCGTCGCCGCGGCACAGGATGACGACGAGCTCCATCGGAAGGCCGGCTAACGGGTTGACTGGTTTGGGCCCGTCACGTAAGCGCGGACCCGTATGTTGACGAAGCTGACCCCGCCGATTCCTCTGATCCTCAGAGGTGGGCGGGTTCTCGACCCATCCTCGGGGCGCGACGAAACCGCCGACGTCGTTATCGAGCAGGGGCGCATCAAGGCGGTGGGGCGCGATGCCGGCGCCGGATACTCCAGCGGCGAGAACGTCCAAATCATCAACGTCGACGGCTCTTGGGTGTGCCCCGGGCTCGTGGACCTGCACGTCCATCTGCGCGAGCCCGGCGAAGAGTACAAAGAGGACATCGCCTCGGGCTTGGCTGCCGCCGCCGCCGGTGGCTTTACCGCGGTTTGCTCGATGCCGAATACGCATCCGACCAACGACAACCGAGCCATCACCGAGATGATGCTGGCACGCGCAGAGGAAGCGGGCGGTACGCAACTGCTTCCCTTTGGAGCCGTTACCAAAGGGCAGAAAGGTACGGAGCTCACTGAAATGGCAGACTTGCGCGAGGCAGGCGCCATCGGTGTGAGCGACGACGGGCTTTGCGTGATGAACGCAGCCGTGATGAGGCATGCGATGGAATATGCCCGCACGTTTGACTTGCTCGTGAGCCAACACTGCGAAGATCATCATTTGACCGAAAATGCGCAGATGCACGAAGGAGCGAGGTCGACCCAACTCGGGCTTCGCGGTTGGCCGCGTGCCGCTGAAGACATCATCGTCGCACGCGACTTGATCCTCGCGGAGCTCACAGGCGCCCGCTATCACGTCGCGCACATCTCGAGCCTCGGCGCCGTGCGCTTGATTCGGGAAGCCAAGTCACGAGGCCTTCGGGTTTCGGCGGAAGTGACCCCCCATCATCTGCTCTTCACCGACGATGCACTGCTCGGCTACGATACGTACTGCAAGGTCAATCCGCCGCTTCGAGACGCGGAGGACCGGGAAGCGTTGCTCGAAGCGCTCGCGGACGGCACGATCGACTGCATTGCAACGGACCATGCACCCCACAGCGACCTCGAAAAGGACTGCGAGTTCGAGGCTGCGTCTGTCGGCATCAATGGGCTCGAGACAGCGATCGCTTCGCTTCTTGAGCTGGTGCGTGACGACGTGATCAAGCCCCTTCGGTTCGTGGAGGCACTCTCGGCAGCACCCGCGCGTCTCATTCCGGATTTTGAGGGGGGATCGCTGCGGGAGGGCAGGCCCGGGGACGTCACCGTCATCGACCCCGACCTTCGATGGATTCCTAGCGAAGAGGCGCTACGCTCCAAGTCGCACAACACACCCTGGCTTGGCCGCGAGCTAAGGGGCCGTCCCACCATGACGGTCGTTGCAGGCGCGGTCGCCTACGAGCTCGAACGATCATGAAGGAAGCACACCTCGTACTCGCGGACGGAACACGGTTTGCCGGTCGTGCCTTTGGAGCACCGGGGACTGCGGTTGGCGAAGCCGTCTTCACGACGGGAATGACCGGTTATGAGGAAGTCCTGACCGATCCGTCTTACTGCGGACAGATCGTCACCATGACCGCACCCCAAATCGGTAACACTGGCATCAACTTGCAAGACGCAGAGGCCAAACGCCCTGCCCTGCGCGCATTCATCGTTCGCGAGCTCTCCGAAATCACCAGCAACTGGCGGGCGGTCCAGTCACTAGACGCGTATCTCAAGAAAGAAGGCATCGTTGGGCTGACTGGGGTCGATACTCGAACTTTGACCCGTCACATCCGCGACGTAGGGGCGCAAATGGCAGCCGTGGGCCCCGAGGACACGGCAACGCTCCATGACCGGGCCAAAGCGGCGCCTCCAATGACCGGCCAAAACCTCACTGGCGAGGTCACCACGACAGAAACCTTCGAGTGGACCGAGAGCAGCGGTGTTTGGAGCGGGGCCAAAACCCGCCAGCAGCCGCGGTCATGGCATGTGGTCGCGGTCGACTTCGGCGTGAAGCTCAACATCTTACGTTGCTTGGTCGACGAAGGATGCAAGGTCACCGTCGTCCCAGCGACCGCGACGGCGAATGAGATTCTGGCACACGACCCGGATGGTGTGTTTCTATCGAACGGTCCCGGCGACCCGGCGGCGGTGACCCAGGGAATCGAAACAGTGCGAGACCTCCTGGGCAAGCGCCCGGTTTTCGGGATTTGCTTGGGGCACCAACTCATGAGCCTGGCGCTTGGGGGCGAGACGTACAAGCTCAAATTTGGCCATCGGGGGCTCAATCAGCCCGTCAAAGATCTCCAAACCGGGCGCGTCGAAATCACCACCCAAAACCACGGTTTTTGCGTCGATGTCGATTCACTCGAGGGCAAATGTAGTGTGACCCACCTGCACCTCAACGACGGCACCTGCGAGGGCATCGCGCATCTCGAGACGGGCGCGTTCAGCGTTCAATACCATCCCGAGGCCGCCGCCGGGCCTCATGACTCGCGATATCTATTTCGGCGCTTCACCGATGTCATCGCACGCCAACGAAGCTGATATACGCCGCGTGCTCGCGCGCGCCGCCCAAGAATGCGAATCGAGACGAAGGGTTTGGCTCGGCGCCGGACTGCCTCAGGGCCTGAGGAGCTCGTTCGGGCACCTGGCGGAGCCAGAGTCGGCAGAGCTCGCGTTCGTCGAAATCGTATCGGTCTCGCCAAGCGGCGCCGCCGCCACGACCGGCTCTGCGCCTCCCCCCCTCGAGTGCCCGATGATCGGTCTGAGCGCCGAGGAATACGACGTTTTCGACTC